>NZ_JBEZDE010000026.1:0-105364 GCF_040648115.1 Nocardia sp. NPDC049190
CTGAGCGGTCTTGGCCCGCCTCGACCACGAAATCAGTTGCGCGCGTTCGGCATCGCTCAACACCAGATCGGATTTCGGTCGACCGCCACGACCACTGTCGGCCAACCCATCCAACCGATGGGTCGCGAACTTGCCCCGCCATTTCGCCACCGTCCCCACTGCGACACCGAGATCCCGGGCCACACCGGCGTTCGACATACCCTCAGCACAGGCCAGCACAATCCACGCCCGTTCGGCCTCACGCCGGTCCAACGACCCCGACCTGCGCACAAGCTCGGCACGCTCGCCATCGGACAGCGTGATCTCAACAGCAGAAGGTCCACGATGCGACACACAAACAAAATATCAACTTACTTGCCTGATTTCAGGCGCGACACACTAGCTGTCGCGCTACCCGCCACACGGTCGTGGTCGGCGAGGAGGTCAGCGGAAGTCGAATGGTGGAAGATTTCAGCACACAGGACGAGCGGTGCCGAATGGCCACCGGGGTGAGGGCTTTGTCTCCTGTGCCGCACGACACACCGGCGGGACTATGAAGCACATGAACTGGGCAGCCACAGGCCGGAGAGGGGCCGCGCTCGGTCGAACTCTCGCCCTGTACGCGGAGTGAGGTACTGAGTCATGCGATTTGTCATCGAGTCGATCGGGGCGGTGATGCGCTGGGGTATGCGATGGCGTGGTTACCCGGAGGCGGCATTGGCGTCGATAATCGCCGTGCTCGTCGCTGGGGGACTGGCTGCGTGGTTGCCAGGGTGGCAGGCCGCCAACCTGCTGTGGCTCGCGGCCGTGGCCGTAGCCGTGGTTCCTACCCTGATGTGGGTGTGGGCGGATCTGCGTAGAGGCCGATACGGCGCGGACATGCTTGCACTCGTAGCCCTCGTCGGAGCGGCCTTCGTCGGCGAATACTTCGCGGGCGCGCTCATCGCTCTGATGGTCGCGACGGGACGGGTGCTGGATGCGTACGCGAGCCGCCGGGCTGGTCACGACCTCTCGGAGCTGTTGCGGCGCGCACCCGTCCAGGCACATCTACGGCAGGCCGATGGCATCGAGACGGTCGCGGCGGCGGCGGTGTCAACGGGTGACACGGTAGTCGTCCTGCCCGGAGAAACCGTTCCCGTCGATGGCGTTCTCATCATGGAGGGCGTGTTCGACGAGTCGGCGTTGACCGGGGAGCCGGTACCCGTGGTTCGCGACGTCGGCACGGATATCCGTAGCGGTGTGGTGAACGCGGGTGGTGCGGTTGATATCCGGGCTCGGGCCACTGCCGCCGAGAGCACCTACGCCGGGATCGTGACATTGGCGGGGCAGGCGGCCGCCACGGCCGCCCCCGTGGTGCGGCTTGCCGATCGGATCGCGGTATGGTTCCTGCCTGTTGCGCTGGCCGTTGCGGGTATCGCATGGGTCATTACGGGCGACGCCGTGCGAGCGGTCGCCGTGGTGGTCACCGCGACTCCATGTCCGCTGCTGCTCGCTGTCCCGGTAGCGATCACCGCCGGGATGTCGCGGTCGGCTCGGGCGGGGGTGGTTGTGAAGAACGGCGCCGCGCTCGAAACGCTCGGCCGCGCGGTCTGTCTCGCGATGGATAAGACCGGCACGGTGACAATCGGGCGACCCGAGGTGATCGATGTCGTCGCCGCGCCGGACGCCGACGTGCCCGCCGTACTACGGCGGGCCGCCGCTGTCGAACAGTATTCGGCGCATGTGCTGGCTGCGGCGGTTATTGCTGCGGCAGCGGCGCGCGGGCTGGACCCCGCTGTCGCGGAGAGCATTTCGGAGCGACCCGGCCGTGGAACAAGAGGTCGGGTGGAGGGCCACTGGGTGAGTGTGGGCCGATTGCCGGAGAGCGCCGAGCCTGCCGCGTGGGCCGATGTTGCTTTGCGCCGCGCCCGTTTGGACCTGGCGAGCGTGATCTGGGTGTCGGTCGACGACGAGCCGGTCGCTGCCCTGCTGGTGCGTGATCGCATTCGCACGGACGCCGCCCGCACCATGCGGAGGTTGCGTACTTCGGGCCTGCACAGGCTGGTCATGCTCACCGGTGACCGGGTCGACAACGCGAGAGAGGTGGCACGCATGCTCGGGCTCACCGAGGTAGTCGCCGACGCTGACCCAGCCGACAAGATCGCGGCCATCCGTGCCGAGCGTCGCGGCGGCGTGACAGTGATGGTCGGTGACGGGGTGAACGACGCTCCCGCACTGGCTGCGGCAGACGTCGGTATCGCACTGGGCTCGCGCGGGTCGACCGCTGCGGCGCAGGCCGCCGACGCGGTGATCGTCGACGATCGGATCGGTCGGCTCGCCGATGCGGTCGAGATCGCTCAGCGCGCGCACCGGTTGGCGGTGCAGAGCGCCGTGGCCGGAATGCTCCTGTCGCTGTGCGCCATGGTCGCGGCGGCCTTCGGCTTGCTCGTGCCGGCAGTGGGCGCGTTGGTCCAGGAGGGCATCGACGTCGCGGTGATCTTGAACGCGTTGCGGGCGTTACGGGTAGGGCGAGGTCGGGATACCGCGTCGATCGACCCACTCGTGGCGCGTTTCGCGCGCGAGCACGAGGGGCTGCACGCCGCACGCGCGTCGGTACGCGATGCGGCCGACGCACTGGGAGACGGGCCGGGACCGATCGCCGACGCCGCGGTCCGCCGTGCGCTCGAACTGCTCGCCGAGTACGTCGTGCCCCACGAGCACGCCGAGGAAGCCGAACTCTATCCCGCCCTATCGAACTACCTGGACGATCCTGAAGCGCTGGTCACGATGAGTCGGGAGCACACCGAGATCGAGCGTCTGGTCGAGCGGATCCACCGCCATCTCGATGACGCTCCGCACAGCATTGCCGCCGATCAGGTGCCCGACCTGCGCGCAACGCTGTATGGACTCGACGCGGTTCTGACACTGCACTTCGCCCAAGAGGACGAGGTGTTGTTCACTTTGGCGCGCGCGAACACGGACCATGCGAATAGGGAGGGCAGCGAGCCTAGTCCCGGTGTTCGGTGAACACGTCGGTCAGCGACCTGCGTGGGGTCGGCGTGGGTTCGTCTGCGTCGGGCGCCGTACCGACGCGCAGCAGCACCTGCGGGAATCCTGCGCGCGCGACCAAATTGGCCAACAGCTTCCGACCCGAGGACACCTCGGTGATGTGGGTGAGCGCACAGGTGGACAGGCTCGCCGCGGCGCATTCGAGCAGGACAGCCGACAACGCTTCCCCAGTGTGCACCCACTCCCGCAGGGTATCGCCGTTCGAGCTCAAGAGCACAATACAGGCTTGGTCCTGGATATGATCGCGTCGCATCGAGCGCGGCACCGACGGAAACGTACGTCCGACGCCGACCCGGGCGAATTCGGCCTCCGAGATCAGTGACGACGGAGGAATCCCCTCCGGCATATTGGTATGTCCGGTCCACCAGTGCAATTCGGACTGATACAGCATGTCGTAACGGCGCAGCGCCGTGGACTGCTCTGAGGCGGCTACCAGCCGGGACCTGACGCTGTCGTCGAGGACGTCGAGTTCGATGCCGTGTGGCGCCACCAGTCTTCGCAATGCGGGCACGAGATCGTCCCAGCCGTCAGGCCGGAGCATCGGAAGCCGGTCGGTGTAGCGGTGGTCGATCGCGTCGGCGCGGGCGCGCACCTCCGCGGGTGGGTCGGGCCACGGATGGAACTCGATGGCCGCGAGGTGCCGCGGTTGCCTGGGATCGGGCAGACGCACGGTGTCGGTATGCCAGTTGTAGGCGGCGAAGACGGTTCGCACGTGATGCAACACGGCGCCACAGCTGATCATGAGTTGGCGCCCATGCGGATCCATCGACAATTGCCGGTCGGTATCGCTGTAGAGATGGAGGCGGGCGCCGTCGAATACCCAGCGCCACGGCTGGGTGTTGTGCACCGACGGTGCGCGGCAGCCGAGTCGTATCGCTGCCAGCATGGTCGGATGGTCCGGCACGTCGGGTACGCCAGAGGCATCACGGGCGGTCATACCGTTCAGTGTCGTAGGCGGGGTGGCGCCGCCGACACAGTCATTGCGCACGTTCTGGCGGGACCTCCGACCCTGTTCTCGCTGCTGGCCTCCGGGAACCATAGGCCCAACGTCCTGCGGACAGAGTGCCTTCGCACCTGCCGCCGCGTCCATGGTCGATCGAGAATGGGAGCAGGTAGCGGCCGTGGCCGACCAGGCACCGGCGTCCACGACGTCGAGATGAAAGATCCGCGATGACCGAACTGAACCCATTGGACTCGGGATTCATGGAATTGGAGGACACCGATCGGCATGTGAGTGTCGGGATCGGCGCGGTAGCGATCGTCGCCGGACCACCTCCCCGGCGCGCTGAGTTCACAGCGGGGTTGGCGAAGCGGCTGACGATGGATGCCAGGCTCCGGCAGAAGGTACGGACCACCCTGTGGGATCTCACCGCACCCGTCTGGGTGAACGACCCGAATTTCGATTTGGCGCACCATCTCCGTTGGATGGCACTGCCCGAACCCGGCGACGAGCCCACGCTCTGTGAGCTGATCGCGGAGGTGATGGAGGAACGCCTCGACCGCGACCACCCACTGTGGCAATGCGTGGTCGTCGAACGGCTTGCCGGTGATCGTTGGGCGATGATCGTGAAGGCCCACCACAGTATGGTCGATGGCGTCTCGGGAATCTCCCTATTCGAGCGTCTATGCGATCCGCGCTCCGACCATAAGACTGTACCCCGCGCAGCCCCGGCCGCCAGTTCGTTCGACTGGCGCGCGCTAGCGGTGAACATGCTGCGGCTTCCGGTGGACGCGCCACGAATCGTGGCCCAGACCGTGCGCGCTGCTGCGCCGCTGGCACTGTCCACTGTGCGGCCAGCCCCCGTGTCGTCGTTGAACGGTCCCATCGGACGGCAACACCGCTACGCCGTGGCACGGACGTCGCTGTCGACGGTCCAGGAGATCGGTGCGGTATTCGGCGCGACGGTAAACGACGTGGCCTTGGCCGCCGTCACGTCGGCCTTCCGGTCGATACTCTTGCGGCGCGGCGAGGAACCCACCGCGGACAAGGTGCGGATTCTGGCACCGGTGTCGGTCCGTGCCTCGCACGCGAAATACCTCTTGGACAACCGGATCTCGCTCATGCTGCCGGTGCTCCCGGTTGATATCGGCGACCCGGTCGGGCAGCTGGCCACGGTTCACGAGCGGATGTCGAGGCACAAGGCCAGGGGCGAGGCGTCGGCCGCGAGCGCGATACTCACGCTGGCCGATTGGCTGCCTTTTGCGCCGATCGCGTGGACTTTCCGGCTAGTTTCCCGATTTCCCCAGCACGGCATCGCCGCTTTGGCGACGAACGTGCCTGGGCCTCGGCGTCGATTGTATCTCTACGGCCGGGAGGTGCTGGAAATCCTGGCCTACGTGCCGATCGCGATGCGGCTGCGCACCGGCATCGCCATACTGAGCTACAGCGATCAGCTGACATTCGGTATTACCGGCGATTTCGACACCACACCCGACATCGCCGTGCTTGCCGAGTCGGTCGAGCAGGCCATCGACCGACTCCTCGATCACGCCCAGGCGACGCGCGATGCCGATCAAGGTAGTAGACGAATATCCGACAGCCCTCGCTGATGCCGAGGCTGCGTAACACCGCAGTGAACGTTGCGCCGCAGTGCCGAGTCCGGGTGCGCGAGTTTGTGTCCGCGATCTTTACGTGGATTCGACGCAATGTAGCAATCGGACCGCGGTTCGATCGGCATTCGGCCGGTCGGAGATGCCCGGTCGACCGCTACACCCGAAGTTGCAGCCGCCACTCGGCGCCGTCGTCTCGTCGCACCCGGCCGGCGGCACACGGCCAGGATCTGGTTGTAGTCAACCAGATCGGTGGTACGCGCAGATCGCCGTCCACGATCTACGGATTTGTTTCGGTGACGGTGTCGTCATCCGATATGGCTCGCTCCTGGTCGTTGAATCCTCGGTTTGTGCGGTCGAATGTTATCGAGGTAGTGCCGTCGGCCACGGTTGCCAGATGTCGAATGGGCGCTGGCTGAGGCGCTTCGGCCGTTGTGGCCGCGAGCCGCCGCACCAGCAGCCGCCGCAGTTCGTCCGCGCCCCAAACGATGAGTGGAAACGGAGCCACGATGGCCAGCATCCATGGTTCCAGCGCTGCGGTGCCGAGCAGATCCTGGATCGGCGGAAAGTATACGATCACCGCAGTCAAGGCGATTTCGAACGCGATGCCCCACAGCAGCAATGGATTCGAGAACGCACCTACCGTACGCAGTGCGACACGTTCGGTGCGGGCGGCGAATGCGGTTCCGACCTGGCCGGCGACGATGCCGACGAAAGTCATGGTGGTGGCCTGCAGGTAGGCATGATGCAACGGCGCGCCCGCCTCGGTGGGGTCACCGGGGCGCCAACCGGCGGCCAAGAGCACAGCGAAGAAGCCGGCCATAGCGAGTACCGCGCATATGACTCCGAGAAACAGCCAGGCACGCAACAACATCGCAGGCCGGATCACCGATTCGTTCCGTTTGCGGGGCGGCCGTTGCATCAGACCCGGTTCGGCCGGTTCGCGACCGAGCGCGAGAGCCGGCACTGTCTCGGTACCGACATCGAAGGCGAGCAACTGCATGACGGTCAGCGGAAGCGGCACGGCGCCGCCAGAGAGAGCGAACACCAGGAATGGCGTGATCTCGGGGGTGGCGTGCGCGAAGATGTAGAAAATGAACTTACGGATGTTGTCGTAGACACGCCGTCCCGCATTGACAGCGGCGGCGATGCTCGCGAAATTGTCGTCGGTGAGCACCATCGTGGCGGCTTCCCGTGCTACATCGGTGCCCGAGCGGCCCATCGCGATCCCGATATCGGCTCGGCGTAGCGCAGGAGCGTCGTTGGCGCCGTCCCCGGTCATCGCGACCACCCGCCCGACCCCGCGCAGTGCGTCGGCGATCCGCAGCTTCGCCTCGGGTGACGACCGTGCGAAGATCAATTCCGCAGGTCCGCAGAGCAATTCGTCCAGTTCGGGCTCGCTCATCCGGTCGAGTTCGTCGCCGGTGACGATGGTGGGCTCGCCGCGGACGATGCCGACCTGGCGTGCGATGGCTGCGGCGGTCAGGCCGTGGTCGCCGGTGATGACGATGATCCGGATCCCCGCGGCATAGCATTGCGCAACGGCGTCGGGCACCTCCGAACGCGGCGGATCCACTATCGCCAGCAAACCGAGCAGGGTCAGGCCCCGCTCGGCGGCGGCGCTGGATTCCGGCATGGCCTGGGTCGGTGCGAGGCGACGGTCCGCGGTAGCCAGCACACGTAAGCCATTGGCCGCCTGAGCATCCACTAGTTGGGCCAATTCGTTTCGCCGTGTCGGTGTCAGCGGGCGATCGGTGCCGTCGGTATCCATTTCGGCCACGCACAGCGGTAGCACGGATTCCGGGGCACCCTTGGTGTGCACCCACCGGAGCCCGCCGTACTCATCGACGGTTGACATGCGTTTGCGTATCGGATCGAAGGAAAACTGTTTGCGCCGCGATCGCTGTCGATCGGCGGTGTCCAGGGTTGCGCCGAGAACGATCGCCGCCGCCATGACTGCGAGTTCGGTCGGGTCGCCGGTGGCCGGGCCGTCGTCATCGATCTGGGCGTTATTGCACGCTGTCATGGCGGCAGTCAGTCGAGCCGAGGCCGAGTCGTTCAGGCTATCGCCCCGACCGGCACCGGTGAGGTCGATCCGACCGGCCACAGTGTGGATGGTGGTGACGCGCATGTGATTCTCGGTCAGCGTGCCCGTCTTGTCCGTGCAGATCACTTCGGTCGAGCCGAGCGTCTCCACGGCGCTGAGGCGCTTGATTACCGCGCCCTGATCGGCCATTTTGCGCACCCCGATGGCCAGGGCCAAGGTGATGACCGGCAGCAGTCCCTCCGGCACGTTGCCGACCAGTAGACCGACCGCGAAGATCACCGCGTTGAGGAATGACAGCCCGGCGCCGAGCGTCGCCAACGGGATGAACGCGGCGCCGAGCAGAACCGAGATCAGCGCGATCAGCCAGGCGACACGACGGATCTGTGCCTCGAGTGGACTCTCGTCGCGCTCCACACGCTCCGACAGTGAGGCGATCCGCCCGAGTTCGGTCCTCATTCCGGTGGCGAACACCACCGCCCTGGCCGTGCCCTCCGTGCAGGTGGTGCCGCTGAATACGACATCCCGAGCACGAAGCAACGGCTCTTGCGTATCGATGAGGTCGGCGGACCGAAATGCGGGCATCGACTCCCCATTGAGAGTCGACATGTCGACCTCGATGCCACCATCGAGCAGCCGGGCATCCGCCGAGATCCGATCGCCCTCCGCGATGACCAGGACGTCTCCGGGCACCAAGTCGCCGGCATCGATCGTGCGCGGCCGTCCGTCCCGAATGACATTCGCGCGCAGAGGAATGAAGCCCGCCAGCACTTCGACGGCATGCTCGGCGTGCCGCTCTTGCACGAAGGCGAACATGGCGTTGACCACGATCACGATGAGAATCGCGATCGCGATGGGTGCGATGCCCACCGACCAGGCCAGACCGGCGGCCGCCCAGAGCAACAACGCCAGAGGATGTGTGAACTGCTGCGCCAGTTCCTTCGGCCAGCGGACGCCGCCGCGGCGGCGCAGCGCGTTGGGGCCCAGGTGGAGCAGGCGGCGCTCAGCTTCTCGGGTGGACAGCCCAGATCTGGCACTTCGGAGATCGCGAAGGAGCAGATCCAGATGCTCGGTCGGATCGATAACGGCGGCCTCGAACGTCGTGTCGTCCACGGATCGCGTTTGTGTCACGGTTACATCACACCTGGCAGGGATCGGATAGCTCGGAAGCGGCTGCGCGGACCCAGTCGACGGCGTTTTGCTCCGCCGCAATATGCCCGCCGACGGTGGTGGCGGGTGTCGAACATGAATTCATGGGCAACAGCTGTGCGCATGTCCGTCCCTCTCGCCGCGGATTCTCGTTCGCGTTGACTGAGAGACCCGACGTTAGAGCCGCAAAACTGCAGTGGACAGAGCCGAAATGAGAGACGATCGGTGACTTTCGTCAGTTCGGAGGCCATACCGCTGTGCAGGGCCATTGGTCCCTGCCGTGACAGACGGTATGCCCGGCATCCATAGGCGTTGGCCTCTGTATCCACGGTGGTCAGGCGAACATAGTCGACCCATGGACACAGCGGAGCCGGCTGAGCAACACACGAACACTGCAGCGTCGGATGTGCGGCGACCCGGAGAGGTTGTCCGCGATCTTTCCGCCATCCGGCTGTCTGACGAAGTCGAGGCGGGTGGAAAGGGCGCCAATCTCGGTGAGCTCACGTCGGCCGGGCTACCCGTGCCCCCTGGTTTCATCATTCTCCGCGACGGCTATCTGGATGCGATGCGCCGCGGTGGAGTCGCGGACGAGCTGGCCGCCGAGCATCGCCGGGCGTTGGCTGCGGTCGGTGACGGCGAAGCACTCGCGCGGCACTGCGAGCAGCTGCGGGCGCTGGTGGCCAAAGCGGGCATGCCGCCCGATCTTGCCGACCAGATCACGCTGACCTATCAGGGACTCGGTACCGACAGCGCTGAGGCGGTGGTCGCAGTCCGGTCGTCGGCGACTGGCGAGGACAGCGCATCGGCGTCGTTCGCGGGAATGAACGCGACGTTCACGAATATCTCCGGTATCGCCGCACTGCTCGACGCGGTGCAGCGCTGCTGGGCGTCGCTGTTCAGCCCGAGGGCCGAAACGTACCGGGCCGAGCGGAGATTCGCGGGTGAGCCCGCGATGGCGGTGGCGGTGCAAATCATGCTGTCCGCCGAACGAAGCGGCGTGGCATTCACCGCCGACCCGAGCACGGGTGAGCGGAACCGGGTGGTGATCGAGGCGGCGCGCGGGCAGGGCGAGGTAGTAGTCTCCGGCGCGGTCGAGCCGGATCACTATGTGCTGGTCAAGGATGATCTCCGGATTTTGCAGGCGCATCGCGGAAATCAGGAATTCGAGATCGTCCGCGGGGACAGCGGCGGCGATCGGTCGATCGCACTTGTTGGAGCCGGGGACGATCGCTCGGTCCTCACGGACGACGAGCTGCAAGCCATCGCTCGGCTGGCGATCGCCGGAGAGAAGCACTACGGCAGACCGCAGGATGTGGAATGGGTCATCGATGACGGTGGCAGGATCTGGCTGGTCCAGGCGCGCCCGATCACCACGATCGACCGGCCCCCGGCAGCCACGACGCCGGTCCCGGCGGGTGCCCAGCTGGCGGCGGGTCTGGCCGCCTCGCCAGGTATCGCCTCCGGAGCGGTCCGCATCCTTTCGCGTCCGGCCGAGGGGTCGCGCCTGCGCGACGGAGAGGTCTTGGTTGCCGCGATGACCACGCCGGACTGGGTTCCGACGATCCGCAGGGCCGCCGCGCTGGTCACCGACAGTGGTGGAACCACCTGCCACGCTGCCATCGTCGCGCGCGAACTCGGTGTACCTTGCGTCGTCGGGACACGCTCTGCCACGTCGGATCTCGTCGATGGCCAGGTCGTCACAGTCGATGGGGGAGCGGGCCGGGTGTTCTCCGGCAGCCATCCGCTGGCGCAGCCCGTCCAGGTGGCGCAGCCGCACCTTGCCGATGCCGAGCCGCCGATCGTCACGGCAACGAAGATCTACGTCAATCTGGCGATGCCGGATGCCGCCGAAACCGTGGCGGCCCAGAACGTGGACGGCGTCGGGCTGCTGCGGGCGGAATTCATGTTGACCCAGGCGCTCGGCGGTCGGCATCCGCGCGACCTGATCGCCCGAGGCGAACAGGAACAGTTCGTCGCCGCGATGTCGGAATCAGTGCGGCGCATTGCCGCGGCGTTTGCGCCGCGGCCAGTGATCTATCGGACAACGGACCTGCGCAGCAATGAGTTCCGTGGATTGACAGGTGGAGCGGACTACGAGCCGGTTGAGGACAACCCGATGATCGGCTACCGGGGCTGCTTCCGCTACATCCACGAACCGGACATGTTCGCCCTGGAGCTCGCGGCATTGGCCCGAGCACGCGAACTGACCCCGAATATTCATCTGATGCTCCCGTTCGTCCGCACTAGGTGGGAGCTGGAGCAGTGCCTGGATCTCGTCGATGCGAGTCCGCTCGGGCACAGCCGCGGATTGCGTCGGTGGGTGATGGCCGAGGTGCCGTCAGTGGTGTACTGGCTCCCCGAGTACGCCGGCCTCGGCATCGACGGCGTTTCCATCGGCAGCAACGACCTGACCCAGCTCGTGCTTGGTGTCGACCGCGACTCACAGTCGTGCGCGGAAATGTTCGACGAGTCGGACCCGGCCGTCCTCGACGCGATTTCCCGCATCGTGGGCATTGCCCGCGACCACGACCTCACATCATCGCTGTGCGGCCAGGCGCCCTCGACCCGCCCCGGATACGCCGCGAGCCTCGTGGGCATGGGCATCACATCGATCTCGGTCAACCCTGACGTGGCGTCCCACGTTCGCAGTGCTGTCGCCGCAGCCGAGCAGCGAATCCTCTTGGACGCTTCCCTAGCCGGATTGCGTCGGCCATAGCGGTCGATGACGTGGTGGATCACCTCGATCAGCGGATGGCTATGGCCGGATCGAGTCGATCTTCATCGCAGTCAGCTCGTCCAAGACGGTTTCGACAACTCGTGGTACGGCGGCTGCGACCGGAGCGGACAAACCCAGACCGTAATCGAGGTCGGCGGCTTCGACCGCGATGACGATAAGTTTGCCTGGGACTCGGTCGAGCGCTCGCCCCAACAGAAGGGCTTCGGGGACGCTGAGAGTATGCGTACTCGCACTGTGGGTCACCCCATGCAGATTGTCTACGGTCGAACGCCAGATGCGGCCCGGATCGGATGGTTCACGCAGGACGGCATCCACCAGGATCGCGAGATCGACACCACTCCATGCCTCGAGTAAACCGACGGGTTCGCCGTCGCTGAGGATCAGCTCCACGTCAGGGAGCCGGTAGCGCTGGAGTTCCGACACCACCGCCGGACCGACAGCGTCGTCGCCGCGATACTGATTGCCCAGGCCGATAACCACGGCGCCAGGGTGCGGCGGAGTCACAGGCGCACCATCTCCATATCGAGGAAGTGAGCCGAACAGGAGATGCAAGGATCGTAATTGCGGATGGTACGTTCGCACAGCGAGGTCAGCATGGCGTCATCCAGGTCCTTGTTAGCCGCGACAACCCGCCGGAGGTCGTCTTCGATGGCGGGCTGGTTCTGCGAGGTCGGCGGCACGATGGTGGCATCGAGGATGATGCCGCCGGCGTCCAGTTCGTATCGGTGATAGAGCAATCCACGTGGTGCCTCGCTGACTCCGTGCCCGACGCCCGCAGCCGGCGTCACCGGCACCGCTGGGCGTTGTGGATGGTGGTATTCGTCGATCAGCCGCAATGCCTCGTCGATCGCGTACACCACCTCGACCGCGCGAACAACGATGCTGCGGAAAGGATTGCGGCACTCCGCGCCGAGGCCGGCCGCACTGGCGACTTGTCGCGCCGTCGGCGACAGGAGCTGAGAGTTCAGCGAGTATCGCGCGAGTGGTCCGGTGAGGTATCGACGGCCGTCGAGCTGGGCATGTAGTGCCGTGGAGTGCGGTACCTGGTGCTCGACGACATGCGTGGAGAATTCCGCGGCTGGGAAGGTGGCGCCGGTACTGGTTCGGATATCACCGCGGTCGATCGGATACCGGTGGAGATCGGATGCGGCCAGCAGATCGTGGGTCAATTCCAGATCGGGGAACTCGAATCCCGCCACCCACTGGGCCGTCTCGATCGCGTAATCGAGGGCGCGGTGTAGTTGCTCGGCCATCGGTGCCAGCTCGGCGCGCCTCGGCACCGAGTAGAAGCCGCCGATTCGGACGTTGACCGGATGGATGGCGCGCCCGCCGATGAACTCGAGCAGGGCGTTTCCCGACTTCTTCAGCGCCAGCCCCTTCTCGACGATGTGGCGGTGGTCTCGGGACAGGGCGATCGCATCCGGATAGCCGAGAAAATCGGGCACGTGCAGCAAATAGATATGGAGGGTATGGCTCGAGATCCACTCGCCGCAGTACAAGAGTCTGCGTAGGGCGGCAAGCGGCGGATCGAGTTCCACCCCGCAAACCTGCTCCAGCGCGTTGCAGGCGCTGGTCTGGTACGCCACCGGACAGATCCCGCAGATCCGTGCGGTGATGTCCGGTGGCTCGGTGTACGCGCGGCCACGCAGAAACGCTTCGAAGAACCTGGGCGGCTCGTAGATGCTCAGCTCCGCTGCCTCGACTTCGCCATCCCGGATCACGACGCGTAGCGCGCCCTCACCCTCCACCCTGGCCAGAGAATTGACCTGGAGGTGCCTAATGCGGTTGCTCATGCTCGGAGTTTCCCTGCGCGAATTCCGGTGCGTTGACTGCAAAAGTGCTGAAAATCCGGTTGATTTCGCTGTCGGACATGCCATTTTCGGCCAGCTGGGGGAGCAGCGCGCGGAGGTTCGGGGTCGCCATCGGACCGAAGCAGCCGTAACAGCCGCGATGCACGCCCGGACATAGAGCACCGCATCCGGCATGGGTGACCGGTCCCAGACACGGGATTCCCTCGGCGACCGTGATACAGGTCAGGCCGCGGCGTTTGCACTCGGTACAGACGCTGGTATTCGGTATGTCCGGGGCCCGCCCCGCCAGAAACGCATTCAGCACCTCGAGCAGTTGGCGGCGGTCGATGGGGCAGCCACGCAACTCGAAGTCCACCGGGACATGCGCCGAGATCGGGGTGGAAGTAGCCAGCGTGTCGATATATTGCGGGCTCGCGTACACCACCGAAGTGAATTCGGCGACGTCAGCGAAGTTGCGCAGTGCCTGGATACCTCCGTGTGTCGCGCACGCTCCGATCGTCACCAGGAATCTCGACTGGTCGCGCACCTCGCGGATCCGCCATAGATCGTCGGGAGTGGTGATGGAACCCTCCACCAGTGATACGTCATAGGGACCGGCCACCACTGCGCTGGAGGCCTCGAGGAAATGCACAACCCGGATTCGGTCCGCAAGCGTGAGCAACTCGTCTTCGCAATCCAGCACGGTGAGCTGGCAGCCATCGCATGACGCGAACTTCCAGACCGCCAAAGTCGCTGTACTCATCACAACTCCCTTACCGTGAGCAGGGGATCGGCTGTCACGTAATCGACGATCGGACCGTCCCGGCACAACAGCAGCGGACCGAGCTGACAGTGACCGCACAGCCCGGTTCCGCATTGCATGTTGCGCTCCAAGGACATTCGAATATCGGCGGCCGACACGGATTTACGGAGCAATGTCTCCGCGCTGAACCGCATCATCGGCTCCGGGCCACACAGGAACGCGGTGGTACGGTCCGGCGCGATAGTCAGGTGTGCCGTAGGTTCGGTAACGAACCCGACTCGGCCGCGCCACCCCTCCGTCGGGCGGTCGACAGTCTGGTGGACCTCCAGCGCTCCGTCGGCCATCCATTTTTCCTGTTCGTCGCGGAACAACATGTCGGAGGGCGTGCGGGCGCCGGTGACCAGGCTGACCCGGCCGAAATCATTTCCCGCTGCTATTGCGGCGAGCACCACCGGACGCAGCGGGGCCAACCCGAGGCCGCCTGCCACGATGATCAGGTCTCGGCCAACCGTGGCTTCCAGTCCCCAGTCGGTACCGAATGGCCCGCGCACGCCGATCAGTCCGCCCGGCGGAGTGTCGTGCAGCGCACGGCTGATCGGTCCCACCGCACGGATGGTGTGCTCCAGGGTGCCATCCTGCTGGCTCGGGTCGCCGCTGATGGAAATGGCGACTTCGCCGACGCCGAACGCATAGAGCATCATGAATTGGCCCGGAAGAAACGGCGGCAACGTGGCGTCGACCGGGCGCAGCCGCAACGTCGCGGTATCCGCCGTCTGCTGGATGCGGTGGGTTACGCGATATGCGACCGGGAAGTTGGCGTTCACGTCCGGGCCTTACCAGGGTTGCGATAGAGATCGAGCAGTCTGGCCCGAGTGGCTTGCAGCCGTTCCAACACGGTCTCGAATAGCACGGTGGTCAATGCGCGCCCGAATCTCGGATCTTGATCGACCAGTTCGGACAACTGCCGCGCATCGAACTCGATCGCGGTCACCGCGTCGATACACTTCGCCCCGAAATGCCACCGGTACGGCGCTACCCGCCAGGACCATCCGAGCAGGTCGCCACGCCCGAGTGTTTGCACCACTTCCTCGCCGCGTCCCGGTATCTGCGCGTCCAGCTGGACCAGACCGTCGCAGATCAACCAACAGCGGTCGGCCGGCGCATGTTCGGTGAACAGCCGCTGCCCAGGCGGGAAGGACACGCCTTTGCCGATCCGCGCCAATACGGTCAGTTCGTCGCGGCTCAGCCCGGCGAGTCGGTGAAAAGTCGACAGCTCGCCGATGTCAGCCATCCGCGGCGCCTCTCTCCGCGAGTTCGGCGAGCCGCGACATTTCAGCGGTGATGTCGATGCCGACCGGGCACCACGCGATGCACCGACCGCAGCCGACGCATCCGGAGCTGCCGAACTGATCGTGCCATGTACCCAGTTTGTGGCTGATCCACTGGCGATACCGACTCTCGCCGGATTTCCGCACGCTGCCACCATGCACGTAGGAGTAGTCCAATTCGAAACACGACACCCATCGTTGTTGCCGTTCGGCGTGCTCACCGGTCAGGTCGGTGACATCCTCGGTGGTGGTGCAGTAGCAGGTGGGGCAGACCATCGTGCAGTTGCCGCAGGTCAGGCACCGATTCGCCACGTCCTCCCAGTGCGGCGACTCGCGCGATTCGCGCAGCAACGTCGGCAGGTCGACCTCAGGCATCGCGCGGTACATCCTGTTAGCAGCCTCGGCCACGGCCGCCCGGGCATCGGATATCTCGGCTTCGGTGGCGGAGCGAGCCGTTACCAGCGCCATGACACGTTCACCGGCGGCGCTACCCACCTCGACCAGGAACCGGTGGCCCTGCTCGTCGATACGCTCGGTGAGTGCGATGTCGTATCCCGGTCCCACCTGTGGGCCGGTGCCCATGGAGACGCAGAAACACACCTGGCCCGGCTCGGTGCAGTTCGCCGCGACCACGAACAGGCCCTGGCGTTTTCGGGCGAAGGAGCTGTCCGGATGGGCCCCCGCTCCGAGCACCCGATCCAGGATGGCGATGGACGCCAGGTCGCAGCCGCGCACCCCGAGGAACGCGTCCCTGGTCGGAGGTTCGTCGGCAGGCTGTACGTGGACATCGGGGTCGCTGGTCCACAGCGTGCGGTGCGGCGGATGCAGAAACTGTTTCCAGGACTGGGGGCCGGCGGAGTGCCCGAACACCGCGGCATCCTCGCGACGGCGCAACCGGTATCGGCCCGGCGCGGAATCCACCCCCCACCCCGCGGGCAGTTCGCGCCCCGAGGCCAATTCGGCGAGCACGATCGCGTTGTCGCGTACGGTCGGGCCGATAACCCGGTAACCGTCGTCGATGAGAACCTCGATCAGACGATCCAGCCCCGCGCGATCGAGCACCACTGCCGTATCAGGTGCCATTGTTACCTACCTCCCTCGACAGTCACAGATCCGGGGCAGTCGCTCGCAGACCGGCATGTCGACGACGAAGGACGTCGACGCCCGCCACGACGCCGTGGACCGGTATCCCCGCCCACCGACGGTGGCATTTCCCGCTGCCCGTTCGGTCGTACCACCACCAGGGCTCTTTGGTGGTCATCGACACAACTTCCACCCTTGTCGGTTTTTCGACCTGTTTCAAGAGTCGAAAGCCATACGCCGACCCTCTTTTTGACATTTGGTTACCCGCCGAAGTTCGAAGTACTCGTTCCCACCGGTATGGCTCGTGATATCGGCAAGAAGGACGAAAAAGAGATGGACTCCGGAGTCGAACATTCCCAGAAGTACGCCAGACGGTAGAGCTACCCGCAGCACGGTCTCCGACGGTCGAACCCGCCGAGATGCAGGAAAAGAAACCTATTGGAACCTGAACTCGACCGCACGGCTGAATTCGCATCATAGCCCTGACTCGCAGCCTGTAGACCGTGTATGGCTTTGGCACCGCCGGTGGCTTTTGTGTCGTACTGGTCGGGTGCAACCAGGCAGCCGGGAAGGATGAGGGTTTCTCCTTTTCGAGTACAACAGACGCTGTCGATCGGGTTTCTATCGGTATGAATTCCGAGTCACAGTGCTCATAGAACTTCAAAGCCGCGGCAAAGAGCTGCCCGTTCGCACGGCAACGCGTAGCCGACGCCCCGGATCTCCCGCGTCCCAGGCCCGGCCCGTGTATCAGCCGCGGCCCGGTTGCTGACGTGTCGATTCCCGCTCTCCGGACAACCGACGCTGGGCGCCATGTCAACCCTGTTGCACAACAGCACCATCCATCTCTATGCCCCGTAACGCCGGGTTGTTCATACTTCGGCGGCGTTACCGGCCGAAGTCACCGCTCGGTTCGCCAGCCGTCCTGGCAGAGCGTCGAGCCGAAGGCATCAGTGCGAATGGACCACCATGACCGGACAGTAGGCACGCTGGACGAGCGCGTTGCTGGTTGAGCCGAGCAGCTGGCCACGGAACCCGCCGCGGCCACGGCTGCCGACGACAAGAAGCTGGGCAGATCGGGACCACTCGATGAGGTGGTGACGTGGCCCGGACAGATAGATCCTTCGCACGACGTCGACGTCCGGGTACTTCTCTTGCCAGCCGACGAGTTGCTCCACCAAGGTCGACTGCGCCTCCGCCGCGACACGGCGATCTGGGATGGTGTTGGGAAAACCGGCGAATCGGCCGTAGCGAAGGTCGCTCCACACGTAGACGGCCGCGAGTTGGGCACGACGCTCGCTGGCTTCGGCGAAGGCGGCGCCGACGGCCGCGTCGCTGATCTCACTGCCGTCGACACCGACCACAACTCGGCCGGCACAGCGCGTCTGGTGTTCGGTCTCGGTGTCGCGCACCACGACGACCGGGCCGTGGCCGTGGCTTACCACCGCGAGCAGCGTGGAGCCGAGGTGGCTGATCGTACCGCCTTCACCAGTGGCGCCGATCGCGACTAGATGTGCCGTCGTCGATCGCTCGATCAGCAGTTTCGCGGGGTGGTCCTCGCATACCTCGATTTCCACGGTGAGGCCCCGGTCGATGTCGTATGCCAGCCTGCGGGCGGTCGCCACATGATCCGCGCCCTGACGCCGGATCGTGTCGATGACAGCGGGCACCATCAGGTCGTAGACGCCCAGGACGGACCGCGCCGCGGCGAGGCCGAGACCGTGCACGATCTGCAGTCGCCGCCCGCGCCGTGCCGCTGTCTCCGCAGCCCAGCGAACGGCCAGGTCGGAGGCTTCGGAGCCGTCGACGCCGACCACCACGGCCGCCGATGTCAGTCGGTGCGAGTCGCTGCTGCGTGTTGGGGGCATCCGTCTCACCCTTCCGGTCCGTGAAACGCGCTCCCGTAGATTAGAAGTTCGCCGCCGTACCGCACACCGGTACTTGGTCACGAACCACAGAGCAAAAAGACCGCGGTCGCTGTCCGGTGTGGGCAGTTCAGGGCAACGGCACTGTCCAGCGGAGGGTGGTGCCGCCGGTGGGAACGTTGTTGACGCTGAACCTGCCGCCTGCGCGTTCGGCGCGTTTGGCGAGGTTTGCCAGGCCGCTACGGCGGGTGATGTCGTCAGGTAGACCGATTCCGTCGTCTGTGACTTCGACGGTGATGTCGTCGCCTATCTGTAATTCGATCGAAACGGTGGTTGCCGAGGCGTGCCGGACGACGTTGCTGAGTGCTTCTCGGAGGACGGCTTCGACGTCGTCGGAGAGTTCGGGTGTCAGGATGGTGACGGGTCCGGCCAATCGCACGGTGGTGTGCAGTCCGGTGTCGGCGGTCATGTCGACGATGATGCCGTGTAGGTGTTTGCGGTATTTCGAGGAATCCGCGACCGTGTTGCTCTGCAGATCGAAGATCGAATGGCGGATATCCTGCACGATCGCCTGGACGTCATCGATGGTTTCCATCAGCCGGGACCTGATCTCCGGCGCTCGTGCCCGCTGCACTGTCCCCTGGAGGGAGAGTCCCACCGCGAACAGTCGCTGGATCACGTGGTCGTGCATAGCTCGCGCGATGCGGTCGCGGTCGGACAAGACGTCGAGTTCCCGCATCCGGCGTTGGGTGTAAGCCAGTTGCAGCGCCAGTGCGGCTTGGTCGGCGATTGCGAACATCATCGACTGGGCGGGTTTGTCAAGGGCTGTCGTGTCGACGGGTCGGATGGTGGTGAGGACGCCGAGGACGGTGTGTCCGGCTCGTAGCGGAAGAATCAGCGCTGGGCCGAGCTGGGTATTCGAGTCGAGGAGCCGGAAGGAGGGCAACTTGTCAATCGCGATCATCCGCCCGTTTCGGAAGGCTTCGCCAGTCTGGGATTGTTCGACAGGTATCCGTCGTCCGGTGAGTTCTTCGCAGCCCTTGCCTGCGGCGGCGACCACGATCAATTCGGTCACATCGTCACGTGGGATATCGGGGTCTTCAGGCAGGGCGAGGAACGTGCATGCGGACTCGCTGAGTGTGAGTGCTCGCTCGGCGACAAGATCGAAGACCTCGCTCGGCTCGCCACCGGCGAGCAGTTCGGTGGCGACATCGCTGGTCGCTTCGAGCCATCTCCGCCGTAGGCAGGACTGTTCGTAGAGTCGGGCGTTTTCGATGGCGATGCCCGCGGCTGCGGCAAGGGCTTGTACGACGATCTCGTCGTCTGCGGTGAACTCTCGGCCTCCTGTCTTTTCGGTGAGGTAGAGGTTGCCGAACACCTCGCCGCGGACTTGGACGGGCACACCGAGGAAGGTGTGCATGGGTGGATGATGTGCAGGGAAACCGACCGAGGACGGGTGGTCCGAAAGATTGGCCAGCCGGATGGGTTCGGGTTGCTGGATGAGCAGGCCGAGGACTCCGTGGCCACGGGGCAAATCACCGATCAATACACGGGTGCGATCATCGATACCTTCGTAGATGAATTCGGCGAGTTGACTGTTTGTTTGTTCGGTCTCGCGGACTCCGACCGCGCCGTACCCGGCATCGACGAGTTCGATGGCGGCGTGCACGATCGTGCGCAGTGTGTTGTCGAGGTCCAGTCCTGCCGTGACCACCAGCATGGCCTCGATGAGCCGGTCCATCCGGTCGCGAACGTCGACGATCACCGCGATCCGCTCCTGAACTTCGAGGAGCAGTTCGTGGAGTCGCAGCTGGGACAGCGTCTCGGTAACCGGTGTCCGGCCATTCGGGTGCGTCCCGGACGGCTGTCGTTCCATATATGGCATTCTTCCACGATCAACGCCCTGGATTCGGCGAGCATCGAAATGGTTGCTGGTCGGTTGACCTTCGAGGCCCGCGCCGTCGCGTGAATATGTCCCCCAAGGTCTCTTGCGAGTCCGGTTACTTGCCAGCCGCTGGTTACGGCGCTTCAGCGACCATTTGCCAGGCACGAAAGGCGTCAGCCATCGTGTCGCCGAGCGGCCGGTTGGTGTCCAGTGGAATCGCGTCGTGCCACGGCGCGGCGAAGACAGACATCGCCTCGGCGATCTCGGCCGTTGCATCGGAGGAGCAGTCTCGTCGTCGTCGAATCCGGTAATTCGCCAACTCGCGCGGGCAGCAGCACTGCACCTGCACAAGATCGGTGGACACCTCATCGGCCAGAGCTGCGGCACGCTGACGTTCCGATGCGTCGATCCAGCTCGCATCGAGGACCACCGACACTCCGGTCGCCAGCAGTGTCCTGGCCCGGGCGAGCAACTCGGAATAGACGCGGGTCTTCGCGGCGGGCGAGTACATGCCGACACCGTAAGTACCGACCTGCCCGCTCACCTCCCCGGCCGCGGCCAGTTCCTCGCGCACATGGTCGCTGGCCAACAGTGCGGACCCCGTTGTATTCGAAAGATGTTCGGCGACAGTCGATTTTCCGGTACCCGGAAGTCCGCCGACAAGAGTGAGCCGGACCACCGCGTAGCGCGAACGACGGTCGGCGATCTCGACATGGCGGCGGATGTGCCCGCGGGCGGCATCCTCGCCCTGCCCGAAACGGATGACGTCGACCTTCGCGCGTACCAGGGCGCGATAGGCCGTGTAGTGGTCGACCAGTGATGTCGGTGCCGAGTCCTCGGTAGCCCGCATATAGTCGGTCAGCAGACACTCACCCAGGTGAGGATGTCCGAGGAACTCCAGATCCATGGCGAGGAACGCGATGTCGTCGACACAGTCGACGTAGCGAAGGCGGTCGTCGAAGTCCAGGCAGTCCAGGATGCGGAAGCCGTCAGGGAGATCGAAGATGTCCTCGGCGAGCAGGTCGCCGTGCCCGTCGACGATACGACCTTCGGCGATCCGCCTGGCCAGCAGCGGTTCTCGACCGTCGAGGTAACGCATGGTCCGTGCCTCGATCCGTGCGAGCACGGCGGGGTCGACCAGGTCCGCGGGCTGCTCTCGAAGCGGGTGCAGGAGTGCCTGCCATCGACTTCGCAGCGCGGCCGGGCTACCGGACCGATCGATGTCAGGGCAGCGGCGCGCCGACCGGTGAAACTCGGCGAGCACCCGTGCCAGCGCTGACAGCTTCGAGCTACGCGCCACCGTGCCGGCAAGCACATTGGACAATCTGCGGTCCTCGGGCATCCGCCGCATGACGAGCACGGGCTCGGCCGGCGCGCCCAGGGGGTCGCTCAGGTGACCGACGCCGAGATAGACGTCCGGCGCCATGCGGCGGTTGAGTTCGAGTTCGCGGGCACAGGCTTGTTCGCGCAGCTCTGGTGTGCCGAAGTCGAGAAAGTCGGTGGTGATCGGCTTCTTCGCCTTATAGGCGCGTTCGCCACACAACACGACTATCCCAGTGTGTGTCTCGCGCAACTGCGCATGCGCGCCGAGGGCGGTCGTCATCACGATGAGCAGGCCGTCGAGGAAGGTTCGCTCGACGTCGCATCGGCCGCCCCGCCGCCATCGAGCACGAACTCCGACCCGGTCGAGAACGTCACCTCGGTAACGATGAACCCGACCATCGTGGCAACCTTCTCCGACTGACCCAACCGCGGAACTGGTCGCCCGGCGGTGCGCGCGCCCAAGACGCCGGCGACGCACCCATGGAAATCACCCCGAGGGACATCGGACATGGTGACCAGATCCTTTCGAGTTCGGTTCCCTCAGACTTCCGCACCGCTACCGCATCGGGGATGGCCGAAGGTCATCGATTCGCGGGGCCTTCCGCTTCGATGTGCGCCGGCGCCGATGGACCGTAGACGCCCGAAGGTCCCGCCGGTAGAGGCCCACTTCCCCTTACCGATACGGCGCGGCCGTTGCAAGTCTGAATTCGAACAAGACGGAGGACGACATGTATCACGAACTACCCGACGACAACACCATCCACACAGCGCTGGAGCTCGCATTGCGGGCACCGTCGGTACACAATGTCCAGCCGTGGCGGTGGCGGATTACCGACCGATCCGTGCATCTCGACCTCGATCCGACTCGAGCACCGCCGTACGCCGATCCCGTTCAACGCGATCTGGTGCTGAGCTGTGGTGCGGCACTGCATCACCTGAATGTCGCCTTCGCGGCGCTCGGGTGGTCGGCGGTGGTGCACCGGCTGCCGAATCCGGTGGATCCGAATCACCTGGCCGCGATCGAACTGGTGCGGCATCGGCCGACACCGCTGGACATCGCCCTGAGTGCCGCGATAGCACAGCGCCGGACCGACCGCAGACACTACGCCTCATGGCCGATCCCGCCCGGATATCTCGGGCTGGTGACCGAGCGCGCCGCCGCGTTGGGCGCGATCGTGCGCCAGGCCGCTGATCCCGCACACGATCACCTGGCCGAGGCGATTCGCAAGTCAGCGGCCAGGCATGCGACGGATCCGGATAACCGGTACGCGCTGTCCGACTGGAGTGACAGGCGCAACACCGCAGGCTGTGTACCAGCCGAGGACACCCCGAGCCAGGGCGCGGAGGACGAACTGCCCGTAGGCGATGTCGCGACGCCGCCACTCGTCGATAACGCGGACGAAACCGACTACGCGAAACTGCTCGTACTCGGCACCTCCGCACTCGACCGTTTGTCACGGTTGCGCGCGGGCGAGGCGATGAGCGCGGTGCTGTTGACGGCCACCAATGTCGGCCTGGCGACCTGCGCGCTGACCGAGCCGCTGGAAATCGCGGATGTGCGCCGCATGGTTCGCCGCAGCATTCTCTACGACATCGCCTACCCCCAAGTAGTCATCCGAATCGGTTGGGCTCCGATCAGCATGCCGACGCTCCCCCGCCGACTGGTCGAGGACGTGGTGGAACCTACCGACCGAGATCCATTCGGGTGAGATTCGTATCGCAGGATCGCCGGAGACAGAACAGATGGCCTTCCAGGTCCTCCGCGATCCGTATCAGGACCAGGTGCGGCGCCGATTCGACTATCACCACCGGGTATGCCATGACCTGCGCCTTCGGCGTCAGACCTGATGGGCGACACGGTCGAGTTCGGTGTGCGCGAGACGTTCGGCCCAAGCACCGGCGCGGTCCAGCTCACCTGCGGTGACCGGCCCGGTCATGCCGTCGACCAGGAAATCCATCGGGTCGTCGGCGAGCTGATAACCCAAATGTCGTAGGCGTCTTCCGGCGGCACGCGCCGCCGACCCCGGCAGCCAAGGCGGGCTCCCGACTTTGGTGCCGAACGCTACCGCCCTGCTGCCCTCGGGAACCGGCAGCGCGGCGTCGAGCCACTCTCGGATACCGACGTCGACCGCGATCGGCGCGTTGGTTCGCTGGGCGGCGTCCTGCCGGGTCAGTTTCCAGCTCAGCCCGAAGGCGTGGGTCGGTCCGCCGACCACGAGCAGATCCACCGACGGGTCGGAGACTTCCGCCGCGGCACAGATGTTCAGAAACTCGACTATCGCGTGCTCACGCATTCCTCGCGCGATGGCTGCGGCGACAGCGGCGGTATTGCCGAACATCGATTCATAGACGATCCGTGCCCGCATCTCGGTTTCCTCGATGCTGTCTGCGATGCCTTCGGAAGCATGATGAGCAGAGACGATACGGTCGGGCGCGTGCCTTGAACAGTGCCGAACCTCCGTGGGCGGAGGGACCTTGGTCCGCAGATCGCCGCGCAGTGGAGAAGAGAGTTCGCCACCGGGACACCGGCGCGCGCCGCCGAGCGACAGCGCCGCCAGTCCGGACAACAGGCAGATCGACTGTAATCGGCTGGCCCAGATAACTGTCGGTGGCACCAGATCAGCTAACCAACGCCGCGCTCAACGCCAACTCGTCGCCGCACACAGGCGTGAACAGCCGCGGCCGTCACCGGGCAAGTCACCACCAGCGCGAGTATCAGTGGTGCGGCAGCGTCGTCCACCACTTCGACGGGGAGCACTCCGTCGATGATGCGGCGAGCACGGCGATCACGCGCTGGTCACTCGGGTCGGCGTAGATGCCACAAATGCTCACGCCCCCGTCGGCCACCTTGATGACCCTCTGCCGCCGACTCCCGGCGCAATCGTTTCGGCCGTCATGCCCGAACCATCGTCCACTTCGCGCTCACCACCGAGGTGGGCCACGATGTCGAAACCCGTGCAGAGACAATCGACCAGGACCGCTAGGTCCGGGATGGCAGCGGTGTCCGCGTTGACGCCGATGTTGCAGGTTCCAGCATGCGAGGTCAGTGTCACGTTGACGGCCGTACCGAGGGTGGGAGCGAAAGCGTACATCCGGTCGATCCTGGCACCGGCGAGAAATAGCGGTATCGAGGAACCCGGGACGTTGGAGGCGAGGAAGTCGACATGTTTGAACATGTCGGTGAGCAGACCGACCGGCAACCGATTGAGTGCGCCCGCGACAGCGCCGGTGAGCGGTATGGCCGGTTCACGGCGCCAGCTGCCGACCACGGTATGCACGGCGCGCATCAGGTCCATCGGCCCGGCGATGTCGACGGGTAATATGAAGCGGGCCAGTGTGATTCGGTTGCCGCCGAGCGGATCGTCGGCTGTGCGAACACTGATCGGCATGGTCAGCCGCAGGTACTCGACCCGTGACCCATGCCGGTCGTGATAGGTACGTAGTCCGATAAGAACGGCAGTCAGGAATGCGTCGTTCATCGAGCATCCCACGGCGTGCGCGGCGCGGTGCAGTCGCGCGACTGGAATGTCGAGCACCGCCAGACGGCGCCCGAGACCGCGCTCGGTCATCACCTGTGACAATGTCGTGGTAGCGGGGTGGACCAGGCGAACCAGCGAGGTTGCCAGCGCGGCGCCGTCGCGTACTGCCCGAACCGGATGGGTGAAAGCTCGCCACGCAGTCGGCGCTGCTGCGGTAATACCGCTGCGGAAGAGCTCCGAGCCGACGGACCAGTTCCACGCGAGGATGTCGCGCAGCCCGCTATCCCGGTCGGACGGCGGTTCGGGCTGATGGCTGCGCTCGGTTCCCACACGATCGAAGTCGAGAACCTCGGTGGCGATCTGAATGCCGCCGATTCCGTCGGTGAGACTGTGGTGGACCGTCAGCACCAATGCGCTACCAGTTCCGTCCAAACCGCTCAGCAGCGTGGACCGCCACATCGGCCGGACAGGATCGAATGCAGTCATCGCCTCGGCACGGGCGAACTCGAGTACCGCAGACAGGTTCGCCGGCTCCGGCAGCGCGGCACGTCGTAGATGCCAGGACAGGTCGAACTCCGGGTCAGGAGTCCACCGGGGCGGAGCCAGCCCGAATGGCACGGTGACCAGTCGATGCCGTAACTTTGGCACGATCCGAGTGCCGCGATCGATCGTGCGTACCAGACGATCCCAGTCCGGATCGGTATCCAGTGTCAGGACCGCGACGATCGTCGAGCGCAGGGCCGGATCTCGCTCCATTTTCCACGAGAACAGGTCCGACTGCGACATGTGGGATTCGCGTAAATTCATCGCCTGCTGCCTTCGAACGCGCTGTGTATCTTGAACCGCCTCGCTCCAGTCCCTCAGGTATCCCCAGCACTCGGCGACAAGATATCCGCGACTGGGGAGCCGGCGTACTGGGCCGTATCCATACCGGTAATTGTGCTCGGTGCCGGCAAATGGCAACCGATCATGAAGACCTTTATGCCGAGGCCCTTCGTCCTCTACACAGCGCACGACCCTCCAACTCAGATAGTGGTGCGCGGCGGGACGTAGCGATCGACCGTGTGGTGTCGAGCACGGTCACCTCGCGGCAGACCCAAGGCGGGTGGTAGCCGGCGCGTTCATGATCGCCGACGTCACCGCCGATCACTGTGGCCCCTGTCGCTGATCCGCTGGGCACGAGAGTCCGCGAACCGGCAGACCCCGGCGACATGAGATCGACGCGGGTCCACTCGGCCAGGACAGTGGCCGGAACGCTCGTCCGCATTGATACCGCTGCGTCGAGATTCGCCGATACCCATGCTGCAGGTTGCGCGAGTTCCCGAACTACTCGTCCGCTGTCGAGGACGCATCGCCAGGGAAGCACCATGACGCACTCCGATGGCGAATTCGTGCCGTTCGGGCATCATGCGGTAGTGAATCGCAGCGAGCATCCATTGGCCCGATTTCGAGCTCGAGAGGTGGCACCCGCGAAGGCGACCAGCCGAACAAGTCGAGTCGGTCGCACATGTACTGGACCGGCATCGACGAGGCGTCTGTGCCGATCGGTACACGGTGGGCATCGCACCGTCGGTGAGAATGCGATCGACGCTCCACTCGGACTCGAGAACGGGGGACCGATCGCGCACGTTGGTCGGACAGCCTGCTAGCGCAGTGTGGGACGTTCGGCCCCACAGGTCGAGCCGATGTCCTCCTCCGCCCGGCCGTCGCTGAGCCGCAGGCTGGTGCTGCGTCCGTCGGACGAACGGGTGGGTGAATGGAGGAGCCGTGCTGGGCGTCGAAAACATCCCGTTGGCACAGCCGATCGGCGGGTACTCATTCGCCGGGCACAGTTCCCGAGATAGCGCCGCGAACCGGTCGGTCACCCGGGACATTATCTTCCGACTCGCCCCCATCACCAAAACCTTCGCGGGGCTCACGGCGATGCCACAGCGGGAGCACGGTCTGATCGGTCTGGACACAGCAGCGAACGCGGACGCCCCTCTGGCCTCCCGTATCGATCCGGACCGGCTGAGACGCGGTGCCGGGCGGACCCTTTTCGGCCGTGACTCCCACGCCGGGGTGATGGCGATGCACTCCGACGTACACCCGCTGACACCGCGGAGATGGTGGTATCTGTTGACACCGCGGACGGGAAGGATGCCGCCATGACGGGATCTGCGATTTCGATTGCCGGTCTGACGAAATCATTCGGCACGGCGCGCGCGCTCGACGGTCTGGATCTGACCGTGAGAACCGGTGAGATACATGGATTTCTGGGTCCGAATGGTTCGGGGAAGACAACGACGATCCGGATACTGCTGGGATTGCTGCGCGCCGACTCGGGGACGGTACGAATGCTCGGTGATGATCCGTGGTCCGACGCGGTCGCGCTGCACGCTCGGTTGGCCTACGTGCCTGGTGAGGTCACTCTCTGGCCCGGAATCACCGGTGGTGAGGTCATCGACTTGATGGCACGACTGCGCGGCGGTGTGGACCGGCGACACCGTGACGAGCTGCTGGAGAGATTCGACCTCGACCCCCGCCAGAAAGCGCGTGCCTATTCGAAGGGCAACCGGCAGAAAGTCGCGTTGATCGCGGCGCTGGCCTCGGACGCCGAACTGCTGCTGCTCGACGAACCGACCGTCGGCCTCGACCCGCTGAAGGAGGCCGAATTCCAGCGCTGCATCGCGGAATCGAAGAACGGGGGCCGGACTGTGCTGTTATCCAGTCACATTCTTGCTGAGGTGGAGGCGCTGTGTGACCGGGTGAGCATCATCCGGCGCGGGCGCACAGTGGACACCGGCACGCTGTCCGAACTCCGGCATCTGACCCGCACCACGATCACGGTCGAAACCTTGCGGCCCCCAAAGAATCTGGACGCGCTAGCCGGCGTGCACGGCCTCGTCCGAGACGGCACGCGCACTAGGTTCGACGTCGACTCCGCCCACCTCGACACCGTCATGCGCGTAATCGCCGGACTGGGTGTACGCAGCCTCACCAGCACGCCACCCACACTCGAGGACATTTTCCTGCGCCACTACAGTGCCACCCCGGTACCAGCGGGGAAGGAGAGCCCGTGAGCACCACCTCGACTACCTGGATGCCGCTGCGGGCGAACTATTCCGGAGCAGGTACGCTGTTGCGCTTCATCCTGCGGCGCGAACGATCCTTGTTGCCGTGCTGGCTGCTCGGCGTCAGCGCACTGCTCGCCTTCCAGTCCCTCGGCAGTCAGCGCTTCTACGACACACCGCAGAAGCTCGCGCAGCTTCGCGAGACGATGAGCGCCAGTGCGGCCACCATCGCCATGGGCGGCCCCACCCGGCTGCTGGACACCATCGGCGGCGAGATCGTGTTCGAGATCTTTGCCTACCTGGCGGTCGTGGTCGCGTTGATGAACATGTTTCTGGTCGGCCGGCACACTCGCTCGGACGAGGAGACGGGGCGGGCCGAACTTCTCCGTTCGGCGCGGGTGGGGCGCCGGGCTCCCGCTATCGCTGCGCTTGCGCTGGCCGGTCTGGCCGATGCCACCGTCGTGCTGGTGATCTTCGTCACTGCGGTCGGCACCGGACTTCCGGTGGGTGGTTCGCTGCTGCTCGGCGTCGTCACTGGAGGTGTTGGTGGCACGTTTGCCGCGGTCACCGCGGTCGCCGCGCAGATATTCGAGAATCCGCGCAGCGTGTACGGCGCGGTCAGCCTGACTCTCGCGGCCGCCTATGTGGCACGTGCTCTCGGTGATGTGGGCAGCGGGACCGCTTCCTGGGTTTCGCCGATCGGCTGGGGCCAGCGCAGCTATCCGTACGCGGGCGACCGCTGGTGGACGGTCCTGCTGTTCGCCGCCGCCACCCTCGCACTCGCCGCCGTCGCGTTCGCCCTGCTCGATCGGCGCGACTTCGGCGCCGGCCTGCTCCCCTACGGGACAGGGCGCGCGACCGCGTCTTGGGCGCTGGGCTCACCCCTGGGCCTTGCCTGGCGGTTGCAGCGCGGTTCGCTGGCGGGGTGGGCTGTTGGCGTTTTCGCGCTGGGGGCCGCGTACGGCTCGTTCGCCGACAGTATCGAGGACTATCTTGCCGACAATCCCGAGATCGCCGCCTACCTGCCCGGCGGCGCGGCCGAAGCGGTGGATTCGTATCTGTCCATGACGGTTTCGATCGTCGCGCTGCTCACCTCCGCGTTCGGCGTCGCCAGTGTGCTGAGGGCTCGCGGCGAGGAGACCGCGGGCCGCGCCGAGGTGATCTTGGCCGCACCAGTCAGCCGGTATCGCTGGCTGGCGAGTCATCTCGCGGTCGCGCTGGGCGGCGATGCTTTCGTGCTGGCCACCGGAGGCTTCGGTGTCGGGCTGACATATGGGTTGACAATCTTCGACGCTATCCAGCCCCTGCGTATGGCCGGGGTCGCACTCGCATATCTGCCCGCCGTATGGTCGGTGGCCGCGGTCGCGGCGCTCGGCATCGGCTGGACACCGAGGGCGGTTGTCGCGGTGGCATGGGCCGTGTTCGCCTACTGCGCAGTCGCGCTCCTCTTTGCGGCTGCCTTCGATCTGCCCGACTGGTTCGTCGATGCCTCACCCTTCACGCATCTTCCTATGGTGCCGCTCCAAACCGTCACCGCCGCACCGATGCTCGGGGTCACCGCGACAGCTCTCGCGGGTTTTGTGGTCGGCTTCGCCGGATTCCGCCGCCGCGACGCCGGATATTGACCACAGGACTGACAAAGGTTCCGGCCGCTGACGATGACTCCCGCTGCAAGATCGTCGGGCCTGGCGATCACTTACCGTGACCGCGACGTCGGTCGCATCAGGATCAAGTGGGACTTACCACCGCGAGTCCCGCACCTCCAGACAGCGGAGGCCACCCGACGAACTCTCCGGTCAGCGTGATCGAACCGATCCACCACCGTCCTGGCCCGCCAGAGGAAACGTGCCTACAGCATTTGGCCGGTACGAGCGGGGCCGAACACGAGCGAGAGGTTGATGCCGCGAGGGCGCGGCGAAACAGCCGCGTTCCGCTGAGGTCACTTCGTCTTTCCGGTGCTTGCGGGCATGTCGAGGATTTCGGTGAGTGGCCGACGGGGCGTAGCCGGAGCGTTCTTCTCCGTTTCGGGCGCGATGCCAACGCGGATCAGGGCTTGTGGCAGGCCGGAGTGCCCGGTCAGCTCACGGACGGCGGCGCGTCCGAGCGGAACTTCGGTCAGATGGGTCAGCGGACACGTCGCGAAACCCGCTATTGTGCATTCAAGCAGCACCGTGGACAGCACCTCGCCGCAGCGCACCAAGTCGTCCGGTGTATCGCCGTCAGTGGACAGGACGAGAATTACTGAGTGGTCGTCAGTGATTTCGCCGCGTCGGGGCGATCCGGAGGTCGTCGGGAACTGGCGTCCTACGGTTACTCGCTGCCGTTCCTCGGAAGAGATAAGGGCCTGTCTGGGGACACCGGTGTCGGCGACAGTGTGCCCTGTCCACCACTGTAATTCGGCGTGATACTCGGAGTCGTAGCGCCGCAGGGATGCGGTCATCTCAGAGGCGCGAGCCAACGCGGGTCGGCTGTCATCCCGCAAGACGTCGAGGGCAGCGTCGGCAGGATCGAAGGTGGTCCGCAGCACGGATTCGAAGTCAGGCCAATCGGACGGCGCGGCAAAGGGCAGCCGATCGGTGTGCCGCTGCAGTATGGCGTCGGCGCGAGCGCGGTCGCCATCGGTCACGATCTGGGCCGTTTGGAAGGTGACGTTGGCCAGGTGATCAGGACGGTTGGGGTCAGGAAAGCGGGCGACAAGGATCCGCCAGCCTGCTGCGGCCATCGCGGCGTGCAGATGATTCAAGGCGATGCCACAGCTGATCAGCATCTGCCTGCCAGATTTATCCGCCGCCGGGAGCCTACGCTCGGGTACGGCGAACAGCCGTAGCACTTGGCCGTCGAATGTCCAGTGCCATGGCTGACTGTTGTGCAGCGACGGCGCCCGGCCCGCGAGCAGGACGGCCTTCTCGATGGTTTCCCCGGTCGGTAGCTGGTTCATACCCTTGACGGTAGGTGTCCGACTCCGGTGCCGGAGGAGTCGTTGGTCCCCATCTCAGCGCTCGCGGTCCCTCGTCGGGCGCCTGTTGCGGACCATTGCCGCTGGACGGACGAACGGACCCGTTCACGTGTCGGCTCCGGCTCGATGCCGACTCTCGTGTCGAACCCGCCTCAACGGAGCGGGGCACGGCCGGATCGAGGTCGACAACGAGTTCGATCCGCGGGAAAGCGCTTGTCGAGGCAGCGCGATCACGTCCGGTCTATCGGCCAGGGCGAGCGGTCACGCCGTATTGCGGCCGGATGGCCGCGCATAGGGTACAGGTCCCAGGCGGATCGTGCTGGGCGCGATGCCGATGGCGCGCATCGGCGGTGCGCGCCATCGGCTGTAGGCTGCTTTGCCGGCGATGTCGTCACCTACCGACGCGGTCCTCGTAGTCATGTCTCTCGGCGCGAATCTTCATCTGGTAGGCCCCCGGCGTCTGGCACGGATCTTCCGCAACCAGTACAGGTGCGCATTCTCCAGAAAACGACCCCGGTTGGGTTGGCGTCGCCTCGCGGCATCAGGGCTGTGGTTCCGGTGAGTGGACATCGCCCCCAGCGGCGCGAAATCGTCGAAACTGGGTCGTGGCGCGCGATCTCGGCATCGGCGGCGTAGACATGGCGAGCAGAACGGCGGCAAAGGCTTGATCGGGACAAGGCCTAATTGGGGGTGTCGCCCTCGTAGTCCATATTCGAGGCTTGATCTTCCGTCGTAGCCGAGGCGTCCGCGTTCGCCTGTGGGCTGTCGGCGTCGTGCACCGTCTCGGTGTGGGAGTTCGCGTTTTTCAGTGCGGCTGTTAGTTCGGCCTGAAGCCGGGCGACTTCCGGTTGGTCGCCGGCGGCGGAGGCCGTCGCAATGTCCTGACGCAGTCGAGCGATTGTGTCTTGGAATGCCATCATCCGTCCTTCGTCGGTGCCGAAATTCGTTGTCTCGGAGCGTTGAGAGTCTTGGTTATCACACCGGAATGAAACGTCCTATTGTCTTCGTAGCGCGCTGCCACCGAGTTCGAGCACCGACTTCTGATGTGCTTACCGGCTCGCTCTCCGACACTTGCCCCGGCGCTCTCACTCCCGGTGAGGGAAACACCCTTGATCTTGGGGTGTCCGACAATGCAATCTTTGCACCGGAAGACGAAGAAGTTGGTGTATACCCCCTCAGGTGCTCCGGCATCGGCGAACAACTTCTGAGCGCCAACGCCGACTGCACACAACTGCTGGCATGCTTGATCAGACCCGTGTTGCCCAGCATGAGCCGGCGTCGAACACTGATGCTCGCCCGCAGATCGCCCCGCGCGTCCTGGACCGGATCACACACTGTTCTCGGCGTGGATTGTGCTGACCGGTCGCGCGCCGCTCGGTTTCGCGCGGAATCTGGCAGGAACGGCGCGGGTCAGCCGGCATCCAGCACGAGTGGTGTGCAGGTTCGTTCGATCAGTATTTGCCATCCGTCGGCCAGTCGCCAACGCATATGGTCGGCGTCAGCCGCCGTCGGCGTCCGTAGATAAAGCAGGATCGGTCCCTCCAGTGCCGCGGCGAGCTGAACGGCGAGCACGTCGGTGTCGAGGACGTCGACGTGTGTCTGATTCAGCAGCATGCGGATATGGAATTGGGAGATGGTGCCCACTCCGACGGGGATGGGCTGGTTGGTGTCGAGAGACGCCCGGGCGATCGCGGCGTGGTCGAACAGAAAATCGATGCGGGCGCGACCGAATGCGATCAGCCGCGCAACCGGGGCCGCACCCGGACCCAACGGCGGCGGTCCCGACAGCACCGACTGCTGGAATGCCGTCTCGTCCTCATCCAGCAATGCGTGGAAGATCCCCGCCCTGGTCCCGAAGCGACGGAAAACTGTGCCTTTGCCGAGTCCGGCCCGTTCGGCCAGGCCGTCCATGGTGACCTTCTCGACGCCGACCTCGGCGATCATCAACCGCGCCATCGCCAACAGATGCCGGCGATTGCGGGCGGCGTCACCGCGTTCTGGACGCGGTGGGGCCAGGGGGAGCGCAGCCGGTTCCATAAGCTCCAACTTACCGGCGGAATATAAGCGGGGTAAAGTCCGTTTACGCTCGTGTTCGATCGAGCACCCGCTCACCACCCCGCCGAACAACGAAATAGGAGTCCCGTCCGTGAACGTCTTCCTCTGGATCCTGCAAGGTGTCGTAACTGTGGCCATGCTGGCCGCCGGCGCTGGGAAACTGGGCCAGCCACGCGAGAAGCTCGCCCCGAAGATGCCCTGGGTGGAGGGCTTTACCGACGGGCAAGTCAAGACGATCGGCGGCGTGGAAGTCCTGGGCGGCCTCGGACTGATACTGCCCGCAGTCACCGACATCGCACCGGTACTCACCCCGATCGCCGCGGTCGGCATCGCGCTCACCATGCTCGGCGCCGCCCTGACTCACGCACGCCGAAACGAATACGCGCAGATCGCCCCCAGCCTGGTGCTGTTCGCGCTCGCCGCGGTGATCGCGTGGGGACGCTTCGGGCCGTACTCGTTCTGATCCGAGCCACTAGCGGGATCCGAAGCAGTGGAAGTGAACGGTACCGAAGAATCAAGCGCCAGTCCGCGGGAAGGTTTTGACTGAAATGGTGTTACGCACAAAGGAATTCGAGATCGGCCTGGACTCGTTCGGCGAAGTGGCCACGGACGGGGGACGCACACTCTCCGACGCGGACACCATCCGCTTGCAAATCGAGGAGGCCCAGTTGGCCGAATCGGTGGGTTTGGATGCCTACAGCGTGGGCGAGCACTACCGCGAGGGCCACACCGACTCGGCAACCCCGGTGCTGCTGGCGGCGATCGCCGCGTCGACCGAGCGAATCACACTGGGCACCTCGGTGACGGTGTTGAGCACGAATGATCCGGTGCGGCTGTACCAGTCGTTCTCCACGGTCGACGCCGTCTCGAACGGCAGGGCGGAAATCGTGCTCGGTCGGGCGTCGGCGACGGACTCGTTCCCTCTTTTCGGCTATGACCTGGCCGATTATGAGCAGTTGTTCGAGGAGCGGCTCGATCTGTTCATACGCTTGCAGCGTGAGGAGCGGGTCACCTGGTCGGGCGCTTTCCGGCCCCCACTGGTCGACCAGCGGTTGCATCCGCGGATGCCCGAGGGCGGCATCCCCACCTGGATCGGCGTCGGCGGCAGCCCCCCTTCGGTAATCCGGGCCGCTCGCTACGGGCTCCCGCTGATGATGGCGATCATCGGCGGACGCCCACAGCGCTTCGCCGGCAATGTGGACCTGTACCTGCGGGCCCTGCAGCAGTTCGGGCATTCCAGACAACCGATCGGTCAGCACTCGCTCGGGCTCGTCGCCGACACCGACGAGGAAGCACGTGAGCTGTGGTGGCTGTACTGGAAACCCCTGGTGGAGCAGCTCGCCCGCGAACGGGGGTTCTACGCCGCCACCCGGGACCGTTACGAGCGGGAGCTGGACGAAGGCGCGTTGTTCGTCGGCTCGCCGGAGACCGTGGCCCGCAAGATCGCGACCATGGCCCGCGACCTCCACCTGAGCCGTTTCGACTTGAAGTACGACATTCTGCACCTGCCCCGCCGGGCCCGCGCCCGCAGCATCGAGCTGCTCGGCAGCGAGGTTGCCCCGCGCGTGCACGAGCTGCTCGCCGCCGACCGGGTAACGACATGAGCCGCCCACGGACCGACGACCGGACGCAGAGCATGGAGGAGACCACCATGGACACCATCGAATTCGGCATCGACACCTTCGGCGATCTGCCCCGAGACGACCAGGGCAACGTCGCCTCCTATGGCCGAGCCATCCGCGCCGTCGTCGACGAGGCTGTCCTGGCCGACGAGATCGGGATCGACGTGATCGCTTTGGGCGAGCACCACCGTCCCGAGTTCGCGATCTCCACCCCCGAGACCGTGCTGGCCGGGATAGCGACCACAACCTCCCGCATCCGGCTCGCCTCCGGGGTCACCGTTCTCAGTTCCGACGACCCGGTGCGGGTCTTCCAGCGATTCGCCACCGTCGATGCCCTCTCCAACGGACGCGCCGAGGTGATCCTCGGCCGCGGCTCGTTCACCGAGTCCTTCCCCTTGTTCGGATATGACCTCAGCGATTACGAAATCCTTTTCGAGGAGAAGATCGACCTGTTCGCGAAGCTCCTCGACGAGAAGCCTGTCACCTGGGAAGGCACTACCCGCGCAGCCCTGAACCAAGCTGACGTGTTCCCCAAGACCGACTCCGGTCGACTCACCACGTGGATCGGAGTAGGTGGATCACCCCAATCGGTCGTCCGCACCGCCCACTATGGCTTCCGGCTCATGCTGGCCATCATCGGTGGCAGACCCGATCGCTTCGCGCCCTACGTGGATCTCTACCGGCGCGCCACCGAACAACTGGGCACCCCCGCCTACCCGGTCGGAATGCACTCACCCGGCTTCATCGCCGACACCGACGCCGAAGCCGTGGCCCTCTTCTACCCCGGCTACAAGGAGATCCGTGACCGTATCGGTGCCCTGCGCGGCTGGCCGCCGCTACGCCGGGAGGAGTTCGACGCCGACGTAGCGTACGGCTCCCTCTATGTCGGCTCACCCGAAACCGTGGCCCGCAAGATGACCCGCGCCATCCAGACCTTGGGAGTGGGCCGGTTCGACCTCATCTACTCCGCCGGTGGCACCCTCTCCGCCAGCTCCCGGCTCCGCGCCGTCGAGCTCTATGGCACGAAGGTCCTACCCCTGGTCCGCGAAATGCTCGCCGAGCGTCCGGTCACGTCGGGGGTATCTCGATGACACCCACCGCGCGCACCGTCGGCATCCTCGGCGCCGGGAAGGTCGGCACCGTCCTGGCTCGTCTCGCCGTTTCCGTCGGCCACCGGGTCCTCATCGCAGGCTCGGGGGATCCCGCGAAGATCGCCCTCACGATCGACGTGCTCGTTCCCGGCGCGACCGCGGTCTGGCCCGCCGAGGCAGCGCGTCGATCCGACGTGGTGATCCTCGCCCTGCCGCTGGGGAAGTACCGCACGATCCCCGCCGAGCAACTGGACGGAAAACTCGTCATCGACGCCATGAACTACTGGTGGGAGATCGACGGCATCCGCGATGACCTGACCGACCCGCGTACCTCGACCAGCGAGATCGTCCAGCAGTTCCTGCCCACCGCGCACGTGGTCAAGGCGTTCAACCACATGGGGTACCACGACCTCGAAGACGAGGCCCGGCCAGCCGGCGAACCCGGCCGTAAGGCCATCGCGATCGCAGGTAACGACCCCGACGACGTCGCCGCCATCACCGCATTCGTCGATGAACTCGGATTCGACCCCGTCATCGCCGGACCACTCGCCGACGGCATCCGACTGCAACCGGGCGCCGAGGCATTCGGCGCGAATGTTGCCGCCCATGAGCTCCGCGCCATGATCGACCGCGCCACCACCGCAACAGGATAGGGTCGCCGACCCGACCAGGGTCGTTGTCGGTGGTATCGGCGCGCTCGAGCGAGTAGTCGCGGAGCATCGTGCACTCGTCGCGGGCCTCGACCCGATGCGTCGTACGTGGCCGAAAGACATTGCACCGGCCAGACCGTTTAAGCCTTGTAGGCGTGTACGATATAGTCACCATTATCTGCCTATAACCTATAGGCAGAAGAGTGACCCCTTCAGGATGATGCTGAGGACATGGCACGTATCGGATTGACCCCCGAACGACTGACGCAGGCAGGTGCGGAACTGGCAGACGAAGTCGGCTTCGAACAGGTGACTCTCTCCGAGGTTGCTCGGCGGTTCGACGTCAAGGTTGCGAGCGTGTACTCCCACCTGAAGAGTTCCCAGGACCTCAGAACCAAGATCGCGCTGCTCGCCTTGGCCGAAATGGCCGATCGGGCCACCGACGCCGTGGCCGGCCGCGCGGGGCAGGACGCGTTGACCGCCTTCGCGAACGTCTATCGAAACTATGCCAGGCAGCACCCGGGACGGTACGCCGCCGCTCGGATGCAGCTTGCCCCGGAGGTGGCGGCCGCGAGCGCGGGCCCCCGGCACACGAACATGATGCGGGCAATCCTCCGAGGCTATGACATCACCGAACCGGATCAGACGCATGCGGTTCGGCTACTAGGAAGCGTCTTCCATGGTTACACCGATCTGGAACTGAGTGGAGCCTTCAGTCACAGCGCCCCCGACGCCGAGGAGAGTTGGTCGCGGATCCTCGAATCCCTGGATTTGACGCTCGCCAACTGGTCAGCACACCACTCTTAGGGTCCGACGGCAGGCCGCCCGCTCTTACCGACAATCCGAACACCGTTGCCGCTCTTGTGCTTTATGGGCTTGGTGACGTCTCGAATATCGGCGGCATGTGGCTGTCGCGGCTCGCCGTCCGTCCGAAGCCGTTACCGGCGAAAGGCTGAAGCAATGAATACCGACCACGACTGGCACACCACACCTGTCACCGAGGACATCCTGCGCGGTCACCTCGATGTGGAAGCGACCGCACACGGTCTACTGCCGCATCGGCTGCCCGCTCGGGCTCGCCGGCAGATCCCGGAAAACCAACTGGCCATGGCCGAGGCCCAGCCCTCCGGCGTGCGCCTGGCGTTTCGCACCCGGTCCAGAACCATCGAGCTGGACACGCTGCCTACCAAGCGGGCCTACCGAGGTCTCCCGGCCCCGGCGGACGGCGTGTACGACCTACTGGTCGATGGCCGACTCGTGTCCCAGACCACGGTTTCCGGCGGTAATGTGCGCACGATCACCGACATGGTCACCCAGTCCTCCGAACTGTCGGAGGGGCCCATCGGCACTGCCCGGTTCACCGATCTACCCGCATATGACAAGGACGTCGAGATCTGGCTGCCGCATACCGAGATCACCGAGCTGATCGCGCTACGCACCGACGCACCCGTCGAGCCGGCGCCGGACAGCGGGCGCAGGGTGTGGCTGCACCACGGCAGTTCCATCAGCCACGGCTCGAATGCAGCACACCCGACCGCCATCTGGCCCGCTCTCGCCGCAGCCCAGGGCGGAGTAGATCTGGTCAACATGGGATTCGGCGGCAGCGCGCTACTCGACCCGTTCACATCCCGCGCGATGCGGGACACCCCCGCGGACCTGATCAGCCTGAAGATCGGCCTCAATGTCGTCAATAGCGACGTGATGCGCCTACGTGCCTTCAGCCCGGCGGTACATGGATTCCTCGACACCATCCGCGAGGGGCACCCGACCGCGCCGCTGCTGGTCGTGTCGCCCATTCTGTGCCCGGTCCAGGAGGACACCCCGGGCCCTCTCATGCCCGACTTCGATGGCGGCACAGTGCGATTCAAGGCCACGGGCGATCCGGCCGAACGCGCCGCCGGGCGTCTGACGCTCACCGTCATCCGTGACGAACTCGCCCGGATTGTCGCACAGCGGTCGGCCGACGACCCGAATCTGCACTACCTCGACGGCCGTGACCTGTACGGCGAGCAGGACTACGCCGAATTCCCGCTGCCCGACGAGGTGCACCCCGATCCCGCGGCTCACCGCCGTATCGGCGCGAACTTCGGACGGCTCGTATTCGGCGATGGTGGCGTCTTCGCAACCACATCCAGCTGATCGAGTCGGGTCGCGAGGCCTGGGGCAGGCGGTCGCCGACGGCCCGTGCTGGCGGTTCCGTCGCCGGGTAGGGCGATCCGCGACTTCCGTGCCGTTCTGCAAACGGGGAACGTCACCGCAGCTGCTTGATGACCTCAGCGAACGCAGTCATGTCCGGCTCCAGGACGCTGACATAGCTGATGCCGTGTTCCTCGCGATACCGCCGCAGCCGGTCCGCGATCTCACGCGCAGAGCCGACCAGCACGCCGGGCAACTGACCGAGCTGGGCGTCGTCGAGACCGCTGGCCTGGCGGATGATCGTGAGGTCGAGCTTGTCCACGCTCTCGCCCACCGCGGCGACGAACAAGTTCAGTTCGATATCGTCAGAGCGGTCGCCCGCGGCCGCACGCAGGACTCGAACACGGCGGGCGAACGCTTCCTCCGGGGCCACGCCCGCCGTCACCCCCGCCATGATCGAGAAACTGAAGATGTCAGCCTCGCGGGCGCCCACACGTAGCATGCGGTCGCCGGACCCCGACAGCATGATCGGCGGCAGCGGTTGGTCGGCCTCCGCGGCCAGCAGGCCGCGCGTCGCGGCCAGCGTCGCCTCCAGCTTCCGCACGCGTTCGCCTCCGGTGCCGAACGGCAGGCCCGCGGCTTCGAACTCGGCCGGGACATATCCCGTACCGAGGCCCAGTTCCAGGCGGCCGTCCGTGAGACGGTGCACGTCGGCGACGTCCCGGGCCAGATACGCGGGGCTGACGATGCCCGCATTGAGCACATAGGTACCCAGCCGCATGCTTGTCACGTCGGCCGCGGCCACCAGCGCCGGGAACGGCGACGGCATGCCCAGGTGATCGGATACCTGCAGTACGTCGTACCCCAAGTCCGCTACCTTGCGTACACGATCACGCCAGGCAGATCGAGAGTTCACGGTGAACAGACTGACGCCGAAACGGAACGGGTAATCGGTCATGACAGCCCTTCGTGCTGGTCTGGGCAGCGAAATGGAATCGGTGACCTACTTGTTCGAGTCACCGTGTCACGTGTGCGCGCCGCGAAGCCAATCGGACCAGGGGATGCTCCAATCGCCGTTCTGCCAGATATCGAGGGGGTCGCCGCCGGTGTTGCGGACCTCGACGACGTCGCCCGGGATGACGAAGTCGTAGAACCATCCGGCATCGTCGGGGGAGATGTTCAGGCAGCCGTGTGAGACGTTGGTGTTGCCCTGGGCCCACATGCTCGACGCCAGTTCGTGCACGAAGATTCCGTCGTGGCTGATGCGGACCGCGTGGTTGATGCTTGTGCGGTAGCCGAGCCCGGAGTCGACGGGCAAGCCGTAGCTGGCGGAGTCCATGATCACCGGGTCTTTTCGGTCCAGCACGGTGTAGATGCCGGGGCGGGTCCAGAACGACATGACTCTGCCACCGACGACCTCGGTGCCACCCATGCCCATTGATGTGGGCATGGTGCGCACCAGGTTTCCGTTGTCGAAGACCTCGATCTGTTTCGTGTTGTCGTCGGCGATCGCGACGTGCGCGCGCCCGATGGTCACCGAGACCCGTTGGTCACGCAGGCCGTAGCGGCCCTCGCCGAGCGCGACGCCGAAAAGCTCGGCCGCGATCGTGATTCTGGTCCCGGGTGCGTGATAGTGCTCGGGTCGCCAGTGTGCGTTTTGGTCGTCGAGCCAGTACCAGGCGCCGGTGACGGCGGGCTGCGTGGTGACTTTCAGGTGGCGTTCCACAGCTGCCCGGTCGACGGCCTCGTCGAAATGGGCCACGAGTACGAAACCCACTCCATAGGTGTCGCTTTCGGCCAGGTCGACGAGATTGGCGGAACGCAAGGAGACGTCGACCAGCTGTCGTGGTTGGACCGTGGTGCAGGTCGTCGTGGCGGTCACGTCGCCGGTTTCGCCGTGTGCCACGGCTTTCGCGGTGTAGGTGTGTCCATAGCCGAGTGGTTCGGTGCTGGTCCAGGTTCGATGATCGGGTGCCGATGCGCCTGGCAGCCGTCGACCGGTTTCATCGATCCATTCGACCGACCGCAGCGTCCCGCCGCTGACCGTGACCGCACCAGGGGTGCGCGCATCGACGTCGCGGGTGCCGGGCGGAGGATCGAATCGAAGTGTGGCGGGTTCGGGGGGCGCGGGCTTTCGCAGCCCGCATCCGGCCAGGGCGAGGCCACTCGCACCGGCGAAGCCGACCAGCAGCCGACGACGTCCCAATGCCACCGCGTTCCTCCCTTCGCTGGATGTCGGGCCGACCTCTCTCCGCCAGCATGTGGCAGCCACGCGCCGGCCGAGATGCCAACGAGCAGCATCTCCACCGATCCGTCGCACAACCGACACCGTTCCGCGATCGCTCCGGGTGCTCGTCAAGACGGTCATGTGCGGTCTGCGAAACCCGGATAATCGCACGGTCCGCTGCCCTGAACAGCCGGACGGATACCAGCTCAGGGCCGCATTACAGTGACCTGGTTGTCAATGACTGCTCGGCGGCGGAGTGCGGCCGAGGTCGCGGATGCAGTCATTGACGAAGCGCGCTCATCGGTCCAACCGCGGCTGGCGAACCACTCGGTGGCCGCACCGCGGGGGTAGATGTAGATCATCTGCACCCACTCCGAGCCCGCGTCGTCCTGATTGCGCTCGCGGTGGCGGCCTACGGAGCATTGAATCAATCTTCCCGACCACGAGCGCGCCCGCGCAATCGAACCGACGGTCAGATCAGTGTGGCCGCGCGCCGGTGCGGCGCAATGGATCGAGAAGTCCCTGCCTCGGCGCGCGTTGATGCCGTATCCGAACAACTGAACTGTCGGGTAGCGTGCCGGTTCGGGTTTCGGACCCGCACAGTTGGCGGCCTCGAACCGTCGGCTGATCGAGGACGTCGTGCAGGCGTGCGCATCAGGCTTCGAGGACGACGGGAAGTCGGCGCAATCCGTGGAGCGCGCGGGAACGCAGGGGAGCGGGCTGTCCCGCGATCTGGACGTTCGGATACCTTTCGATGAAGCGCTGAACGGCGACAGCAGCTTCCGCACGGGCCAGCGCAGCGCCGATACAGAAATGGATCCCGGCGCCGAAAGTGAGGTGGCGACGAAGTTCTCGGCGTTGCGGATCGAATACGTGTGGGTCGGTGAAGATTTCCGGATCGCGATTCGCGGCGGCAAGAAGCAGCACGATCGGCGTTCCAGCCGCGATGGCCCGACCGGCCAGCCAGGTGTCGGTCTTGGCGACCCGGACGACATACTGGACGGGGGTATCGTAACGCAAAGATTCCTCGATCACCGGCGCATAGTCGCCGTCGGTCGGCCGGAGGTTAGGCTGCCGCAGCAGCGTGTGCAGGGCATTTCCGATGAGGTGTGTGGTGGTGCCGAAACCGCCGACCAGAAGCATGCTGCAGGTGGCGATGGCGTCGCGCAGGGTCAGGCGGGCCGGACATTGCTGCGCCAAAACGGCAATGAGCCCGGCGCTCCGCGGGTCGACGTGGTTGAGACGATCCCTGAAATACGCTGTCATCTCGGTGACGAGCGCATGGGAACGCTGACGTTCCTGCGATGTTCTGGCGCCGTCCAGCAACGAGGCGAGCGCGTTTCCCCACGCGGCGAAACGCAGGGCCTCCGTGTCCGGTAGGCCGAGAATACGGGAGATCATCGCCAAGGGAACGGCTTCGGCATAGTTGGTGATCAGATCGGTGACCCGACCGCGCGGAAGCTCGTTCAGGCAGTGCTCGACACTCTTTTCGATCCGGGGCCCGAGGTCGGCAAGTTCACGCCGGTGGAATGTGGGAGCGACCAGGGACCGCAACTCCGTGTGCCGGGGTGGTTCCAGCTTCAGAAACGAGTCGTCGACCGGATGCACGAACGTGAGGTCTCCGCTCGTCTTCCGGCGGCTGGAGGCGCCGATGGGCGTCGGGCCGAAGTCGCTGCTGGTGAGAACCTGGTGGCTCAGAGCGTGGGAGGCGGTGAACAGCAGGCCGCGGCGACTCGTGGCCAGGGCGCCCCGGGCTCGGACCTTCTCGTATTGCCGATGCCGATCCGCCCCGGGCCGGGCCCAGAGGATCCTGGCGCCCGGGTCACCACGAAGGACATCCGAGAAGAGCCGAGCCTTCTCCAGAGACATTGTTGCCATTATCGATTGGCACCTGACACTATGCTCCGACCGCCGGTTCGGCGGGCGCCTGTCGGGCGGGGTGGTAGCTGGACCAGTAGTACTGGCGGTAGAAGTTCTCGGCCAAAGTCACCCAGGTCTGTAGCTGGTCGAGATCACCCAGGAACCGATGCATATTGACAAGCAGCCAGCTCCATACCGCCTGACTGTCCCGGCAGTTGTCGCAGTCTCCGGTGGTGGCGCAATACTGAACACTTTGGTCGGATCGATAGGCGTTGAAGCGGCCGACGATCGGATGCCCCTCGGTCAGGCGCTGGGCATGTGCCGGGTGATCGTTGCTGATGCTGGGGCAGGTCTCGGCGCCGAAGGTACCCCAATGGGTACGGCCGGTGACCAAGGTGCGGAAGTAATAGGGGTGCCCGACAACGGTATCCGGATAGGTCTCGCGCATCCGGTTCATTTCCTGGAGCACCCGTTCTTCATTGCGTATCCGCGCTGCGGGATCGGTACCGTAGTCGCTGTAGTAACCGAAGTTGATCTGGTTGCCATTGTTGGCGATGGCCTCCACTGTTCGTTCGAGGTATGGCATCCCTGCCTCACTGAGCGTATAGACCCAGATGGCCCGCGGGTCATCGGCATAGGTACGAAGCGCCGAGTCGAACAACCCGCTGATCCGCCGACCGTTGGGTCGGTAACCACGCAACTCGTCGTCAACCGGTCCGCCGCCCCACAAGGACACCGCGATGGCGAGATCTTCCAGTCCGTCGTAGGGTATCGGCCGCGTCCCGTTCGTCACCACGGTGACATTGCGAATCGTCTTCGCGAACACGCGGATGCGATCCAAGACCAGTGCTGGTTCACCGCCGATCAGCAGTGTGCTGGTGATTCCGGAATCGCGTAGCTGTTCGGCGAACGCGCGGATCGACCCCAGATCACGAATCTCGGTGCTCTGCTGGTCCATTTCATGTTCGAAGAACCAGCACCCCTTGCACCGCAGATTGCACGCGTCGGTAACCCAGACCTCCACCGTGCGAATTCCTCGGGCTTCTGCCTGCACGCGCATCAAGCGCTCAGCCAAAGCTGGATCCTCTTGCGCGAGTTCAAATGCGCGGGTTAGAATGCGTTCCTTGCCTGGCCTGATATCCAGGAAAATGGGTTGAGCCACGGCATCCTCCTCAGTGCGATGCGGCAAGGCCTGCTCGCTGCCAGATGTCACCGGCGAGTCGACGACGTCAACAACCAACAGTGCTGCCGATGCGCTGCCGAACCGGGGGATTCGGCAGGCGGTCAGTGGGATAGCGGATTCGAAGCGGTCTTACGGTACTGGAATCGGTAGCGCTGCAAAGGATTCTAGAATACCCCCAGCTACGGTGCGGCCCGTTTTTACGATATTCCCGATGATTCTCGAAATTTGCTCGAGCGCAACAATATTCGGTACGGAATTGCGGCATATTCATGCGGTGGCTCCGCAACGCAGCGTACTTGCGATATTGTGAAAAGGCCTCGGGGCAGCCGCATGTGGCTAGATGAGAGCGACGTCACGGGCCGAGTGGTGGCGATGGGGGAAACATCACCGGCATCGCTGAGAGCGCGCGATGGAAAGGTCCTGGCCGCCAATGCAGTTGCTCGACCTGACAGGCGAGCCGCATTTCGGGGAGCGCGTCGAGCAACTGATCGATCGCGTTCTGGGCAACCATATAGGCAATCGACCTGGCGGGGCAGGCATGCTGGCCGGCGCCCCATGCCAGATGCGCGTTGTTGTCGGTGTACTCGCCCGAGTGGATCGCCGGATCGTTGTTGCAGGCCGACATGCTGATGATGACCGGCTGATCGGCGGGCAACCACACTCCGTCGAGCATGATCGGCTGCCTTGGGTAACTGAGACAGTAATTCGCCATCGGCGGATCGGTGTACAGCAGTTCGTTGAGTGCGTCGCGGGTCGTAGGAGTCGCGCCGAGTGACGTTGTGCCGGTGAACCGCGGGTCGGTGATCATGAGTAGCAGGGTGTTGACCGTCAGGTTGGTCAGCGGCTCTATCCCCGCCCCGTAGAGCACGGCCAACTGGTGCACCATCTCCGAGTCCTGGAGCTGCGCCGGGTGAGCCAGTAGACGAGAGGTGATGTCGCGGCCGGGTTCGGCTCGCTTGAGTGCGACCAGCTCCAAGAGTGCTTCATTGATCCTGGCGTCCGCTTCGGTGGCTGCGGCGCCGCCTTCGAACATGGCGGCCATGCCGGCGGCGATCTGCTGCCCGAGATCCGGCGGGCAACCAAGCATGGCGTTGAGCATGTGGAAGGTCAGCGGGAAGGCGTACTGGCTGATGAGTTCGGCTTCGCCGTCCATGCAGAAGTTGTTGATCAGAGGGGCGGCAACCGCTTCGACATTCTGGTGCATGGAGAACAGATCGACCCCATCGAGAGCGGCCGTGATCGCCTGCCGGTATCGGGCATGTTCCGGTCCGGTGCTGCGCATCACATTGGGTCGCCAGCCCATCATCGGCATGAGCGGATGGTCGGCAGGAACGGTTTTCTCCCACGAGCGCGCGTCGGCCGAAAAGCGTTCGGGGTCATTGAAAACCCGAATCGCGGTGTGGTATCCGATCACCAAAGTGGCTGGGACATTAGGGGCCAGCTCCACCGGCACGAGAGTTTCGTTCCGACTGCGCATCCGGGCGAAGACACGATGCGGATCGGCGGCATACTCCTCGGAGTACAGAGCAACGCGAGGCGGGGCACCGGTCCCACCGGGCGTGGAGTACGGACAGCCAGCAGTGCGGGTTTCGGGCGACGGTAGGGCCTTGGTCAATGCCGGGAACTCCAATGAACAGCGCAGCGTCAGAGGCAAGAAGTTGTCTCAGTTACGACATCTCCTGTATCAGAACAGTATTGCCGTGGCGGATCGACCGCAAGGGGAGGGTAGTGCGATCGACCGGCGGCACGTGCCTGGTTGGATCGGAGAGCCGCACAAGACCGCCAGAAGCGCAGACCGGGTCGGTGACAGCCTCGTCGGTCGCAGTGCAGGTCCGGCCGGGTTCACCAGGTGACGGGGTACGGTGACCGGGCCGGCGTCAGCGTGGCCGCGAACCCATTCGATGTCGTGTTCCTTGCCGTGCAACCGCAGGCTCGCAACCCGAACCATTGGTTGCCCGCGGGATCGCAGCATGACGACGCGTTCCCGTCGGTGCGGCCGGGTTTGCCGGTCTAGATGACCTCAGCGGCGATCAGCAGGGTCCAGATCTCGCCTTGGTCGATGACTTCGACACCGAGCTTCTCCGCCTTGGTCAGTTTGCTCGCACCGACTCCCGCGCCGGTGATCAGCAGGTCGGTGCTCGCTGAGACCGAGGACGCCGCCGTCGCGCCCGCCTTCTCACACAGGCGTTGGAACGTTGGGCGGGCGACCTTCTCGCCGGAGCGCGGGTCGCTGATAGCGCCGGTGATCACCACCGTCTTGCCTTTCAGGGGTGCGCCGACCGCGATGACCGGGGGGAGGTCCTCCTCGAGCACGTCCAGACAGACGCCTCGCGCTCGCAGCCGCTCCAGTTCCGGACGCAGCCGATCCAGGTGCGTGACCAGGGAGGCGGCGACCTTCGGTCCGATATCCTCCACCGACACGAGCCGTTCCTCGCTCGCGTCGGCGACTTCCTCCAGGGAGCCGAATCCCGCTCGGGCCAGGCGCGCGGCGGTGCCGTCGGAGGCCATCGGGATCGCCAGACCGATCAGCGCACGGCGCAGGCCGACCTGCCGGCTGGCATCGATCGAGTCGATCATGCGCGCGGCCGAGACCTCACCGATGCGGTCGAACTCGAGCAGGCGCTCCTTGGTCAGGGTGTAGAAGTCCGAAGGGCGCTCCAGGATGCCCGCCTCGGCCAGGCGTTCGATCCACACCTGCCCGATGGCGTCGATGTCCGCCGCTGCCCGCGACGCCCAGTGGATGAGCCTGCGCACCGTCTGTGCGGGGCATGAGACGTTGGTGCAGAACAGTTCCCGGCTGTTGCCCTGCTCGGTCACCGACTGCTCGCACGAAGGGCAGGCGGTGGGCGGCACGATCTCGCGTTCCTCGCCCGTGCGCTTGGCGGCGTCGAGTACGCCTGCCACGAACGGGATCACGTCGCCCGCGCGGCGCACCAGTACCGTGTCACCGACCTTGATGTCGCGGGCGCGGATCACCTCTTGGTTGGCCAGCGTAGCCTTCGTGACCGTCGTGCCGCCCACGAACACCGGTTCCAGCCACGCGACCGGGACGATCTTGCCCGTCTTGCCGACATCCCAGACCACCTCGGCCAACAATGTGGTCTTCTCCTCGGCGGCGAACTTGAACGCCAGCGCGCCACGCGGGGAGTTCGACCGAGTCCCGGCCGCCGCGTACGCATCGCGGTCGGCCAGCCGCAGCACCGCGCCGTCGAGGTCGTAGTCCAGTTCGTTGCGGCCCTGCTCGATCGCGGTGATCGCCGCCTGCGCCTGCTCGGCGTCGGCGCAGAGCCGCATCTGGGCACACGCCACGCCCAGTGCGCGCAGCCCCTGCCCCAGGTCGACTGCGGCGCCGTCGGCAGAGGCATCCAAGTCGAAGCCGAAGAACTGCAAGCGACGCTCGGAGACTGTGTCCGGGTCCTTCGCCCGTAGCGTGCCCGCCGCGGCGTTGCGCGGATTGATCAGCGGCTTGTCCGGATGCGCCGTGTTGTAGGCGAGGAAGGTCGAGCGCAGCATCACCGCCTCGCCGCGCACCTCCACCCGCCCAGGGACGTCAATTCGCTCAGGGACGCCATCGACCAATGCGCGGACCAGCACGGTCACGTCGTCACCGGTGGTGCCATCACCCCGGGTCACGGCACGTACCAGCCGCCTGTCCTCGAAGACCAAGGCCAGGGACAGGCCGTCGAGCTTCGGCATCACCACGACAGACTGGCCGGGAAAGCGGTTGAAGAATGCCGCGACCTGCTCCGGCTTGGTCGCCTTCTCGAGCGACAGCATCGGACGCGAGTGCCGAATCGGGGAGTGCAGTACCGCTGGCGCGCCGACCTGCTCCAGCGGATTCGGGTCGGGCGTGAGGTCGGGATGTTTCTCGATCAGGCAACGTAACTCGTCCTCGATTGCGTCGTACTCGGCATCCGCGACCAACGGCGAGCCCTGGTAGTAGGCATCGCGCAGCGCCACAATGCGGTCCGCGAGCTCTTGGATTCGTTCCCCAGTGTCCACAGCACCCGACGCTACCGATACCCACCGACACCCACCTGGAACGACGACGCGAGGGGCCTTCAGCCTGCTCGCCGCCTCCCTCTCGTAGTGGGTTGACCGAATTCCGCGTCGCTCGCCGAACCGCCGCGAGCAGGATCTCCGCAACCACGGCCGGACAGAATCGTGGCGAATACGACTGTCCCGCAGAGACGGACGTCACCGGTTGCGTGCTGCACAGCGACCGCGGATCGCGATGTCGGAGCCGAAAAATGCGTGCACGCCTCGTCCTGTCACAGCGGGGCCCGGTCGCAGGACCGCGTCGGCGTGGCCGGCACGCGCCGGTCGGGCCGAGCGCGTCGACTTGGTGGTCGGTGCTCCAGGTCCAGGCGCGGACGTAGCCAGATCGAGGCTACGGTTCGTAATATCGGCACGCCACCGGGCCCACGACCCAACGGCGCCCGCATGCCCGGTGCCGCAGTGACCGGATCGGATCGGTTCAGTCGTCGGTTTTGATCTTCTTCATGATCAGGTGGGAATCCACTCGCGCGACCGCCCGCAAACCCATGAGCTTGCTGGTCAAGAAGGTTTCGAAGACCTCGCGGTCGGCCACCGCGACACGGACGAAGTAGTCGGGACGGCCGAAGAGACGATGGAATTCCACGACCTCGTCGTAGGAGGCGATCGCGTTCTCGAATTCTTCGACCGTCTGCAGATCATTGATGCTGATCTCCACCGCCACGATGACCTCGAACGCCCGGCCCGACGCCGCCGGATCGATACGCGCCCGGTAGCCACTGATGATCCCGGCGTCCTCGAGCCGCTTCACCCGGCGAAGGCAGGGTGGCGGCGTGAGGCCCACGCGCTTGGCCAGCTCGACATTCGTCAGCCGCCCGTCCCGGCGAAGTTGTAACAAAATATCTTGATCGACCGAATCCAGCAGCATTTCTTTCCAATACTCGCGGTTCTGCGGAATTTTCGGAAACCATATTACGCCCCTACCCACATAAAATAATCAGATGAACAGTTCGACAGGGACGGCGCATTCCGGGATCGCGGGCCCACCACGTCACGAACGGTCGCGGCCGGATCTGCGGGCGGCGCTGGCCGACTCCAGCTCGGTCGGACTCGCGTTGTTCCTCCTCGGTTCGACCCTGGGTGTACTGGTCGTTCATTCACATCTGGCCTGGTGGTGGGCACCTGCCTTCGCCGGTGTCGTCTACGCCGGATCCCTGGAATTCCTCCTGATCGGGCTCGTCACCGCGACCACACCACTGGCCCAGGTGGCCTTGACCGCGTTTCTGGTCAATTTCCGCCACGTCTTCTACTCGCTGTCCTTTCCGCTGCACCGGATCCGCGGCCGGTGGGCCAAGGCATATGCGACCTTCGTGCTGACCGATGAGGCCTACGCACTGACCACCAGTGCGTCCGCGCGGGAATGGAGCGGTAGACGCATCCTGTGGCTACAACTCCTGTGTCAGGGCTACTGGGTCGCCGGCGCCACCGTCGGCGGCAGCGCCGCGGCTCTGCTACCAGTACGACTCGAGGGACTCGACTTCGCTCTGACCGCACTGTTCGTCGTGCTCGCCATCGATGGTTACCGCGCCGACCGCGACATACCCGTCCCGGTCACAGCGCTGGTCTGCGCGCTGGTGGCCCGGATCCTGCTGCCGGGACAACTGCTGCCGACCGCCCTGGGCCTGTTCACCGCCGCACTGTTGATCCGTCGAGCGCTCACCACGAAAGACCACTCCCGTGCCTGACACCAGCTACCTGCTCTCTGCCGTCGCCCTCTGTGCCTCGATCACCTGGTCGCTCCGCGCACTCCCGTTCGCCGTCCTGGCCCCGCTGCGGACGAGCACCACTGTCGACTACCTGAGCCGGCACATGCCCGTCGGCGTCATGGTGATCCTCGCCGCATACACTCTGCGCGCCATCACGCCCGCTCAACTGACCGTCACCGGTCCCGCTCTCGCCGTCACCCTGGCGTTGCACCTGTGGCGACGCAACGCCGTACTCAGCGTCCTGACCGGCACGGCCCTACACGTCGCGCTGACAACGCTTCTCGCCCACAACTGAGCGCTCGGGACTACAGGTCCCGGCCGGGTGTCTCGAAACGTGGCGCTGAGAAGCAATCCCAGTCGCCGAGACGACGCGATCTCCGGACCCCGTGTCGGGCCGTCGGATCCGACCAGCAGCGATGAGTGGCGGTGTTTTCACGCTGTCCCGCAATAGAATCGGCTGCTCATCCGCACCAAGAATTCGCGCTTCGTCGAGTTCGCCGACGCCCGACGCGGCCGGGCCGTCGAAATCCGCTACGGCGCGCCTGCCGCAACTGGTTCATCGCCACATACATTCCATGATGAATAGCGCGAAAAGCGAGGAGACCGATGAGTAGCAGGCCGATTCAGCCGCGGACGCTGACCTACCTAGAAGTCGGCGTCGTCACCAAGCTGCTGTCCTCGGGCGCCGCCGGCACCGCCGAATACCTGGCACAGGTGCCGTATTGCCAGGTCATTGCAACCTGGGGCATCGGCTCACCCAGCGTCGATCTGGCCGTGCGGCCCGGTGCGGTGCACGCATCCGGTTCGCGAGACGGGATCTTCGCCAGCGGAGCGGTCACCGCTCGCGACGGATCACCGATCGGCGAGATCATGTTATGGGTCGAGAACGGCTGGCTCAGCGGAATCGAATATGCCTGGTATACAGACGAACGCCCAGACGCGCTGCCCGAGCCTGACCAGATCGAACTTCCGTAGCGCAAGATGACGATTGGGCGAAACGCCGACAGGAGCGGCAACGAACTGGACTACGCGTAGTCGGAGCCGAGTTCGCACCTGCTTCAGCCGCGATCCACCGATGTAATCGGGCGTAGCAATCCGAGTAACCGCCGGCGTCGGCACCCAAGCCGCCGCAGGAGATACCACCGCCTGTTCGCGTATTTGTGGCAGACGGCGGCGGGAGGGCTCGAGAATCGAACGGTCGGTCCCTCATAAGGGAAAGTCGATGCCCGTCAGTTCTTCGGAGCGGGCCCACAGGCGTCGCTGGAGATGGGCGTCATGGGATTGCGGGCTGGAGCGGACGACTGTGGGGTACCGCTTGCTCTGCTGGAATCCGCGCGGCCCGTAGTGCTGACCTCCCCGCACGTGCGGGTCAGTGGCCGCACGCAGCACGGGCAAGGCTCCCAGAGCAGGTGACTGCAGGAGCAGCGGCCGGATGACGGCGAACGCCGCGCGTGTGAGCGTGGCGGAGTGGGACATCGCTGTCTTCGAACCGGTGGTGTCGGCGCCGCCGGGGTGGGCTGCGACCGCGAGAGGGCCGGCGTCCGCCATCCTGCGCTGGAGTTCGTAGGTGAACAGCAGGTTGGCCAGCTTGGAGTGTCCGTATGCGACAGTCCTGTTGTAGGGGCGGTGTCCAGCCATGGTTAATGCCATTCACCATTGGTTAGTAATGTTAACCTTGGACGTGTGCGAGTCAACCGGACCCGGCCCACCGGCACCCACCACGGAGATCTGCGCAACGCACTGGAACAGGCCGCTCTCGCCCTGGTCGACGAGAAGGGCCCGCACGGATTCACCCTCGCCGAGGCATGTCGGCGCGCCGGGGTGAGCGTCGCGGCGCCCTACAAGCACTTCGCCGACCGTGACGCCCTGCTGACGTCGCTGGCACTGAAGGGCTACGAGGAGCAAAGGCGCCGCTACCGCGGCGCGGTCGACGCGCATACCGTCCCGGCCGACCAGCTGGCCGCGTTCGCCGCCGCGTATGTGCGGTTCGCCATCGAGGAGCGCGCCCTGTTCGACATCACCTTCCTGGCCGGCCTCGACAAGACCCGCCACCCCGAACTCGCTCGCGCGGGAAGCGTTCTGCACGACGACCTCACGCCGGTGACCAGCCGGATCACCGGTGCGGCGGAGTCGGCGCTGGATCTGCTGATCCAAGTGGCCACGGCCGCGCACGGGTTGGCGTTGTTCCATCGGCAGGACATGCTGCCCGGCGCCAGGAACTCCTCAGCCTGGGCGGAGGACCGCGCGGCCCGCACCGCCCACGCTCTCGCGAGCCGATACACCGCCGACTGATCAGGAGCTCATCGCGTCAGCGAACCGCTCAGGCGCCGAGAGGAAGCCAGCCCGCGAGTCCAACGATCTCCGTTTCGATTTCGGCAACCCACGTTTCATCGGTCAGTGTCTGCCGATGACATCGGGACGGTCCTCGATTGCCTTCGATCCAGCAGTGCTGCACTCCCGCAGCGGACAACCGGACGATCGGGGACCGACTCGAGAACGTCCAGCGCACCCTGGCTCTGCTTGGCGCCGACCAGGTCGAGGTGGCGCGAACGCATGGCGATAGGAGACGATGACACAGCAGGCACGGTGAGGCTCCGCAGATCAGGATCGGGTAGGAACTTTCATGGTCGACGATCTCGCCCCGCTTGCCCCGAAACCACCCTTCTCGACGTATGAAACCAGCGAAATCATGGGTCACACAACATAATCCCGACTTTGCTTTCGCTAGTTTGTCGGTGTAAGAATTCCAGACCGCTGCCGCGGGCCGGTTCAACAGGACGGAAGACAGAGGTCGATGCCGGAAACGAAGTATTCAACCGACCGCCACCTGGTCGGGCGCGCGATTGCCGACATCACCGGAGAAGCGGCCGAGGTCGGCATGCTCGGTTACGGCAAGGCCGATCAGAAGACCGCCGGAATACACCTCCGGTTGCGCGCTCGCGCTTTCGTCTTCGCGGACCCGATCCTCGATCGACGAGTGCTGCTGGTCGTGACCGACCTGCCGCTGATCTTCTCCAGCATCACCCAGGAAGTGCTGCGCCGCCTGGCTCAGCGCTTCGGCGACAGCTACACCGAGTCCAACGTGATGATCACCGCAACCCACACCCACTGCGGGCCCGGCGGTTATTCGCACCACCGGTTGTACAACAGCTCGATCGGTTTCCGCCCCAAGACCTTTGCGGCGATCATCGACGGTATCGTCGAGGCGGCAGAGCGGGCACACGAGGATCTCGCACCGGCCACTCTGCGTCTGATACACGGCGAACTGCGCGAGGCCAGCGTCAATCGCTCGCGTGCGGCATTCGACCGTAATCCGCAGGAGGACAAGGATTTCTTCCCCGACGCCATCGATCCGCGAACGACTCTGCTGCGCATCGATCGCGAGGGCGAACCGGTCGGCGCCATCAACTGGTTCGCCTCGCACGGCACGTCGATGACCAACGGAAACACGCTGATCAGCGGCGACCACAAGGGATACGCGGCCTATCACTGGGAGCGCGTGGTCGAGGACGTGGACTACCTGGCGGACCCGGATCCCGACTTCGTCGCAGCATTCGCGCAGACCAACGCCGGTGATATGTCGCCCAACCTCGACGGCAGGCCCGGTCACGGCCCCACTGACGACGAGTTCGAGAACACCCGGATCCTCGGCCTGCGTCAATACGAGGCCGCTGCGAAACTCGCCGCCGGGTACATGCCTCGAATGGCCGGCAGCATCGATCACCGCTTCGTGCACGTCGACCTGTCCGCGGTGACCGTGTCCGCGGAGTTCACCGGAGATGGGCGCGAGCACCGCACCGGCAGACCTGCCGCAGGGGCGGCCGCCTTCGCCGGTGCGGGGTTCGACGGGCCCACCCACTGGAAGACCTTTCGCGAAGGCCGTAATCCGGGCTGGGATCTGCTGTCGCGGTTGGCGTACCGGTTCGCGCCGGCACTGCGGGATGCGCAGTCACCCAAGGCGATCGTCGCTCCGGGCGGGCTGCTCAATCGGCTCAGGCCGTATGTACAAGAGATCGTTCCGGTGCAACTCATCCAGATCGGCGAGCTGTATCTACTCGGCATTCCCGGCGAAGCGACGATCACCGCCGGCCTGCGGTTGCGGCGCACGGTGGCGGCCATCCTCGGCACCGAGCTGGCCAACGTCGTGATCGCCGGATACAGCAACGCCTATGTCCATTACGTCACGACTCCCGAGGAGTACGACGCACAGCACTACGAGGGCGCGAGCACCTTGTTCGGTCGATGGGAGTTGCCGGCTCTGCAGCAGATCGCTGCACAGCTCGCGACAGCGATGCGCGACGAGAAGGCGATGCCGTCCGGCGCCGCGGCACCCGATCTGTCGCAACTGCAGCGACCGTCGAAAACAACGCCGCCGCCGGACTTTCCATCAATGGGACGGAACTTCGGCGACGTGCTCACCGAGCCGGAGCCGGCGTATCACGCCGGAGAGCGGGTGAGTGTCGAATTCGTCGGCGCGCACCCCAACCACGACTTGCACCGTGGCAGTACTTATCTCATGGTGCAGCGGCGCGACGGGGAACGCTGGCGAACGATCGCCGACGACGGCGACTGGTCGACCACCTTCAACTGGTCGCGTGGACCAGCCCAGAGCTCGCGAGTCACCATCGGCTGGCACATCCCCGCCGACGCGACTCCCGGCAGCTACCGGATCCGGTACTTCGGTGACGCCGTGCGGCTCGGCACCGACTGCGTCCCTTTCAGCGGCACCTCACCCGAGTTCCGAATCCACGAAGACGATCACGGCGAATGATCACACCCACAGCGGCGAGCACCACCGAACCCGCTCGCTGGGCCTGTTGCCGACCTCGGGCTGATCGACGACCGGGTACTGGTCACCCGGATCCCGAATCCGGCAGACCGTGCACGGGGGACAGAGGTCGATCTCCGGCGTAGTCGATCTCCGGTATAGCAGCGCACTTCCGGAAACCGCCACCTGGTGGCGGATGTGTCAGCGATGTCAGTGTCCGCTGCAAGACTCGTGGACATGAGATGGGCGGTGGCGGAAACCGGCGAGGGTGGCGCCCGGCTGTGTCCACTCGATCAGGACGGTCGGCCTGCGGGACCGGTGCTGCACGAGTCCTCGCTCGCCGCGGCAGTGCGTTCACGTCCCGAGGTCGATCGGTGGGTGTGGCGATCGACCGCCGAGATCTATCGGCACCTGCTGGCGGCCGGTGTGCGCGTCGACCGCTGTTACGACGTCGAGGCCGCGGAGGCGCTGCTGATCGGCCACGAGGAGGGTCAGTCCGGGCAAGCCCACTCGTTGGCGGCCTCGTGGGCGCGATTGCACAATCTGCCCGTCCCGCCGGACGCGCCCACACGGCCCGCCGAGACCCAACCGTCCCTGTTCGATTCGGGCCCGGTGCCGCTACCACCCGGCACGGACGAGTTCACCGCACTGCTGGAGGTCTACGCGGGACAGGTGGCCCGCACGGCCGAAACCGAATGTCCGGAGCGGATGCGGCTGCTGCTCGCCGCTGAATCGGCGGGCATGCTGGTGGCCACGGAGATGTCTCGGGCCGGGATCCCCTGGCGTGCGGACGTCCACCGGGAGTTGCTCGACGTGTTGCTGGGTGAACGCATTCCGGGCGGGATGTTACCGCGCCGGATGGTGGAACTGGCCGATGAAGTGTCGCGTGCTTTCGGGGAAGGCGTGCGGGTCCGGCCCGACCTACCCAACGACATCATCAGAGCCTTCGCCCGCGTCGGGATCTCGTTGTCCTCCACTCGAAAATGGGAACTCCAGGAGATCGATCACCCTGCGGTAGCGCCACTGTTGGCCTACAAATCGCTCTACCGCCTCTACACCGCCCATGGCTGGTCCTGGCTCGAGCAGTGGGTACACGACGGCCGCTTACGTCCCGAATACGTGCCGGGAGGAACGATTACCGGCCGCTGGACCACCAACGGTGGCGGTGCCCTGCAGATCCCCAAGGTGATTCGTCAAGCGATCCGCGCGGACCCGGGTTGGCGCCTGGTGGTCGCCGACGCCGATCAGATGGAGCCACGCGTGCTTGCCGCGATCTCCCGCGATCCGGGGCTGATGGAGGTTGCCGGCCGCGGCGACGATCTGTACGCGGATCTGGCGATCCGCGCCTTCGACGGCGATCGCGCACAAGCCAAAGTCGCGCTATTGGGCGCCATTTACGGCCAGACCTCCGGGGATGCCCTTACCCACATGGCCGAACTTCGTCGCCGTTATCCGGCCGCGGTGGCGTATGTCGACGATGCGGCCAGTGCTGGTGAGGAGGGCCGCCTGGTGCGCACTTGGTTAGGCCGCACCTGTTCGCCGCCCCCCGAATCATCCGACCAGGCGGATCAGGAGCAGGGGTATTCCGGCGGGTATGGCAGCAACCCCGCGGCGCGTGCTCGTGGCCGCTTCACCCGAAACTTCGTCGTGCAGGGTAGCGCAGCCGACTGGACGCTACTGGTGTTGGCGGGTCTGCGTCATGCCATGACCCGCGCGGGGCTGCGCGGCGAACTGGCCTTCTTTCAGCACGACGAGGTAATCGTGCATTGCCCGGCGGAAGAGGCCGAAACGGTCGCCGCGGCGATCGCGACCGCGGCCGAGACCGCCGGCCGGATCGCCTTCGGGTCGACACCGGTGCGGTTCCCTTTCACGACCGCGGTGGTGGACTGCTACGCAGACGCCAAGTGAGGATCCGCGGTGATCCCGCGACACATCCAGAGCCCTCCGCCACGGAGCGACGGAACCTGCCCGCGCCCCACGCACGGTCTGGAAATCGCTGATGCGACCCCGACAGCCCCGGACTCGCCCCTGGCTCGACCTGCTCCCCGACGAAGTCGCACCCGCGATCTCGAGCGCCGACGAACACGGGACAGTCGTGTGGCGGTAGATGGTTTTGCTGGAGAACCTGAAGGTGTCGGCGATCGGTAACGATTACGCATGGCTCGGTAGCACGGTCTGGATCGACGGTAACGTCGGCTGCATCGAACCTACCGACGATGCGAAGCCAGTGCTCGGCCCTGCCGTCCCACGGTGCGAGTGTCGACTGTTGTCAGAACCATTGTCATGTCGAGTCAGGCGGAGGCGAACAGGCCTATGGGCAAACTGACGGCAAGGTCGCATTCATCACGGGTGCGGGGCGCGGTCAGGGTCGAAGTCATGCCGTACGTTTCGCGCGCGAAGGCGCCGACATCATCGCGATCGATACCACTGCGATGGTGGGTAGTGTCGAGTATCCGCTGGCCAGCGCCGAGGATCTCGCTGCGACAGCGCGTTCGGTCGAGGCAGCTGGCCGGCGCATCGTCGCTCGCGACGCCGATGTCCGCGACTATGCGACCATGGCGGCCGTGGTCCAGGAGGGAGTAACCACTTTCGGCTGGCTCGATATCGTTGTCGCCAACGCGGGTATCGCCAGCCCGGGGCCGACGCTCGAAATGAGCGAAGAGACCTGGCAAGACATGATCGATATCAACCTCACCGGAGTATGGAAGTCACTGAAGGCTTCGGTCCCACACATCATCGACGGCGGGCGAGGCGGCTCCGTTGTCGTGACAAGCTCGTTGGCTGCGATGTACGCCAACGAGAACATAGCCCACTATTCGGCAGCCAAGGCAGGTCTGGTCATGCTGATGAAGGTGCTGGCGAAAGAGCTGGCTCCGCAGAGTATCCGAGTCAACACCGTCCATCCCACGATTGTGACCACCGCAATGGTTCTCAACGAATCCACATTTCGGCTGTTCCGGCCCGACCTGGAGAACCCCGGGCACGCCGAGTGGGAGGAAGCGGCCCGGACTCTGAACCGGCTTCCGATCGCGGCGTTGGAACCCGAGGACGTGACCAACACTGTTGTGCATCTCGTGTCCGATGACGCAAAGTTCGTCACCGACACTACACAGATGGTCGACGCCGGTGGATCACTGTGATCCTCCCGCGTATCGCGCCGACCCGAACTGCCGCGAAGTTGTGGGAAAGCGAGACCTGCTCAGGCAGAGAGCAATTACGCGATTTCGCCGAACTGCAGTGCGGATTTCGGAAGCGGAGGACCGGTTCGGCACTCGGGCGACCCACCGGTGGTTCGTGAAGGCAAACCTGCATGATGGGGCGCATGCTCCCCACCGACCATCTGGCACAGGCGGACCGTCATCCCGCTGTGATCGTTACACCCCTCGGCACAGTCGAGTTCTCCGTCTCGCTCGGATCGGATGCGCTACCGGCCGAGCCGAATACTGTATGGCGCTTGGCGAACGGCTCACGCCTGCACCGGTGGCGCCATCCAACCGCAACGGTTGATCTGCTGATCGGAAGCATCGACGTACCGCCCTGGGACGGCGACGTACCGGTCCCGATGTGGGCCGGAATCTGGCAGGTGCAGGCATGCGACGGGTTGCCCGGATTGGTCGTCTCGGCCGAACTGACCAACGTGCCCGCCGATGCCTACGGCGGCCCGGATTCCGGCGAATGCCTCGCGGCCGTGAGTGTCGAGAACGAACACTTCATGGTGTCGATCGGCGGCCCGGATTCCGAACTGCTGGCCATGCATGCCGCGGACGGTCGGCTGATGCCCGCCAGTTGGGCGCACCTGCTGCGCACCGGTGAGCACGAGATCCCCACCGCATACGGTGTGCGATACACAGATCCGGCCCGAATTACGTGGCATCTGCCCGGCCTGGCCACCGGGGAAGTGGCCCGACTATGTATCGCGACCGCCTGGTGCCCCCGCGACGGCGATCGACCCGCGGCCTGGTACGCAGTCGACATCCCGCTCGACACCGCCTACCACCACCTCATCGCCGATCCGACCTGACCGACAAAGGGCCCCATGCCGAGACGATCCCCGGCCGTGTCGCCCGCGGGCCAGGCCCGTTGCGGTGAACTGTGTCGATGCCGTCAGTGGGCGGGACGCGCAGCGGTCGCACCCGAGAAGCGTCGGCCTCAGAACATCTCTGGATCAGCCGGCCGCATGCTCGCCGAAACGGCGCGGCGATTCCGTCGATGAAATCCCACTGGTCGACGGGGTCGCACGACACAATGTGGCGATGCGGACATTTGCCCGATTGTTGCACGCTGCCATCGCCGGGACGCTGGTCGTGGTAGCCGGTCATAGCGTCGCGGCCACCCCTGCCGCGAGCGATGCCCACCTTCAGTTGCCTTGGCTGACTTCCGAGCCGGCTGCGGTGCAGGCGTCCGGGGCAGCGCTGGCGGACGGAATCACCGGCACGGTGCTGTGGTCGCGACAGCCGAATATCCCGGTCCCGATCGCCAGCATCACGAAGGTGATGACGGCACTGGTCGTGATCAACACCGGCGACCTCGACCGGACCATTACCGTGCCGCAAGAAGCCATCGCCTACAGCGCCGAGTACGACGGAAGCACCGCAGACCTGGTCCCCGGCGAGGTGCTCACCGCGCGCCAGCTCCTCTACGCGATGATGCTGCCGTCCGGCTGCGACGCGGCCTATGCCCTTGCCGAGGCCTACGGGCCCGGCCAAGAAAACTTCATCGCCACAATGAACGAGACCGCACATCAAATGGGCTTGACCGGAACGCATTTCACCGACCCCAGCGGACTTCCCGCCCCCACCGACCACTCCACCTACTCCACACCGGCGGACTTGGTGGCCCTCGGCCTGCGCGCTATGAGCCTGCCGGTGTTCCGCGACATCGCCGGGTCGCAGAGCTATCACCTGCCCGCCGGCCCGGGCAACCGCGATCATCTCTGGCAGACCACGAACTTGCTGCTGCACGACTATCCCGGCACCGTCGGCATCAAAACCGGATACACCGACGCCGCGGGAACCTGTTTGCTGTTCGAGACGGTCCGGGCAGGGATACCGCTGATCGGTGTCGTCCTGCACAGTTCACCCGACAGCGACGTCGCCGCAAAGAACGACGCCGAGCGCATGTTGGACTGGGTCTACGACCCGATCCTGAGCGCGCTGCCGATCGGTTAGCGCCGAATGCGGCAGTCCGCCCGCGGATGGTGCCCTTCCCTACAAGGTCCTTGCCGCTGTCGAGTCGAAACCGGTGCTGTCCGAGCGTAGTGCGCGGGTCGGACACGGTACGCCGGTCGTGCAACCCTCGGCATTGCCGGTCAGGCGGGCTTCGACATTGTCGATGGCGAGGGCGACAACCAGTGCGGGGATTGATGCGCATGAAGGCCGGCCCACCCAACGGCTGATGGATAGGGCTGCTGGTCAGCGTTGGTGTCCGGCGACAGCGGGCCGCGCGCCGACCGAGCCGACCAGCTGCATTTCGACAGTGGCGCGGCTGGTCGCGGGACACGGGTCGGCTTTGTCACGGACCCATGTGCCTGCAAAGAATTCGGTGGGGTCGGGTCTGGCAGTGGACGGGAACAACTGCCAATGAAATGTCGCGTTGGTGTGCGGCTCGTTCGAGCCCACGTTGCAGGGATAAGGACTGGTATAGCTGGTTTGCCATACCCCGCTTTCGAGCACGAACAACGGAGAAAAGACGGCGCGTGGATCTGTCCGCGGATCTGCCTGTGTCGTCGCGGCGCAGCGGTCGCCGCTGCGTACGCAGATGGTGTCGTATCGCTGCCTGATCTTGTCCGGCGGTGGAGGCTTGGGAAGATCCGGTGTCGCTGTGTAGGTGACGGTCACGTCGTAGGTGCCACTGATCAGCGCGATGGGCGGGCTATCGACGCGGACGGGAATGGTTTCGGGCGGAACGACGGCGACCTTCGGGTCGATGTCGCCGAGGCGGGAAAGCGTTATCTCTTCCTCTTGGATGTACGCGCAGGGCCCGCCGACGAAGGCGGAGTAGGTTCCGGTCCACGACGGGGCACTGGATCGAAATTGGAGCCGCTGCCATGCCGGGACGATTTGGGGCATATTGGTGATCGGACTTTCACAATCGGCATCGGGCTGGGGCGATAGCTCTCTCGTGATCAACCACGTGCCGTCGCGATAGTCCGCGACGAACTGAGTTGGAGCTTTCTCCGGCTCGGACGGGTTCTGGCTGGTTATCGCGGCTACACAGCGTTCGCTCTGTGGTGGGCAGTGCGATCGAACCGACCACACCCGAGTATCTCGGGGCCGGTCGTCCGGCTTCCCGTTCATAGTTCGGGGGGTATAGGTGACCTCGTACTTGCCGTCGAAAGCGAGCTGGGCTATGGAGCGGTGGGTCAGTTGCCAAATTCCCGCCACCATCGCCGCGGCGATCAGTACGGCAACCACGGCCACCGTTATGCGAATGACAGGCCGTTTACGTCGCGGTGGCGCCACGCCGTCTCTCCGGATCCGCACCGATTCGGATCGGAGGGGTTGCGGGCCCCCAGGATGTATGACGGGTCCGGCGTGGGCTGTGGAATCTTGCTCCGTGCCTGGTTCTGTGAGCGGGATCCGCGGCGGTGTGCCGGGCCGATCGCTGTGACCTTCGAATCCGTGCGTTGGGGTTGATGTAGTTCTGGTTCTGCTGCTACTTCCGGTGATGACCACGGGACCGGTGCTGAGGGCGTCGCGGGCGGCCGCGGCCAGTTCTCCTGCGGTCGGGTAGCGGTCGTCTGGGCTTTTCGCCATGCCCCGGGCGACGACATCGTCGAACCCGCCCGGCAGGTCGGGTCGGCGCGTGGTCGGCGCGGGAGGATCGGCTGTCAGGTGTGCTGCGATCTGTTGCTCCGTGCTGTTGCCCAGATAAGGTGGGATTCCCGTCAGGCATTCGCACAGCACACAGGTGAGGGCGTACACGTCGGATCGGGAGTCGGCAACGCTGGTTGTGAATCGCTCCGGAGCCATGTAGGCCAAAGTTCCTACCTGGGTGCCGGTACTGGTCAACGCGGTGTCATCGGCCGCGTGGGCGATGCCGAAGTCGATCAAATACACGAAGCCGCTGTCGGTGACCAACAGATTGGACGGTTTGACGTCGCGGTGCACCAAACTTTGGGCGTGTGCCGCATCCAGCGCCGCCGCGGCTTGGGTGATCACCGCCACCGCCATCTGCGGCTTCATAGCACCATCACGGTGAAGCAGAGTTTTCGCGTCGGCGCCCTCGATCAGGCGCATGTCCAGGTAGAGGTGGCCATCGATTTCGCCGTAACCGTGGATCGGGACCACGTGTGGTTCGCGCAGCTGGGCGGTATCGTGAGCCTCACGTCGGAATCGTTCCCGGAAGATGGGATCGCTCGCGCAGTGCGCGGGCAGTAATTTGACCGCCACTATGCGGTCGGTGACGGTGTCGTAGGCCCGCCACACCTTGCCCATGCCACCCTCACCGATCAGCTCCTGCAATCGGTAGCGGCCGAACGCTATACCGTTCATCGACCACCTCCCGCACGGATGGATCGCGTTCGCTATGAAGGATTCGCATAGCGAAAGGCTGCATACCGATCATATCGACCCCGGCATTCCTGGTGTGTCGGTCCCGAATTTTCTCCATCCGACACAGATATCTACGAATTCGAGTTGATCGGAGATGATGGGAAAATCGACAGACCGCTCGCAATTTCTGACCGGCAGCCTATTTTGCCGAGCTCGAAACGGCGACACGATCGAAAAATACATGAAAGGGGCGAAAACGATCGGTTGCCGATCGGATTCATTCGTGCCGCATAGATTCTCAGCGCGGATCATAAGCAGGTCCACATGGGCAGCAGGTCTGAATTTCGATGACCTGCTTTTCGCATCACGCGTGGGATGCCGGCTGCGATGGCCGAACAGCTGGTTCCGTGCGGCGGGCGACAAGTAGATCAGCAGGCTGCTCACCAGCACGCGGCCGGCAGGGCATGATCGAAGCCGCTGTCGTACAACGCTATCGGTCCAGCGCATAGTCGACGGTGCCGTCGGGCCTCGGCAGCCGGTACGCGCGAGCGTTCAGGCCGGCACCGAAGGCCACCGCGGGCCGCGGGCTGAGCGTGGCCGATTCCTTCGTGGTGTTATCCGGTGCGCGGCCGGCTCCGGCTCAGGATCGGCGCAGCTCGCGTCGGAGGATCTTGCCGCTGGCGGTTTTGGGAAGTTCGTCGACGAAGAAGACCGCACGCGGGTATTTGTACGCTGCCATCCGGGCCTTGCAGAAGTCGATCAGCTCGGCCTCGGTCACCGAGGCTCCCGCGCGCAGTGCGACGAACGCGTGCACCGTCTCCCCCTCGGTACTCGTCCGGCACGCCGATGACGGCGGCTTCACGAACCGAATCGTGGGAGTAGAGCACGTCCTCGACCTCACGTGGCCACACCTTGTAGCCGGCGGCGATGATCATGTCCTTCTTGCGGTCTACGAGGTAGAACCAGCCGTCGGGGTCCATGAACCCGACGTCGCCGGTGCGCAGTTCGCCGCCCGGGAAGGACGCGGCGGTGGCGTCCGGGCGTTCCCAGTAGCCGGCGGCGACCTGCGGTCCCGAGATCAGCAGCTCGCCGACCTCACCCGGTGGGAGGTCGCGGTGGTCCTCGTCGACGATCCGAGCGTGGACGGCGGCGATCGGCACCCCGATCGAGAGTGCTCCCGAGTCGGGGTCGACCGGCGCGCGCTGGTCGGGCGGTACGACGTGGGTGATCGACGATGTCTCGGTCAGCCCATAGGCGTTATGGATGTAGCCACCGAGCACAACCTCGAGCTTGTCGGCCACGGCCGGTGCGATCGGCGCCCCGCCGGAGTAGATCTTCGTCAGCGAGCGGAAGTCCGGCGGGCCCACGCCTGGCACCGCGGCGAGAGCGACGAACGCGGTAATGGCGCCGACAGTGAACACGGGTCGGTGCTCACGGATCGCGTCGACCATGACCGCGGGGTGGAATCGATGGCTCAGCACGAGCGGCGCGGGGATGAGCAGCGACAGGATCCCGTGGCCCACGAGGCCGGTGATGTGAAACAGGGGTGCGATGGCGAGGATCGCGTCCTCTGGCCCGAGCTGCATCCACTCGCGGTAGCTGCGCGCGTTGAACACGAAGTTGGCATGCGTGAGCTTCGCGCCCTTGGGGTCGCCTGTCGTGCCGGAGGTGTAGACGAGGAAGGCCGTGTCATGGGGACCTGCGGGAGGAACGACGATCGGTCGACGCCCGGTGTGTTCCTCGAGCAGTGTGACGAGGGTCGTGCGTCCCCTCGATCGTGGTGCGTGCACCGTTGCCGAGGCCGAACACACGCTCGTCGTCGCGGGTCTGGAAGTCGCGGCCCGAGAAGCAGACGACCATGTCGACCTCGGTGTCGCCGTCAGCCAGCACTGTTCGCGCGACGCCGTGCAGCCCGTCGCGGCAGATCAGCGCCCGGGAACCGGAGTCGCGCGGGACGTGGCCGAGCTCGCGTTCCTTGTACATCGGGTTGGCGGAGACCGCGATGCCGCCTGCCTTCCATGTCGCGAGCATGCCGATCACGAAGGCGCGGTTGTTCTGGGAGAAAAGCGCCAAGCGGTCGCCTGCGGCCAAGCCGAGCCCCTGCAGCGCTGCCGCGAGTGCGTCCGACGCCGCGTCCAGGTCGGCCACACTCAACGCGCCGTCGAAGTACCGGATCGCGTCCTGGTCGGGTGCGCGCCGAACCGCGTCGGTGAACATGTCGAGGAGGTTGGCGAACTCGGCCGACTTCACCCGTGAGACCGGCTACAACAAGACGACGACCTACCGGCTCCTCCAGACCCTGGTGTCCGTCGGTTGGCTGGTTCGGTCGGCGAACGGCGGCTATCGCCTGGGCACCCGACTCCTGGTCCTGGGCGCGATCGCACGAGCCCTCTCGACCTGCGCAACGAGGCCCTGCCGTTCATGCAGCGACTGGCGGACGAATTCGGCGACACCGCCTTCCTCATGGTCCCGGGCCAGCACGGAGCGGCGACGATCGAGACGAGCGTGGGAAGCAACGCGGTGCAGGTACACGGACTCGCGGTCGGTGCCGTGATCCCGTACCACGTCGCGGCGGGGCCCGTCGTGCTGGCGGCGTTCTCGCCGGAGATCGAGGCGGTCGCCCTGGCTGACGAACGCCGGCAGTTCACGCCCCGCAGCACTACCGCGAAGACGGCATTGCGGGCCAAATTCGCCGAGGTTCGCGAACAGGGTTACGCGATCAGCATGGAGGACTACAGCGACGACGTATGCGCCGTCGCGGCCCCCACACTCGGCCCCGACGGCCATGCGGTGGCGTCGCTGAGCGTCGGCGGCCCGACCAACCGCTTCACCGACGGGCTCCGCGAGCGGACCGTGGCGCGCGTAATCGAGTTCGCCGCCGCCCTGTCCACCCGCATGAACTCCTGATCGTCAGCGCCCTCCACCCCTGATCGACAAAGGAATCGGATCGACCATGATGACCGAGAGTGCCGGTGCGGCACCGAATCCGACAAAGCCAACCGCACGGTGACCAGCATGCGCAGCATGAGAAAGTGTAATTCCCAGAGAGTACAAGGCTGACCCGAAACTTCAGGGGATCCAACGCTTCCAGTGCGATGGGATCGCGCGGTACGTCGTGGGCTCGGTCTCATCAGACGGTGACCAACCCTTCGTCGAGCAAGTCAGTTGGTGCCGCCGAAACGGCCGACATCCCGTTACGTCATCCGACCGAACAGACCGTACGTTCGATTGGTTGACGTTCATAAGGCCACCACGCCGCAGCGCAATGTCGCGCAAGACAGCGGAGCACTGCCCCTCACTTCCTGCTCAAATCCAGATAGCATGTTCAGCATGACTGAACATGCGGAGCCGGGTGAAGCCACACGGGGCACGGGTCGGCTCGTGCGGCGGGTTCGCGGTGCCGCCGGTGTGTCGTTACGTGAACTCGCGCGCCGGATCGACGTCAGCCCTGGAACCCTCAGCGCCATCGAGAACGGCAAAACACCGCTCACCGTGGACCGCCTCGACCGCATCGCCGCCGAACTGGGCGTATCCACCGTCGATATCCTAACCGCCCGCCCCGCATCGGTCGTCGACACCCGCACGAGCGACCACACCCACAGTGCAGCCCGCCACACCTGGCGCACCTTCGCGCCGCTACCGCTCGATCCCACCCTCGAGGCGGCGATATCCACATTCGTGCAAACCGGTTACCATGGCGCGACGATGCGGATCATCGCGGCAAACGCCGGCATGAGCGTCGCCGGCGTCTACCACCACTATCCGAGCAAACGAGACCTGCTCATCGCCATCCTCGACCTCGCGATGACCGAACTGCACTGGCGCATCCCGGCCGCTCGAGACGACGGCGCCGACGTGATCGAACGATTCGCCAACATGGTCGAAGCCCTCGCGCTGTTCCACACCCACCGTCCGGAGTTGGCGTTCATCGGCGCCAGCGAAATGCGCAGCCTCGACGACCCCGATCGCACCCGCATCGCCGCCCGCCGGATGGACATCCAACACATGCTCGACGACCAGGTCGCCGCGGGCATCCGCACCGGCGAATTCACCACCCCGTACCCACACGAAGCCACCCGCGCCATCTCCACCATGTGCACCTCACTGCCGCAATGGTTCCGCGCCGATGGCGCTGTCTCCGAACAGCAGATCGCGGTCGAATACGCCCAGTTCGCCATCGACGTCCTACGCGGCCACGGCAGCCCGGTGCGCCAGCGTCCGGCGCCGGACCAATACTGATGAACAGGATGATGTGCGGGACAGACACATCGAGCGGCGGGCCACGCGGATCGCCGCGCGATCGAACTCGGCTTCAGTTCCGCCAGCGCCCTCAGTTCCGCCTTCCGGCATCATTTCGACACCGGTCCCCGCGAAGTACGTCGAGGGTATGTGCATGGATCTTGCTGCGGCACAACATCTTCCGATGCCGATGCCGATGCCGATGCCGATTCGGTCAGGTCCGTCGACGATCGCGTTTCCAACGGTCCATGACCTCTGTCGTCTTTCCAGGTCTCAGCCGTGGCGTTCGGCATAACGGCGTTCGAAATCGGCGATATAGACCGGCGGATCGACGGACGTCGACGACTGCTCGAACAGACCGTCGTCACCGAGATAGAAGATCGCCCGATCCGTCGCGACCATCCCGGCGGGCACAGGCACATACACCATCCAGCCGACGCTGAATCGTTCGGCGACCAACTGTTCGAGCGGGTATCCCGTGGTGTCCAGTACGCGCCCGGTGATGTAATCCCGCACCCGGGAGATCGCCTCCGCGGCGTGCATCGGCTCCGGCGCCGGAGGCACCAATCCCGCCACCGAGTATTGATAGAGCGCACCGTCGATATCGAACCGGCCATCCTCGCCGAACACCTCAACCAGTTCCCGCCGCGTGACCCGGCCGACCTCGGCCGTGGCAAGCAGTGCGGCAATCGCTTCCCGCGCACCCGGACTCGACTCGGTGCCGAGCAGATCGGAGACGATACCGAACACCGTTTCCCTGGCCCACACCCCGGGCACCGCCACGGCGCAGTCCTGCGCCGACGGTGAATCCCCGCGATACCAGCGCCCTGCCTCCCACCAATAGCAAAACGACAGCAGACCCGACGCAACGCGCGGATCGAGCACCGGATCCGCCACCCAATCCGGTGCGCCGGCATAGAGATTCGGCATCGGCTCGCCGCCGTTGTAGACCGCGTCCAAGGTCGGGGCATTCCACACCCCGCCAGAGAGCACCGCCCGCCCGGCCGGGAGCGCATGCAGCGTCGACCCGTCCAACGCCGCCCCCTCGAACACTCCCGTCCACGGCTGCATGCGCGGACCGAGCTCCGACCGGGCTGCGACGAATGCCGCGGCGATCGTCACCCAGCGCGCCCACATCTGCGGGAACGGGGGAAATTCGTTCTCCGCCAGCGTCGCCCACACCTGGCGTGATCGATCGCCACGCGCTTGGGCGGCGGCCTGTTGCGGAGTGCGCCGTTGCCGGTCGCCGTGGCCGATGTAGGCGCCCAACCACACCGGTACCTCGGCGCGCGGATACGCCTCGAGGTCGGCGCGGTACGCCTCTGGAGCGAACAACTGTCCGGGTGGGAACGGCTGCTCGCCATAGTCGTAATCGATGTCGATCGCGCCGGACTCGGCCAGTACGACGAGAATGCGCCACCACGGCCCGCCATCGGATCGAGCCGCAAGCGTCCGCAGTTCCCGGACCAGCGCGAACACCGACTCCGGTGGCGATAGCGGAACCATCTGATCGCCCACGGAGTACGCGAGTTGTCCGACTTCCCCCGCCACCGTGACCGCGAATACCGCATCCGCTTGCTGCCAGCCCGTGGGGCCGAGCGCTTTCAGCGCATCAGTGAGCCGCCGCTCGGCGGCTGGATCGCGCGGTTCGCCCCCCAAACAATCCTCCTAATACCAGCGCGAGCCGCCGCGTTCTCGGGTCCTCATTGTCGAGCCTTCCCAGAGCTGGGACCGAGATCTGCGGTCAGGACGTCGCCCCCGAGGCCGCCGGACAAATCCGCGAACTGCTCTGCCACCTCGAAGATTTCAGAGATCGCCACCTGCCTCGATCACCATCATGGACGAGTGATCGACTGGAGTTCCGCTACAACTCCACTTCTTTCGCGGCGCCGGAGGCCGAGCCGAGCAGGGACAGGACATCGGCTTCGTCGGGTGGCCGGAGGCCCGAGCGGTTGTTGGGATCATCGAGTGTGCGGCGCATGATGCCCGCGTAGATAACCGCGATTTTCCATAGTCCGAGCACATACCAAAAGCGCAGGGCGGCCCCGTCTCGACCGGTCGCGCTCAGATATGCATTCGCCATTTCGTCGTGGCTGGGCAACCCCGCCAACGCGGGCATACCGTGACCGAACGCGATTTCACCTGGCTTGGGCCAATATGCCAGTGTCGAGCCCATGTCGGCCAATGGGTCGCCCAAGGTGCACAGCTCCCAGTCCAGCACGGCGTCAACGGCGCCGGTTGTCCGCGACGTGATGACGTTGCGCAGGTGGAAATCACCGTGCACCAGGGAGATCTCCTGCTTCGCCGGAATCGCCGCGGTGAGGCGTGCGGTCAACTCGTCGAATTCGCGATTGTCCCCACTCCAGGTGGCGTACCACTGTCGTGTCCACCGTTTCAATTGCCGTTGAGCGTAGGGGCTGTGACTGGCGAGGTCGGACAATCCAGCCCGGTCCAGGTCCACCGCATGGATCCGCGCGAGCGTGTCCACCATGGATAGCGCTGTGGTCCGACGCAGCTGTGGCGTCAGCGACTCCAGCGCCGCGGCGCCGTCGATGACGTGCCCGTCGACGAATTCCATCAGGACAACCGGGGAGTCACCGACAGTGCCCTCGTCTGCGACACCGAGAACCCGTGGAGTCGGTATTTCGGTGGAGTCCAACGCTTGCAGAATCCGGGCTTCGCGGACGACGTCGTGGGCCGAATCCAGTGTGTGTCCGACCGGCGGCCTCCGTAGCACCCATTGGTGCCCGGCATCGTCGCGGACCAGATAGGTGAGATTCGACTGACCGAGCCCGATGCGGTCGAATCGCAGCGAGCCGGTCCGCGTGAGGCCGAGCGTGTCGAACCATTTACTGACTGCCGATGTGTCGACGCCTGGTGTTGCCGTGGTTTCAGTGGTCAACGGTCTGCCTTCGTCCGGGGCTCGGCGGTATAGGTGAGCAGTTGGCCGCCGTCGATCACCAAGGTTTCACCTGTGATCCACGACGCCGCGTCGGAAGCCATAAATGCGATGGCCGAACCGATGTCATCGGGCTCGCCGAGACGCTCCAGTGGGGTCGATGCCGCGACTTCTGCCTCGTGGTCCTTCCATAGAGCTTCGGCCAGCTTGGTGCGAACCACGCCGGGTGCGACGGCATTGACACGGATTCGTGGGGACAACTCCAACGCCAGTTGCTTGGTCAGATGGATCAACGCGGCCTTCGACACGTTGTACAGACCCAAGTCGGCGCTGACCGACATGCCGTTGATCGATGCGGTATTGATGACGACACCGCCGTGCTCGCGCATCCATGCCGCAGCCGCCAGTCGGGTCCACAGGATCGGTGCCCAGAGATTGATGTCGAACAGTTTCGCGAAACGCGTATGGTCTTGGTCGATGATCGGTCCGAATGCCGGATTGGTGCCGGCATTGTTGACGAGAATGTCGATCCGGCCGAATCGTCGCCCGACGAAGTCGATGCACTCGCGGGCGCTGTTCTCGTCTGCCGCATGGGCCGCGAAACCGACTGCGCTACTGCCGATTTCACCGGCGGCGGCGGTGGCGGACTCGAGTGCCCGGGCGGTGACGACGACGTTGGCGCCTCCCGTGGCCAACGCCTGTCCGGCCGCGAGGCCGATCCCGCGGGACGCTCCGGTAACGATCGCGACCTTGCCGGTGAACTGCGGGCTGGTCATTGCCTACCCACTGCGATCTCGGGAATTCGCTCTGCCCGGTCGGGGTTCTGCGGCGCGGAATGTTTCCGCAGTTCGATGCGGGCGATTGCGCGCTTGTGCACCTCGTCCGGCCCGTCGGCAAGTCGCAACGTCCGCAGGTGGGCGTACATGCGGGCCAAGGGTAAGTCGCCGGTGAGTCCCGCGCCTCCGTGGACCTGGATCGCGCGATCGACGACCTTCAGCGCCACCGCTGGCACTGCCACCTTGATCGCCGCAATCGCGCTTTGGGCCTGTTTGTTCCCGACGGTGTCCATCAGGTGCGCCGCATTGAGTGTCAGCAACCGCGCCATCTCGATGTCTATGCGGGACTCGGCAATCCAATCCTGGATATTGCTGCGCTCAGCCAGCGGCAGTCCGAAGGTTGTCCGAGACTGGGCGCGCTGACACATCAGCTCCAGTGCGCGTTCGGCGGCACCCAGTGCCCGCATGCAATGGTGAATCCGACCGGGCCCCAGCCTGGCCTGACCGATGGCGAATCCGTCACCTTCCTCGCCGAGCAGGTCGGCAACCGGGACCTGGACGTCTTCGAACAGCAGTTCCCCGTGACCTTCGCGATCGTGGTAGCCGAAGATGGGCAGGTTGCGAATGATTGTGATGCCTGGTGCGTCAGCGGGTACGACGAGCATCGACTGCTGCCGGTGGGTCGGTGCAGACTTATCGGTCTTGCCCATCACGATCAACACCCCGAAGTTCTTGTGCAAGGCGTTGGTGGTGAACCACTTCCGTCCGTTGAGGATGTAGTGATCGCCGGTGCGACGGATGTCGAGTTCGATGTTGGTGGCATCCGAACTCGCCACGTCGGGCTCGGTCATGGCGAAACCCGAGGCCATCGTTCCGTCCAGCAACGGTTGGAGGTAGTGCTTGTGATGCGCTGCCGTTCCGAATCGGCTGAGCACCTCGATGTTGCCGGTGTCCAGGGCATTGCAGTTGCAGGCCTCCGACGCGATCGCGCTGCGGCCCATGATTTCCGCGAGCGGCGCGTACTCCAGATTGCTCAGCCCCGGGCCCCACTGCGGATCGGGGTGGAACAGGTTCCACAGCCCGCGGCGGCGAGCCTCGACTTTGAGCTGTTCGAGGACCTGCGGCTGGTGATGCGGGTCACCCGCCTCGGCGATCTCGCGTTCATATTCCGACTCGGCCGGATAGACCGAATCGGTCATGAATTCGAGCAGTTCGTCGCGGTAGCGCCGCGAGCGCTCGGATATCTCAAACATTGCCTCTCCTTTGGCTGACGGTTTCGAGATCGCGCGCCAGCGTTCGCCGCGATAGCGCACATCGGTCGCTGTTGCGGTCCAGTCGCCACGCACGCCTGCTGAAGGCGAGCCCGACACGGAGAGGTCGACTCGGCGCATGGATCGCCGGTCGAGGGGTGCTGCGCCGGCGCGCTGATCGGACTCCGACATGGTGCAGGCGTACCACTTTATCCTACCGTTCGTTCGGTTTGTTCAGTCGGAGCGTAGTGGCGTCTGCAACTGCTTTCTAGCAAGGAATTTTCGCCAGTCGCACCCTAAGAATCGAAGGCGTGTTCGGCTACACTGAACAACGGTGGACAGCCCCAGCTGGCGTCGATCACGCGCCGACATTGTGGAGTTGCGCGTTCCCGGTCGCCAGCGAGGTTGACCGCGAGCCTCGGCGCGGCCGTTCTGTTCTGAGGCCCGCTGATTATGGTCAGCGCAGTCCCGGCTCCGGACCCGAACGGACGCCGACGACCGGCCGGTGCCGCTCGACCGTCAGGACCGGACCCGCTGGGACCGGTTGCTCATCACACGCCGAGGGTGCGTTGCGGCGGGCCGAACACCTCGGCGGCCGCCCTACGTGCTGCAGGCCTCGATCGCCGCCTGCCACGCCCGAGCGCCGAGCGCGCGCTGCTACTCGACCGGGTCGCGTCCTGCTGAATCGGCCGCGACGACAGACGGCAGGGTGGAAGCGAGGGCCGGGAACCTGACGGGCTCGTCATCTCCGCCTTCGCCCCGACATCCCGCTCGACTCCGCCCACCCCCTCATCGCCGAACCGACCTGACCGACCCGCCACCGCGAGCCGTTCCTCGCCCACGTCGGCGACTTCCCGCAGGAAGCCGATACTCCGCGCTAGGACGCAGCTCGCGCGGTGATTTCTCGTGGCGTGAGCACGCGAGTGTCCGACCCGGAGGCCGCGACGGCGAGCATGGCGCGACCGATCTCCCGATTGTCGTTGACCGCGTTCGGCGCCAGCCGCTTGAACAGCGGGATCAACGGCTTCGTGAGCGCATACACGGCGCGATACAGCCTGGTCTTGGAGACGACGCCGTCCGTGGGCTGAACGAATCCGGGCCGGAACATATACGCCTGGAAAGGAAGTGCGAGCAGATCGTTCTCGGTCTTCCCCTTCACCCGCCCCCACATCGACCGGCCCTTCTCGGTGCTGTCGGTGCCCTGCCCGGAGACATAGACGAACGTCAGCGTCGGGTTCGCGGCCGCCAACGTGCGACCGACCTTCAAGGCCAGGTCGTAGGTAATCCGGCGGTAGTCCTCCTCTTTCATGCCGACGGACGAGACGCCGAGGCAGAAGAAGCAGGCGTCGAACTCCGGCAGCTCGCCGGAGACCGCGGCGAGATCGGTCGGATCGGGCTGGACGAACTCGCGCAACCGGGGGTTCTCGATGCCCAGCGAACTGCGCCCGACGGCGAGGACCTGCTCGACCCGCTCGTCTCGGAGGCACTCGTTGAGGACGCCCTGCCCAATCATGCCGGTCGCGCCGAAGATGATGACCTTCATGCCAGGATCTTGCCCCATCGGCAAGAGGATCGAGGGATCTGCTGCGATGGTGATCCGAGGCTCATGCCGTCAGACCGCAAGCGACGGTCAGGCACAGGTCGGTGCGGTCGTCGGCTATTCCTCCCGGTTCAGAAACTCGACGATATGTCGCTAGGCACTGTGATCAAGCGATCGACTCGTCGCTCCGATCGGCAGCAGGTCGGCCAGGATGGGTTGGGCGGGATAGGTGAGGTGGACCCGGCATCGTCGTTGTGGCACCGGGTCGATCAACTGCAGTGACACGTTGCTCAGAATCTCGTCACACACCCCGGCGATGAGCGACTTGGAAAATTCACCTGCGACGCATCCGAACGGTCCGGAGCCGAAGAGCGCTCTGCGAGGGTTCGTGATGTGTTGGAAGCGTTCCGGTACATAGGTGTCAGGCTGCGTCCAGGCCACAGGATCGCGGTTGAGCATGGCGGGGCAAACACCGACTATGGTTCCGGTGGGAAGGTGGTACCGCTGCTCGCCGCTGTCGTAGGTCAACGGCGACTGCAGTGCGCGGACGAGCGACGAGATCGGGTTCAGGCGGATCGTCTCCCACAGGCACCAGCCGAGGTAGCTCAGCCGGTCCGGAGCGGCCATAGCGGCGTCATAGACACTGCGGTTGCGCACGATGTCGACCAACGTCCACACACCGTAGCTGCCCGGGTACGTCACGGCGTTCCATAAGACGTACATCGCCATCCAGGCCACGTCGTCATCGTGGACATTCGCCGACCGGATTGCCTGGAACAGAGGCGCTTCCGGCATATGTCGCGCCGCGCCGGAGAGAATGTCCGCGAGACGGCGCGTCCCTCGATACTCGGGCATCGCGTACCGCCACGGTGTCACCGCCAGCGTTGCGCGAGGAATGTCGATCCCGTCGGCGATTGCGCGCAGTGCGGGAGTGATCTCGCATCCGTAGCGGTCCCAGAACTCGTCGCCGGCGAAGAATCGGCCGGAAATCTCGTAGATCGCGGGATAGACCGTGCGCGCAAGGTCCACCGTTCGTGGCCAGCGTGCGAGGTGCTCGTTCAGCACCGACTTGGTCAGCGGCGGCAGCCCGCCGACCTTCTCCGGTGACAGAAAACCCGCCATGATCCGCTTTCCGGTGAGCACGAGTTCCTGCAGCGACTCGTGGTCGTTCTGGCGCCGGGGAAACCAGAACCCGATGGTCGGGACGTTCCCGAAGACCGGTCCCATGGCAGCGTGCTCGGCAGGCAGCGATATCACCTTGTCGTATGCCGCGCGATCGAGCAGATAGGTGAGGTCGAACCGGGACGGGATGCGGATAGTGAAGACCGCGCCGTGGTTGTGGGCCGAGTCGTACACCAAACCCACCGGGTCGGTGACGACCTTCCGCAATCTGGTCACGAAACCGACGAGCGGAATGGCGTCGGCGCCGTCGAGCGCCAGCGGCGCAGGCCGGTAGCCCGGCGGGACGTCAGCCGGGGTGGTGTAACTGCGCCACGAACGCCATGCGGCCAATCCCGCCGCGACGGACAATACTGCGGACGCCACTCGAACTGGCTTCATCTGGATCCTTCTTCGCGCAGGCGGTATTCGGCACCGGCATGGAATCGGCGGGCGCTCGACGGCGACAACGTGAGACGTCGTGACATACGGACTTCCTGGTGAAGCCGTTCTCGTGAACGGAATTCGACATCTCGACGCGGCGACCATCGAGACGTGCGAGACTACGCTCGCTGGGCTCATCTGCTAAAGATTCCCAATGCAGGGAGGTCCTGGGTGCTGGTCACCGGCCTTCGCCCGTCATGAGAAATAGTCTGAGGATCATGAAGATGAGTAAGCGAAGTCTTCGAGAAGAGCCGAGCGTGAGCATCTCCGGAAAACGGTGGACTGTCCGTGGCTCGTAGAACCTTCCATCAAGCCGTGTCGATCGCGGCTCCGGCGGAGCCGGTGCGCGACAGCCTCATTCGGCTGATGACCGATATGCTCGCACTCGACCCGCTGGCCGTGTCGGCCACAAGCATCCTGAAGGAGACGACGACCGACGGCGCCTCGGTGGAGCACTTTCTGGTGCGCGACCGAATGATGTTCGGTCCGTTGCCGATCACGTTTACCTACCGCAGCAGGGTATCGCTCGACGTCGATGGCGTGATCGAATACGACACTCGTGTTCCACCGGGCATCCGCCTGCGCACGACCCTGTGGTGCGAGCCCGATGGTGACGGTGTCGTGGTTCGGGAGCGGATCGACGTCACCGCAGCCCGCGTGCTCATGAAAACGGTTCATACAGGGGTCGTCTCAGCTCAGACGGCGGTATTGGCGAACCTCAAGAAGTCGATGGAGCGAAATTCACCCGGCACGTGAGTGGCACGACTTCTCGCCACCCACAGTGGCCGGGCCAACAGCTTCGCCGAACTCGGTCTTCTCGCCGCCCGCCGCCAGTACCCCGGTGCCCCATAGAGATTGCGCTTAAGCGATCATATTTCTTGATCTTGTCAAAAGAATAACAACTGAAGGAGCGTTCATGGCTGGGCCGCGCAGCCACCTGGTGACCGGTGGCACGGGCTTCGTTGGTCGCGCACTCATCCTCGAACTGCTCGCTCGTACAGACGCCGATGTCATCTGCCTTGTCCGACCGCCGGATTCGTCGGACGCCGAGCACAGCGACGAGCGCCTCCACGAGGCCCTCATGGAGGCCGCCGTGGCTTACGGAAGCGAGGAATCGGTCGGCGCCGACATTGCCCGCCGATGCCGAGCCGTCGCCGGCGACCTCGACGGCGCGCTGGACGACCTCGCGACCACGATGGCCGGGCAGGTGGACCAGATCTGGCACTGCGCCGCCTCCCTCCGCTATCGCGAACGGGACCGGGAGGCCGTGGAACGTACCAACATCGACGGAACCGGCCGGATGCTGCGGTTCGCGGGGGCCGTCGGCGCGAGCGCGTTCCATTACCTCAGCACCGCCTACGTCGTGGGAACTGCCAACGGTCACCTTCTCGAACGCCCGGTCGAGGCGGGCACGTCGAACAACGTGTACGAGGAGACGAAGGTTCGCGCCGAGGAACTGGTGCTCACACAGGCGCCTGCCGGGCTGCGGGTCACGATCCTGCGGCCCAGTGTGGTGGTCGGACACAGCGTGACGTCGGCCGTCAGCGGCAGCCTGACCGGCATCTACGGTCTGGGCTACCACCTGGGGTCGTACACGACCGGTGAACGGCCCAGCGGCCCGGTCCGGATCGCCCTCGACCCCGGCGACACACTGGACGTGGTGCCGATCGACCAGGTTGCCCGCGAGGCGGTCGGCTGCGGGCTGCGCGGAACGGACCAAGCGGTGTACCACCTCACGGGCGGGCGTCCGGTCGGCGTCGGCGCGCTGCTCAACGCATGGTGCCGGGCAGTCGGCCTACCCGATCCGACGTTCGTGAGTGACCCTGCGCACCTGCGGGATCCCGAGCGGCGGCTCGACCAGCGGCTCGGTTTCTACGCGACGTATCTGCGGGGCGACCGGCGCTTCGCACGCATCAACACCGACGCGGTCATGGGTTGTGCGCCTCCCGAGGGCGTCGACGATGCGACGCTCGGCGATCTCTGCGCCTGGTACGCCGCATCGAACCGCATCGGGTCATCCGGCACGGGAGTGCCCACGTCCCCAACGAACCGTGAACCCGAACCGCGGCGTACGCCGGCCGACGGCTCCGCCGCGGGGGTGACCCGGATCGTCCTGGTCGGCGGCGGGTACACCAGTCTGCTGGCCTACCGTGCACTGCGCTGGCGAGTGCGCCGCGCGATGGCCCGCGGCAGCGTACAGATCTCGATCATCGCCCCCGGTGGCGCGCACCACTTCCACGGCTGGACGGGGGAATTGCTCACCGGTGTCCTCGCCCTGGCGAATCAGCGCACCTTCTTCACCGACGTCTGGCCCGACGCCGAGGTGATCGACGGCGTCGTCACAATGGTCGACCTACCCGGCCGCACGGTGACCGTGCGGGCGACAGACGCAGTGACCGGCGCCAGCACGGACCGCACGACGGTGCTGCACTACGACCAACTCGTTCTCGGCCCGGGTTCGGCCGACGGCGACATGGTGCCGGGGCTCGGTGAGAACGCGCTGTCGCCCAAAAAGCCCGCCGAGCTGGCGAAGTTGCACCAACGGCTGCAGGCCCTGGCGGCGGACCCGGACGCGGCCGCGAGCACGATCGTGGTCGTCGGCGGCGGCCTGGCCGGTGTGGAGATGTGCGCCGCCGTCTCCGAGTGGTTCGTTCGCGCCGGCGTCCGGCCTTCTCCCCGCATCGTGCTGGTCCACTCCGGCGCCGAGTTGCTACCGGAGTTGCGACCTCGGTTCCGCCGCCTTGCGAACTATGCCCACGACCGCCTGGTCGAGTACGGCGTGGACATCCGGACCGGCACGCGCGTCGACAAAGTGATCCAGCACAAGGTGGTGCTCGCCGACGGCACCGTGCTCGCGGCCGATCTCGTCATCGCCGCGCTCGGGCAACGCCCGGTGCGGATTCCTGGAACGGAAGAACTCGAACGTGACCCTGACGGGCGCATGCGCACCGACGGCCACCTGCGCGTGCCAGGGCAAGCCGGAGTGTGGGCCGGTGGCGACGCCGCCGCGGTGCCACACCTGGTCACTGGCGACACGTGCCCGCCCAACGCCCTGTGGGCGATCAAACACGGCAGCTTCATCGGTCGTAACATCGCTCGCGACCTGCGCGGCCGACGGCCACTGCGCTTCAGTTACCTCGGGCTCGGCCGGGCCGGCAGCCTCGGCGTGGGCAAGGGCGTGCTGCATCTGTACGGCATCCAGTTCACCGGCCGACTGGCCTGGGTACTGCGGGCATCGCTGTTCGTGCGCTTCATGCCGTCGCGGCGGCGCGCCGTGGGCACCACTCGGGAACTCGTCGCGCTGCTGGGCCCAACACGGCGGCGGATAGGGCGCGAGTTCACAACGGCGCGACTGACTACCGACGGCTGATCCGCCCGTACGACTGATCCGCGACGGCACTGACCTGTGACCCGACCGTGGCGAGCACCGGCAGCAGGTCCGTGTCCGGCGGCTCGGGGCGCAAGCAAGGATCGCCTCGCCTACGCGGGGATGCTTCCGCCGCCGTCGGCCCGGATGATCTGGCCGGTGATGTAGCCGGCGTCCTCGTCGAGTAGCGCGCAGATCGCGTGTGCGATCTCCCGTGGCGTTCCGACGCGATTCAACGGAATCCTCGCCAGAAGGCGCGCTTCCCGCTCGGACCCGATCGGGCTGCGCTCACGGTACATCTCGGTCTCGGTGGGCCCGGGCGCGACCGCGTTGACCGTGATACCGGTCGACGCCAACTCGTTGGCCCAGATCCGGGTGCAGGCTTCCAGCGCTGCCTTGGCCGCGGCATACGGCGTACGTTCCGGGGTGCCGAGCGTGGTCAGACTGGTGACATTGACGATCCGGCCCCAGCCTGCGGCGAGCATGCCGGGCAGTGCGGCCTGAACAACCTGCACCGCGGTGCGCACGTTGCGGTCGTAGGTGTCGAACAGATGGTCCAGTTCGATCGATCCGATCCGGGCGAACCGTGCGAAGCCGGCGTTGTTGACTACCGCGTCGATCGGCCCGGCGGCGACGATCCGCGCCAACACTTCGGCGGTAGCCGCCCGGTCGGACAGGTCCACCTCGTAGAACTCGCCCGGGAAGTCCGCTGGCCTGGTTCGCGCGAGCCCCACCGGCAGACTTCCCGCCGCGGCCAGTCGGTCAGCGACGGCACGCCCGATGCCTTTCGATGCCCCTGTGATCAGTATTCGTCGTGGCGACATGATGACCTCTCGTTGAATGGTTTGCCATTACCTCAACAATTCGGAGGGACTAAATTGCATAACGCGCTTGATATATAGGTATGCCGTCGAACGCATATCCGGAGGACTTATGTCGACCCTGTTGCAGTTGAAGTCCTTCGTGACCGTCGTCGACGAGGGCGGTTTCACCGCGGCGAGCCGACGCCTCGGTGTGTCGCAGCCTGCGGTCAGCCGCGCCGTCGCCACGCTCGAGAAAGAGTTGGGCTTGCCGCTGCTCATCCGCAGCCGCGATGGCGTCTCACTGACGGAAGCGGGCTCTCTGGCGCTGTCCCATGCGCGGGAGGCGGTGCGGCACTTGATGCTGATGAGCGCGGAAGTCACGGCACTGGCGGGTGAGATCACGGGGACACTGGCCCTGGCGAGCCTGCCGAGCGTCACGGGGACTCTCGTCGCTCCGCAACTGCAGACTTATTCCGAGCGCTATCCGGCCGTCACGATCCGCCTGTTCGAGGGCAGCGAGGAGGAGGTCAGGGATTGGTTGGATCGCGGCGCCGCCGAGGCGGGTGTCGTCAGCCTGCCCATCAAGGGACTCGACACCGCAGTACTCGGAGAACAGGACATGGTCGCGGTGATGCCAGCGACCAACCGGCTGGCCGGCCGCGAAGAGGTGAGCTATGCGGAGTTGGCGCGCGAGCCGTTCATCCGCTCCACCGGTGGCTGCGCCGAGGTGTTCACCCCGGTCGCGCGCCGGGTCGGCGTCGACTTCGACGTCGACTTCGAAGCCCGCGAAATGTCGGCGGTGCTCGAGATCGTCAGGGCGGGACTCGGCGTCAGCATCCTTCCGAGTGCCGGCCTGCCCGACCTGCCCGACGGTGTGGTGATCCGTCCGCTCGTCCCGAAGACCGTGCGGCGCTTGGGCATCGCCGTGTCCGCCAGCGCGTCCACGGCCGCCCGGGCGTTCCTCGAGCAGATCACCGCGCTCGATCTGCACTGAGTCGTGCCCGAACGCGCGCGCAATTGCTACGCGCCTCGCCGCGCGGCCAGGCGGAACGACCTATACACCGCCGACCACAACCCGTACCGTGGCGGGATGTCCCACCACGGGCGCCCGACCCGGGACCGCCACCGGATCCCCTTGTCGCTCGCGACAATAGGAGGTTGAGGAACATCGTCTAGAAATCCGTGGGTCGGGGCGCGCCGAACACCGGTGGCGGGTGGATCGCCGTCCGATAGAGGATGGACCCGATAGACATATGGACGCTGCTGAACCTGCCCGCGCTAGGTGCGCGCTCGGCATGGCATCAGCTCTTGTGGAGGTAACGACGTGGCCACTCCTGCACGACAGCCCGACCGCGCCGGCGAGGGACGGACGTCCTACGGCAGCGACCCGAGCCAGTTCGGCGAGCTCTACCTGCCCAGCGGCACCCCGCGCGGGGTCGTGGTAGTCATCCATGGCGGGTTCTGGCGCTCGCAGCACGACTACACGCTGGGCTCTCCGCTCGCGGCGTCGCTGGCCGAGCAGGGTTGGGCGGTGTGGAACCTCGAGTACCGCCGGATGGGCAACGGCGGTGGCAACCCGACGACGTTCGACGACGTCGCCGCCGGCATCGACAAGGTCGCCGACCTCGGCCTCGACACCTCCACCGTGGTGACGCTCGGGCACTCGGCGGGCGGGCACCTCGCCACGTGGGCGGCGTCGCGGGGCCGCTTCGCCTCCTGGCAGCCAGAACGGGTGAAGGTGAGTCACGTCATCTCGCAGGCCGGGGTGCTCGACCTACGCCAGGCGTACGTCGACCAGCTCGGCGGGGGCGCCGTCGAGAACTTCCTCGGCCACCCGCCGACCGACGCCGACGACCCGCTCGACGCGATCCGCCAGGCGCCGCTCGACATCCCGGTGTGGTGCATCCACGCAACGGCAGACACCAACGTGCCGATCTCACAGTCGCAGGCCTACGTCGACGCCGTGACCAAGGCCGGTGCGACCGCCGAGCTGCACGCCGTGCCGGGCGACCACTTCGTGCTGATCGACCCGTCGAGCGGCGCCTGGGCCGACACGCTGGCCCACCTCGACGCGCTCACCTGACTCGTCAGGTCTCGATGCCGACCTTCTGCGCACGATGGCGCATGGCGCGACCGACTGTGGTGCACCTGATCGGGTCTGCGCTTCAGAGCCGGTGTTCCTCACTGCCCATCCGGAAGGTAAGGATGGGGACGAGGGCGCTCACGAGACGGCCTACTACGCTTGCCGAACTTGCCGAACTTGCCGCAGTGAACGAGATCATCGATGCCGCGCAGCAGGTTGTCGATTTGTGGTCGTTGGTTGGCATCGGCGCAGAGGTGCGCCGCCGAGGTGGAACTCGGCGATGTACCGGACCACGATGGACGCGTTCCGGCCTGCAATTCCCGCCGTTGGCATGCTGAGAGCATTGTCTCGATGGGAACAGACATCGACGGTGTCATCGAGAGCCGCTCGGCCGACGGGTGTTGGAAGGTAGCGGTCGACCTGCTCGACTTACAGCTCGGGCGGGACTACAAGGTGTGGGGCTGTCTCTTCGACGTCCGCGGCATCGAGGAGCTCCGTCCGCTCTTCGCCGACAGAGGGTTGCCGAACGACGTCTCGGATTCGGTGCGGGAGTTGTGTACTGATCCGGACAACGACTGCCAGCACAACCACACGTACGCCACGTGGGCTGAAGTCGCCGCGGTCGACTGGGACGCGCCGCTGGCCGACGGGCCCGCCTTTTACTACGCAGGCGAGTGGCGGCCAGGCACGGACGGCGAACTTGTCCTGTCCGACATTGCATGGGCGGCTTCGGGCGATCTGATCGAGGCGGCGACCGACCTCTTCGGCGGGGATCGGCTCCTCGCACCGTCGGAGTGGCCGCCGGGTGGTGAGGTGTGTCTGGACGGCGCGGTGTACCGGCCCGTGGTCGTGACCGCACGAATGCTCGCTCCTCCGGACGACGAGCGCTGGACCCGATTGTGGACGGCGATGCGGGATCTCGCTGCCGAGCATGGGGATGAGAATGTTCGCCTGGTCGTCTGGTTCGGCTGACTGCTCGTGCAGAGTCGATCATGCAATCCGAAAAACTGGTGGCAGCGTCCGGTAATGATCTGTTCACGACACACGGTGCGCCGCTGAGAATTCCCGCCGGTCGGATTCCTGGCTACCCGGCCGATCGGCATCAGAGACCGAAACCGCCCGAGACCTCGATGTCCTGTGCGGTGATCCACCGGCCTTCCTCGGACACCAACGCCGCGATGGCCAGTCCTACATCTTCGGGCTCGCCGAGCCGACCGAGGGCAGTGTTGGCCACGAGCGGCGGGATGACTTCGGGGAATCGGTCGAAAGCGTTGTCGGACAGCCGCGTCCGCGTGGCTCCCGGGGCGATCGAGTTCGCTCGGATGCCCCGCTTGGCCAGTTCTTTAGCCATGTAGCGGGTCAGCACCAGCAGTCCACCCTTCATCGACCCGTAGACCGAATAGCCCGGCTCCACGCTGGTCGGCAAGGCTGCGCCGCTGGTGGTATTGACGATCACGCCACCGTCGGCCAGCAACGGCAGCAGGGTCTGGGTGAGAAAGTACGGACCTTTGAGGTGTATCCGCATCAACCGATCGAACATCTCCTCGGAGGTGTCCTCGAACGGCATCGCCTCGCCGATGCCCGCGTTGTTGATCAGGATGTCGAAGGTCTCCCGCTGCCACTTGTCCTTCAGCACCTGGGCGACGTCGTCCCGGAAGACGGGGAACGTCTCGGTGCGGCTGACGTCCAGCGGGAGCGCCACCGCCTGCCCACCGCCTTTCTCGATGAGCGCAACGGTCTCGAGCGCACCGGGACGATTGTTGTTGAACGTCACGACGACGCCCGTGTCGCGCTCAGCGATCTGCACGGCCGCGGCCTGACCGATCCCAGAACTGGCGCCGGTGACGATTGCGATCCGCATGGCTGTCCACCTGTCTATGAGTTTTGTGAAGCTTTCAAGTGCTCCGAGGTATTCGGACAGATTCCATTTGAACGCGTTCACCTGCGGAAACCATAGAACGATGGTCGCGGACTCTTGCACAATCCTGCTTTGAAGAGCAGTAGGGCGGCTGCAACGTGGTTCACTTCGAATATGCGACTCGAGGAGCTGCGGACGTTGCTGAACCGGCACGCACGACCGGACATGACCACCGCCATCGACGGCGTGATGATCTCGAAGGTCGTCGCGCCGAACCTGCCCTCGGCGTCGATGAGCGGGACGATGATGGCGCTGATCGCCCAAGGCGCCAAACGTCTCGCGCTGGGCGATCGCGTCTACGAGTACCGAGCCGGGCAGTACCTCGTCACCTCGGTCGACCTGCCCGTCACCGGCCACTTCATCGATGCCACCGAGGCGGAGCCGGCCATCGGTTTCGGGCTCGAGTTACGACCGGCCACGATCGCACAGTTGCTTCTGCAAGCCGGTCCGGGCGACATCCCCCGAGCCGGGGGCGCCGTGTCCGCTATAGCAGTCAGCGACGCGTCGGCGGAATTGGTCGACGCCATCGTCAGGCTGGTGCGGCTGCTGGACCGGCCACGGGACGTCACGGTGCTCGCGCCGCTTGTCATCCAGGAGATCCTGTGGCGGTTGATCACCGGCGAGCAGGGCCGCACCGTGCGACAGCTGGGCGCGGCCGACAGTAGCCTCGCCCATATCTCCCGCACCGTGCACTGGATTCGGGACAACTATCGGCAGACATTCCAGGTGCAGGACCTGGCGCGGATGTCCGGCCTGAGCGTCTCGGCGTTCCACCGCAACTTTCAAGCCGTCACCGCGATGACCCCTATCCGGTTCCAGAAACAGATCCGATTGCAGGAGGCCAGATTGCTGCTGGCCACCCGCTCCGCCGACGTGGCCGGTGTCGGCTACGCCGTTGGGTACGACAGCCCGTCGCAGTTCAGCCGGGAGTACCGCCGCCAGTTCGGTTCACCACCCAGCCAGGACATTCTCCGGCTGCACGCCGAACCGAAAGTCCCACAGATGATCCCCTGATCGGTATACCCCGCCAAGGCCTCTCTTGCGTTCGTGCGGGCGAGGCCGAGCCCGCCGCCGTAGGCGCCCGAGCGTCGCCTGGCGATTGTGCCAGGTTACTCACTTGTCGAGCGCCACTGCGCCGCTGGTGTTTTCATCCCGCATACGATGAGCCTGCACAGTCGACATCGGAGGTGGGGACGTGAAGCTGGCCGAGGTGTTGTCGCTGCGCGCGGATTCTGCGCGTCGGATCGAGCAACTGCGCGTTCGCATCGTGAATAGCGCCCGCTTTCAGGAGGGCGAGGAGCCTGCCGAGGACGCGGCGGCCCTGCTTGCCGAGGCCGGCGAAGTATTCGGTGAATACGAGATGCTGATCCGGCTCATCAATCGCACCAACGCCGGCGCGCAGATCGGCTCGGACGAAACCCGACCGACGCGTCGGCCCGCCGGGATGCGTTGCGCCTGCGTCACTCCGTGGTCGCCGACGCGGCAGACGCGGCGGCAGGTAAGAACGAGTACGCGCGCCAGTTGCGGCCCGGGCTGAGGATGTTATCCGCTTTGCCGGTCGCCGATTTCCGCGGGCAGGCCGATGAGCTTGCCCGGGAGCTGCGCGAACTCGACGTGCAAATCCAACGCGCTAACTGGGAGGGGGAGCTGCTGGACTGACGACCGAGGTGGAGAAGGTAGTTGTCGCGGAGGCGTGCACAACCCTGGGCCGGCGAAATGGTCCGGTTCGAACCAGTCGACCTACCTGTTCCATCATTGGCGCCCGACACCCACGAGAGAGGTCCGCCGGATCGCGGTGGCCGAGGCAGTCGAGGACATCCGCCGCCGCCCCGTGGGGTACACGGTAAGCGGCGCATCCGCGCGGCATTGCTCGCCGAATACGACATGATCGTCAATCACAAGCCCCGGCCGGCGGTCTGAGCTTGCGGTGGTTCGCCTCTTCTCCGGGGACAGTGAGGTGAGAAGCGTGAGCCCGGCGCCGGCGCTCTTTTGCTCCAGTCCCACTGGTGTATTCGGCCATCCCCAGGGTCGCTACTCCTTCCTGGGCTCAGGCTCACCGAACAGCGCATCGTATTCATTGAAATCCGGCTTCATCCCGGCGGCGACTACTTCCCATAACACTTCGTCGGTGCCGCTGCCGATCCGGGACAATTGCATGTCCTGCCACCATCTGGCAAGCGGAGTTTCCGCCGTCAGATATCCGGCGCCACCGAAGATATGGAGGCATTCCCCGACGACTTCTTGACCCAGCCGCGCAGCGGTGACTTTCAAGCCGGCAGCCGTTCGCACGTCGATCTGCTCCGACGCCGCCATCCCCTGCAACGCCAGTCGCAGCATCGCGACCTTGGCGTGCAGATCTGCCACCCGCAGGCGCAATGCCTGATGGCCGAACAGGGGTTTGCCGAACTGCTCACGTCGCATCATCCGCGCAACAGTGAGGCCGAGAACGCGGTCGCATGCACCCGACACCTGCGCCGCGATCGACAGGCGCTCGTGTGTCAATCCCCATGTTATCGCGGCCAATCCGATGCCAGGACGACCCAACAGCGCCTCAGCGGGCAACCATGTGTCGAACTCGATCGGGGCCGTGTCCAATGAGTTCGCCCCCAACTTGTCGTACGGTTCACCCACCGACGCTGACGTGAGGGGCAGTGCGAACAAACCGAGGTTCCCCGGCCGATGGTCGCTGCCGTTCTCTACGCATTGCGCGAGCACCAGCGCGAAGTCCGCGACGCTGGACAGCGATACGAACGCTTTCGCCCCGGTCAACACATATCCGCTACCGTCGCGGACGGCGGTCGTCCGTACAGCTTGCAGGTCCGAGCCGCCCGTCTGCTCTGATGCGCCGATGCAGAGCACCGCAGTGCCTGCCGTCGCATCGGCGCAGAGCGAGCGGAGATGATCCGAACTGGCAAATCGGTGAAGTATCGCGAGCGCTGAATCGTGCAGACTCACTCCTACGCCGACGCCGCCCGAGCATTCCGCACCGAGTGCGGTGTACAGTCCGACGAGTTTGGCGAGTTGAAACCGATACCCTCCCGCCCACTTATCGGTGAAGACCCCGGCAGCGCCGAGTCGGGCAAGAACTTCTCGTGGAAAAACGCCCTGTCGCTCCGCTTCCGCCGCCATCTCTCGAAATCCGTCATCGAGCACGGCCTCGACTGCGGCACAGAAATTCTCGACCGAGCTACCGTTCATCACCGCGTTGTTCGGCACCAGGGGCCTCCTATGGTTGTCCGATGCAAACCAAACACGCCGGACTGTCCGACGGGAACCGAATCAGAAATGCCTCGAAGTCCCACCGCCAGTTTGCGACCTGGGGGAGATCGGGCTCTCTGGTCAGCGCCGTGCCCACGTCACACCTGCCCCGCGATGAGTTCCCGCAGGTGCTCGGCGAACAGCCCGACATCGGGCAACGCGGCGGGGTCCGCCATCATCCCGATCGTGACCTGATCGCGCAGGATCAGCGCGGTCACCGCGAGTTCACGACCCAGCATCGGGTGGAAGCCGACGACATTCGTCACTTCTCGCCCCAGCAGCCGGTTGTCCGGACTGAAAGCAGGATTGACACCTACCGCCAGGTCCCAGCTGTCAGCTGCCATCAGCTGGGTCATCAACACCTGGGCGCGCCACGGCAGGTAGCTCAATCCGTGTGAGGTCTTGGGGGCGTCGATGGCCTGGCGCGACGGATCCGAGCTGAGCAGTGCAGTCCGGATGCTGTGGACTTGCTTCGACAATGAATCCGCTGCGTCGGATAGTTCGAGGATCGCCAGTGACGCGGCATTCCCCGTGTGTGCCAGCGTCTGGTCCAGCGATACCGGAAACATTATGCGGAGCGGGCGATCGGCATGTTCCGGGAAAGCCCGCGCGAAGGCGAGTCCGGCCGCGGCATATACATACTCTTGTGTCGAGGCGCCTAGCTTCAGTCGGTTCTGCCGCACCGTCTCGGTGGGTACGGCGATCTCGGCTACCCGACGCACGGCCCGGTCCCCGTCGGGGCGTAGGTGTTTCGGGCGCCAACCTTGACGCCTGAGCAGTCGAGAACTCCGCGCCCCGGCCGCCACTGCCGCGACCACACCGACCGGACCGACATCGAATCGCGGTGTGCTGACAAAGCGCTGGTACTCCGCGGTGCTTCCGGAGGCGGTATCGCTGACCATTGCGACGAAGCCGGGTGCGCCGAGCCCATCCGACAGCCCATGATGCACACGCAACAGCAAGGCCTGAGATGTGGTGTCCTGCTGGTGGACAAGCGTGAAGTCCCAAGGCGGAACATCACGTCGCATTCGGCTACCCATGAGTTCTTCCACCTGCCGCAGCATTCCGAATCGGTCCGCGACGTGATACTCCTTCGCATGCTCGGTCGGGTCTATCGACGTTGCGAGAGTGAAACGGGGTTTGCGTCGTGGATGTGTCGGCAGCACCAATCGGTACAGATCGCTTTCGCCGAACCGCTGTGCGATGCGCGCCCGCACATCCTCGATCCGGACGGGCTCGCCGTCGGGGGACAATTCGAGCACAAGAACCCAATTCATCGGATGTGCGGGAACATCCAGGCGCAAGTGGTGGCTGTCGAGGCTGCTCAATTCGATTTCGGCAGGCATGAGAGATGTGCTCCCCTCGTCCGAGCGGAGACTGTTACGCATCCGCCGACATGTCCGGACCGCCCGCGAGCGCGACCCGAATCAAAGCATCGACTTCGCCTATCGTGCGGCACTCCATCAGTTGTTGTCCGGTCACCTGCGGTCCCGTGTGTTCCTCGATGGCGACCAGCGCAATCGCGAATGCCACCGAATCCATGCCGAGATCTTCGATCAAACGATCGTCGGGACCGATGTTCTCCACACCGAGGGCGAGATCTTTTTGGAGGACACTGCGTAGCTCATCGCTCAACCAGCTCGACATGCTGTTGAATTCCTTTCGGCAATGATGGCAAAACCTGGAAATGTGTTCGTGTCGGCTGGTCAGCGGCCGCCCTACTGGGGGGAATCGGCAGCCGGGCGTCGTAGGAGTTCTTTGCTTACACGGCGTGCGAGGGCGGTGGGATCGGGATTATCGAAGAGCGCCTCGGTGCGCAGGTTCAGGCCGGTCAGTCGATTCACCCGGTTGCGCAACTCCACGGTGGTGAGTGAGTCGAATCCGAGGTCCTGGAAAGTCTCGCCTGCGGCGATCGAGTGGCTGTCGGAGTAGCCGAGGACGTCGGCTGCCTGCGTGAGAACCAGCTCGAGTACGAGACGGTCGCGCTCCGGTTCGGTGACTCCGACGAGCTTGTCGGTCCACGAACCCTTGTCGTGTCGGGCCGGTTCGGTGGTAGCACCGACCTTGCCTTCGCGCCTGGGAACGAGGTCGCGGAGTATCGGCGGTTGTTCGACTCCGGAAGCGCGCAGGGCCGACAAATCCCAGCGTGCCGCGATCGTCATCGCTCGTGTGCTGAAGCGGGCCGCGTCGAAGATCTCGACGCCATCGGCGGTCGACAGCGGGACCATTCCGCCACGGGCGACGCGCCGGTGGCCGCTTGGATCCAGACCGCGGCTGATCGGCGAGGGTGCAGCCCACAGGCCCCATGCGACGGTGCAGGCAGGCAACCCTGCGGCCCCGCGGTGGTAGGCCAGGGCATCCAGAAATGTGTTGGCCGCAGCGTAATTCGCTTGGCCGGCATTGCCGAAGACGCCTGCGGCCGAGGAGAACAGCACGAACTCGGCCAAATCCAGATCGCGGGTCAGTTCGTGCAGATGAACAGCGCCGTCCAGTTTCGGGCGCAGGACACGGTCCAGCCGGTCGGTGTCGACAGATTCGAGAGTGCCGTCAGCCACGATGCCAGCCGCGTGCACGACAGATCCCAGGAAGGGAATCGAGGTCAGCAGTGCGGCAACCTCTTCGCGCACCGAGACATCGCAGGCCACGATGCGAACATCGGCTCCCAGCGCGGCCAGTTCGGTCGTGAGTTCCGCGACCGACTCGGCGGTCGGCGCATGACGACCGGCCAACACCAAGCGCCGCGCACCGTGTCGGGTTACCAGGTGCCGTGCGATCTGGGCGCCGAGGGTGCCGGTGCCCCCGGTGATGAGAACAGCGCGTTCCGGATCCGGCTGAACCGGCACGGTGAGTACGACTTTGCCGGTATGTCGCGCATTGCTTACGTAGCGGAGTGCATCTCCGGCCCGCCGAATGTCCCAAGCGCGGACCGGCAGTGGGCCGATGGCCCCTTCATCGATCAGTGCCTGTAGTGCCCGGAACAGGTCGGCAACCCGGTCGAGTTCGAGATCGGCGAGGTCGAACGGCCGGTAGGTGACGCCAGGGTGCTCCCCGGTGACCGTGTCGGGGTCACGGAGGTCGGTCTTGCCCATTTCCAGGAATCGCCCGCCTCGTGGCAGCAGGCGCAGCGAGGCGTCGGTGAACTCCCTGGACAAGGCGTTGAGCACGACGTCGACTCCGCGTTCGTCCGTTGCCCGCCGGAAGAGTTCTTCGAAGTCGAGCGTGCGCGAGGACGCAATATGCCGATCGTCGAGGCCCTGGCGGCGTAGCGCCACCCACTTGCCTGGGCTCGCGGTAGCGAATACTTCGGCTCCGAGATGACGGGCCAACTGCACGGCCGCCATACCGACACCCCCGGCGGCCGAATGGATCAGGATCGACTCGCCCCGTGTGAGATGTCCCAGATCGACCAAGGCGTGATGTGCAGTGAGGAACGCAATGGGGAATCCGGCTGCCTGGGCGAACGACCAATCGGTCGGGATGTGGACCAGGCAGCGGTGATCGGCGTCGGCATGGGTCGCGAAGGCGTCGTCGAACACGCCCATCACCCGATCGCCGACAGCGAAGGCGGTGACGTCCGCACCCACCTCGGTCACCACTCCCGCAGCCTCCCGCCCCATACTCGACACGCCTGGGTAGATATCCAAAGCGACCAGCACATCGCGGAAGTTGACACCCGCCGCGCGTACGGCGATCCGTACTTGCCCCGGCGGCAACGGTGCGAGAGGGCGGGATACGAGAGTCATCCGGTCGAGATCGCCCGACTCCTCGAGGTGCAGGTGCCACGATGAGCTGTCGGTAGGCGGCTCGAGTTCCGTGGTTCCGGTGTTCGCGCGCGCCAGCCGCGGCACGTATACGGTGCCGGACCGCGAAGCCGACTGCGTCTGTCCAGAGGCGACCGCCGCGTTCAGAGCCGCCGGCAGACCCGCGCCCAGGTCTACGTCCAGCAACAGGATCCGATCGGGGTTCTCGGTCTGTGCGACACGGACCAGCCCCCAGATCGGCGCGCAGGCGAGGTCAGCGACGTGATCGCCCGCGGTGACCGCTACCGCTTCGCGGGTGACCACCGCCAGGCGCGAGTCGGCGAAGCGCTCATCAGCGAGCCACGCGCGAAGTAGATCCAGGACGCGAGCGGTCTCGGCGTGTCCCGCCTGGATCACGCTTGTACCGTCCCCGTCCGGGCTGGTGCAGGGAATCAGAACCACCTCCGGTGCCGGTGCGCCAGGTCCCACGGTGCGGGCGAAGGTGTTCCAGTCGGGCGCGGTCAGGACCGAGTACCCGCTCGATTCGAGAGCGCTGGTCACGCCGATCCGGTCGGTGCCCAGCACAGCGATACCGCGTTTCGCGGAACGCGGTGATGCGTCCGGTGCCGGGGCAGGAACCCAGTCGAGCCGGAACAGGGCCTCCGCCGTGGACCGCGCGGTCGACAGCCGGTGCTTCATACCGGCGCCGACCTCTGAAGCCTGGCCCGATGCGGCCTCGGACATCCGTACGGGCCGCAACATGAGCGAGGCAACGTCGATGACCGGCCGGCCGGTCTCGTCGGTCACGTTGAGCGACAACTTCATCGAATCGTTCGCATCGGGACCTTCGACCCGGATCCGGGCCCGAAGCGTGCCGGGACGCAGGGCGCCCAGAGTGACGCCACTCCACACGAACGGCAGCCACAATCCGGTCGGTACCGCGGATAGGGTGGCGTGCAGGAATGTGTCGAGGGTGGCGTGCAGGAGGGTGTCGAGGAGAGCAGGGTGGATGCCGAACCCGTCGACGGATACCCCTTCGGGCAGACTTGCTTCGACGTAGATGTCGGCATTCGAACGCCACGCGGCTCGCAGGCCACGGAATGCGGGACCGTAGACCATTCCCCGCGCGGCGAGTTGCTGATACAGGTCGTCCAAGGGGAGCGGGACCGCGTCGGGCGGAAGCCACTGCACCTCGCCGGCAGGTGGCTCGTGGTCGGAGCGCAGGACTCCGGTCGCATGCCGAATCCATGGCTGGGGCTCGGCGGCATCGACTGCTGTTTCCGGCCGCGCGTAGATGGTCAACGGTCGGTCACCGTCGCCCCCCGGCGCCCCCACCGAGATCTGGAGCCGAATATCGGTGTCGTCGGGCAGCAGCAGCGGTTCCTGCAGAATCAGCTCGTCGAGCCGATTGCAGCCGAGGCGGCCGCCGGCATGCAACGCCAACTCCATCAGAGCTGTTCCCGGGAGAACCGGATTGCCTCGGATGGTGTGGTCGTCGAGCCACGAGTCGTTGCGGCGGGAAAGCCGGCCGGCCAAGATATGCCCGGCGGTGCCGGCAAGCTCGACGGGTGTGGAAAGCCACGGGTGGTCGTCACTGCCCATCCGTGGGATAGCCCGGCCTGCGGGCCAGTAGCGTTGCCGTTGGAAAGCGTAAGTCGGCAGGTCGACCTTTCTCGGTCGCAGTGCGGCGAAGAGGGTTTCCTGGTGTAGGGGCACTCCGTGCACGTGGGCTCTGGCCAGAGCTGTTGCCGCGGTGCGGGCCTCGGGCCGACCAGGACACAGGACCGGGCCGAGTTGCTGGGCCTCGGGCAGGCAATCGAGGGCCAGTGCGGTGAGCACTCCGTCCGGGCCGACCTCCAGGTACCCGGTGACGCCGTCGGTGTCCATCCGGAGCAGCGCGTCGTAGCAGCGAACTGTGTCCCGAGCCTGCCGGACCCAGTACTCCGGCGAGCATGCCTGCGCTGCCGTGAGGGGAGCGCCGGTGACACCTGAGATGATCGGGATCTGCGGTGCGGCGAATGTGACACTCTCGGCCACCCGTCGAAACCGTTCGAGCATGCCGTCCATGTGCGGTGAGTGGAAGGCGCGGCCGACCCGCAGTAGCCGGGTCCGGCGCCCCGACGACTCCCAGTAGGCGGCCTGGTCGGCTATGGAAGTGGCATCGCCCGACAGCACGACGGACTCCGACCCGTTGACCGCCCCGATGGCCAGGTCGAGATGGTGCACCGCCAGTGCCTCGGCGGCTTCGCGTTCGCCGACCCCAACCGCCAGCATCGCTCCGCCGGAAGGCATCTCCTGCATCAGCCGGCCCCGCGCGGCGACCAGCGTGCACGCGTCCGTCAACGACAACACGCCCGCGACATGTGCGGCGACGAGTTCGCCGACCGAGTGGCCGAACAGCATGTCCGGCCGAACTCCAGCCACCTCGAGCAGGCGTACGAGTGCCAGTTCACATGCGAACAGCGCCGGTTGGGCGAACTCGGTCCGATCGAGGAGCTCGGCGTCCGCGGACCCCGATTCGGCGAACAGGACTTCCAGCAGCGGCCGGTCCAGCAGCGGGTCCAGATGGGCGCAGGCCGTGTCCAGCGCATCCGCGAAAACGGGGGAGTGGTCGTACAGTTCGCGTCCCATGCCCACACGCTGTGCCCCTTGGCCGGTGAACATGAACGCGATCTTGGGGTCCGGTGTCGCCGTTCCCTGAACTACGCCCGACTGCTCGCGACCCGCCGCAATCGCGTCGAGACCACCGAGGTAATCGTCCCGGTCGTCCGCGAGCACAACGGCGCGGTGTGTGAACGCCGTGCGGGTGGTGGCCAGTGCATAAGCGATATCGACCACCCGGAGATCCGGGTGGGAGCGCAGGTGGTCAGCGAGCCGGGCTGCCTGTGCGCGCAATGCGGGACCGCTGCGGCCGGATACCACCCACGGCACGGTGCCGGGCTCGGGTGCCGGACTCGGTCCGGAGCAGAGCGGGCCATCGGGCGTGGAATCCTCTTCCAGGATCACGTGTGCATTCGTCCCACTGATTCCGAACGAGGACACCCCGGCGCGGCGAGGGCGTTCGACGCATGGCCACGGCCGCGACTCGGTCAGCAGCGACACCCCGCCGGCGGGCCAGTCCAACTCCGCCGGTCGGTCGACGTGCAGCGTTCTCGGCAGCACGCCGTGGCGCATCGCCTGCACAACCTTGATGACACCGGCGATCCCGGCCGCGGCCAGAGTGTGGGTGAGGTTCGATTTCACCGAGCCCAGCCACAACGGCCGGTCGGGCGGGCGCGCGCGACCGTAGGTCGCCATCAGCGCCCGAGCTTCGATCGGGTCGCCCAGTTGGGTACCGGTGCCGTGGGCCTCGACCATGTCGACATCGTGCGGCCCCAGGCCGGCGTCAGCCAGTGCCCGCTGAATCACCCGGCGCTGTGCGGGGCCGTGCGGTGCGGTCAGACCATTGCTGCGGCCGTCCTGGTTGATCGCCGATCCGCGGATGACCGCAAGCACCCGATGGCCGTTCCTGTGGGCATCGGCCAGTCGTTCTACCAGCAGTACCGCTACCCCTTCGCCCCAAGCGGTTCCGTCGGCCGCCGCGGCGAACGCCTTGCACCTGGCGTCGGGCGCCAGGGCACGTTGTTTGCTGAACTGCACGAAGGGCGTCGGAGTGCAGATCACCGACACGCCGCCGGCCACGGCCAACGAACAGTCACCCGCGCGCAGCGCCTGACCCGCCAAGTGCAGTGCCACCAGGGAGGACGAGCAGGCGGTGTCCACTGTCAACGCGGGGCCCTCGAATCCGAGGGCATACGCCACGCGTCCCGAGGTGACCGCGAACGAGTCGGCGGCGCCCAGGTACGCGCCGTCCTGGCCGGGCTCCTGCGGCAGGCTCTCGTACCCGTGGGTGGTCATACCGAGGTACACGCCGGTCTGTGTCGCACGCAGGCTGGTCGGGTCGATCCGGGCGTGTTCGATCGCTTCCCACGTCGTTTCCAGCACCAGTCGCTGCTGTGGGTCCATCGCCAGTGCCTCGCGGGGCGAGATGCCGAAGAACGCCGCGTCGAAGCGGTCGGCATCGTCGAGGAACCCGCCGTGGCGCACGTAGCAGGTGCCCGGGCGATCCGGGTCCGGATCGAAGAGGCTGCCCAGGTCCCAGCCCCGGTTGCCAGGGAACGGGGACAGGGCCGAGCGTTCCTCGACGACCAGCCGCCACAGATCGTCGGCGGACGCCACTGCGCCGGGCAGCCGGCAACTCATCCCGACGATGGCGAGTGGCTCGTCGGACGGGACGCGATCCGGTGCGGCCACGGTCGGTCGCGTCGGGGCGTGCGCGGTGACGGTCAGGACACTCCCGAGATATTCGGCGAGCGCCCGCGGGGTCGGGTACTCGAAGACGACACTTGCTTCGATGGGCACGTCGAGCGCGTCGGACAGAAGGTTGGCCAGCTGTACGCCGGCGATCGATCCGAGACCCGAGTCCCAGAACGCCCGGTCGGTCGCGATGGCCTCGGCCGCAAGGTTTCCGTGTGCTCGGGCAGCTGCCTCGCGAACGAGTTCGACGAGGCGCCGGTCGTCGGCGGCGACACCGAACCCACCGTTTCCCCGATGCCCACGATCTGGAGCTACGATTGACTCATCGCTAGAGTTCACAGCACACTTCCTTTGTGGGCCTTGACATTACAGGCGGGTCGTCATTCGCGAGAAAGTGTTCGCATTGCGCTTCGAGGCATGATCGTATCGTGCATCGAGACGAAACCACTTGGGATCGAAAGGAATCCGCATGCGAGGCTTCCCGTACCCGGTTCTGGAACCCGCCATCGGCGAAACACCCGACACCGAGGATTTCCTGGCTGCGGCCATGCGCTGGCATTTCTCCCCGGACACCGGGTCGAACTTCTGGCTCGCCCGCGCCGCGGCGCTCGATTTCGATCCGGTACACGATGTCCGGACCTTTGCCGATCTCCGGCGGTTTCCCAACGTTGTCGACGAACTACGCACGGTGCCGGTCCAGGACCTGATTCCACGGGGGTACGGCCGCAACGCGACGGTATTCGGTGTCTATGAAAGTGGCGGCACGACAGGCAGCCCCAAACGCCTGGTGTTCCTGGCCGACTGGATGGACCGCGTCATCGACTGGGCGATGCGGGACATGGACGCCCGCAACCATCCGTACGGTGTCAACTGGCTGACCCTGGTCCCGAGCGGGCCGCAACTGTTCGGCGACTGGACCGCCGAACTGGTCCGGCGCCGGGGAGGCGTCCGTTTCTGTATCAATATGGATCCTCGCTGGGTGAAGAAGATGATCGGTGCGGGTGAGTCCGCCGTCACCGACCGCTACGTCGACCACCTCATAGCGCAGAGCGCGCACGTCCTGCACAGCCAGGACATCGGAGTTCTGGTGTGCACTCCTCCCTTGCTGGAGCGGCTGTGCCGGGACGACGAACTGGTCGAGCTGATCAACGCCAAGGTCCAGTTGATCGTGTGGGGGGGAGCGCGAATGGATCCGGATACCCGCCGGTTCCTGCGCGCCGACGTCTTCCCCGACATCGAACTGTATGGCTACTACGGCAACGTCACGATGCTGGGCACGACGATCGAGCGCCCCGGTCCGGCCGACGATAGTCGGTGCGTCTACGACACCTTCTCTCCGCACATCACCCTCGAGGTCGTCGATCCGCAGACCCGGCTGCCCGTCGCGTACGGCGAGCGCGGGCAGGTGATCGTGCACCACGTCAGCCGAGCGATGTTGCTGCCCAACAACTTCGAGCGCGATCTCGCTGTCCGGGTCGAGCCGCCGCCGGGGCGGCTCGGTGACTCGGTCGCTGACATCACATCGATGACTGCCTTCGCCGGGACGACGGTCATCGAAGGCGTGTACTGATGCCGGACGTCGCGCAGCTCGACGTGCTCGGCCCGCGCGGTGCGTTCCGTGCCGTAACCCGCCAACGCGTCGACGATGTCACCGGGAGTTCGGTTGCCGAGCTGAGCCTGGCGCCGCAGGTGTTCGTGAGTCGCGCGCTGTCCGCTCTGCGACAAGCGTCGGTGCCGCCGACTCAGGAGCGCATCGCCATGCTGGCGCGGGCAGGTCACCTGTTCGCGACGAGCACGCTGTGTGGGCTGTCGCCTGCCGACTATCAGTGGCTGACCTGCCGGGTCAGTGGTGTGCCGATCGCCGCGGTGCGCCGCGCGACGCACTGGATACAGACCTGCGCGGAACATGTCGAACGTGCGGTGCGGGATGCCTGTCCGCGCGCGGCGTCGGACCACGGCGCTCGCACCGGTTCCGAACTCGGAGTTCGCCACGTCACCTGGGTTCGGCGCGGTGATGTACTCGCCGTCAGCGCGGCGGGTAATCACCCCGCCGTGCAATCGCAGTGGCTGGAGGCGGTGGCGCTCGGATATCGCGTCGCGGTGCGGCCCTCCCCGCAGGAACCGTTCACCCCGCACCGTCTGGTTGCCGCGCTGCGCACGGCCGGCTTCGGGGCGGATCAGGTGAGTTTGGTGCCGACGGACTCCGAGGGCGTCGATGCACTGATCCACGGCGCGGACTTGGCGGTGGTGTACGGAGCGGATCTGGCCGGTCGGTACGCGACCGACCGTAGCGTGGCCACGCACGGCGCCGGGAGATCGAAGGTCCTGCTCGCCGGTGACGACTGGCGTGACCATCTGGACATGGTCGTGCACTCGGTGGCCCACGACGGTGGCACCACCTGTGTGAATGCGACAACCGTGTTGGTCGACGGTGATCCGGGACCGCTCGCCGAGGCCCTGGCCGCGCGGCTGGCCGAGTTGCCGAGCTTGCCCCCGCAGGACGACCGGGCAGCGCTTCCCGTGCGTTCACTGGCGAGTGCACGGGTCATCGAGCAGTACCTGCTGCGTCACGTTCAGGACGCTCGGATGTGGCTGGGAAGCGACGGAGTCGTGGATGAGCTGGGCGACGGCAGTGCTGTACTGCGGCCGGCAGTGGTGCAAGTGGACCGGCCAAGGGCTGCGGAAATCGGTGTCGAGCTGCCCTTCCCCTGCGTGTGGGTCGCCCCGTGGTCGCGGACCGACGGGCCGGGACCGCTGCGGGACGCGCTCGTGCTGACCGCGGTGACCGATGACGAGGAACTGATCGACCGGCTGGTCGCCGAGCCGTCGATCGGCAACGTCCATATCGGCAGCCACCCGACATGCGCTATGGAGGCGGGCGTTCCACCGGATGGATATCTGGCGGATTTCCTGATGCGCGGCAAAGTGGTCTGGCGATGATGACATGACGGAACGCAGAGGAGGTCTTCGGTGCAGAAACGCAGAGTCGGCGGTCTGACTGTGGGAGCGCAAGGTCTCGGGTGTGCCGGAATGAGCGAATTCTACGGTCCGACAGACGATGTCGAGTCCACCGCCGCCATCCATCGGGCTCTGGACCTGGGTGTCACACTCTTCGACACAGCCGATATCTACGGCCGGGGTGGGAACGAGAAGCTGATCGGGCACGCACTCGCGAACCGTCGTGACGAGGCGGTGATCGCCACCAAGTTCGGCTTGGTCCGCGCCACGGATGGATATAGCAGAGCCGTGCGTGGCGATGCCCGTTATGTGCGGCGCGCGTGCGAGGAGTCACTGCGACGTCTCGGCGTGGACCATATCGACCTGTACTACCAGCATCGCGTCGATCCGGCGGTTCCGATCGAGGAAACCGTCGCGGCGATGGCCGAACTGGTCGCCGCGGGCAAGGTCCGGGAGCTGGGGCTCTCCGAAGCGGGTGCCGCGACGATCCGGCGAGCGCACGCAGTGCATCCACTCGCGGCTGTCCAATGCGAATGGTCGCTGTGGACCCGCGACCTGGAAGAGGACGGTGTCTTGGGAACGTGCCGGGAACTCGGCGTGACTCTGGTGGCGGCCTCTCCTCTCGGTCGGGGGTTCTTTACCGGACGTTTCACTGCGGCAGCGGATTTCGAGCCACTGGACTTCCGCAGGGTCACGCAACCGCGGTTTGCCGATGGGAACTTGGAACGCAACCTGCCGATCGTTGCCCGGTTGCAAAGGCTCGCTGATCGCCACGGTGTGACCGCAGCACAGCTGGCGCTGGCATGGGTACATCACCGTGGTATGGATGTAGTCGCGATTCCCGGTACCAAGCGTCGAAAGTATCTGGAGGAGAATGTGTTCGCGGCGGATCTTGCCCTGTCGGAATCCGAACTGGGCGACCTCTCGGCCGCGGTTGCGGCGACTGCCGTCGCCGGAGAACGCTGTGACCCCACGATGGCCCGACAGTTGGGCCTGTGACGGTCGCCGACCGGCGGCCCCCGGCCGGGCAGCCGCGGATCAAACGAAGGTCACCGGCAGTGATTCGAGCGAGCGAACAGACAGGTTCATCCGCCATCGAATCGGCTCATCGGCGAGCCGGACCGTGGGCGCGACGCGGCACAACTCGTCGAGCACGATCTCGGCTTCGGCCTGGGCCAGCGTCGAACCGGGGCAGGTGTGTACCGAATAGCCGAACGCGAGGTGTCGGTCGCTGCCGCGCCCGATGTCGAACCGATCCGGGTGCGGGAAGACCGCAGGGTCGCGATTGGCTGCGCCCGCGTGGAAGTAGACGAGGTTACCCTGTTCGATTCGTGTGCCGCGCAGGGTGATCGGGCCGGTCGTCAGGCGCGAGATTCGTTGTACGGGGCTTTCGTAGCGGAGCGCTTCCTTGACGGCGCCGCGGATCAGCCCGCGATCCTGAAGCACCGCGGCGTGCTGTTCCGGGTGTTGGAGCAGCAGCAGGATCCCGTTGCCGATCAGATTGCTCGTGGTCTCGAATCCAGCGAAAACCATCATCAGGCAGATCGCGACGATATCGTCATCGCTCAGCGCCGGATCGCCCGCGAGGGTGCTCAGCAGATCGTGCCGCGGTGTCTCGCGCCGGGCGCGCACAATCGGACGTAGCAGGTCGCTCGTCAGTAGGACGGCTTCCATCGCGGCCGCCGCGCGGGGCAGATAGGCCGGTGGATCCGCACCGAAGAAGTCGACGATGTCCACAGCGCAGCGCTTCAGCAAGTTTATGGCGTCGTCGGGAACGCCGAGGATCCGCGATGTCACCGACAATGGCAGCGGCAAGGCCAGTTCCGCGATGATGTCCATGCCGCCGCGTTCGACTCCCTCGCACAGCATCGACCGGGCTGTATCACGGATCAGTTCGCGGAAGCCCGCCACAGTCGCCGGTGTCATCGCTCGCGCAATCGGCGTCCGCAATCGAGCATGCTCACCGTGATCGAGCATCAATGGCCATCGACTCAATATCTCATACAGCGGAACGAACCGGTTGCGTTCGCTTTTGGGAAATTGGGCCAAGCGCGGGCTGATCCGGTCTGCGGAGACCGCCGGGGCGGCAAGCCCGCAGCGGAGGTCGGTATAGCTGGTGACGATCCAGGCTTGCAGCTGTTCGCTGAAGGTTACCGGCCGATCGTTCCGCAGCCGGCCCAGCACAGGATAGGGATCGTTTCTCGCTTCAGCGGTGAGCAAGTCGTAGGCGGCGTTTGCCATATTCAGCTCAAATCTCTGAGGCCGGAACCCGCGGAGCTACCAGAGCGGTATCGATACCCGCTGAGAGGTAGTCGAGGTCGATGCGGACCGGTGACGCGGGTGGGCCGAGTAGTGACATTGTCCGGGTGTCGTCGTACCTGCGGTGATGCTTCAGCATTGCCGCGGTGGGCGACCTGTCGAGGAATGCTTCCAGTGCGGTCCGTTCGGCAGGTACGTCGGATTCCATCGTCATCCGCAACGGAGCCAGGGTTTCCATGAGGTCCATCAACACTCGCACCGAGACGTCGTGTCCGTGCACGACGTGGTACGTCGCCACCTGACGGCGGTGCTTCGCTTCGGTCAGCCGGGCCAAGGTCTGCGCGGCGAGTTCCACCGGGAGGAAGTTCAGGTGCCCTTGCGGATGCGCGACCACGCGCGCCACAGTCCGCGATGTCCCGCACAGGCGGGTGACAGCATCCCGGATGATCTGTCCGAGGGACAACAACGTATGCGGTGGCAGATCCACATGCGGCGGGCGGTCGGTCACCAAGACACTGGGACGCGCCACGACCACAGCCCGGTCGTGCCGGCGAGACCAGTCCCGTACCAGGGTTTCCGCCTCGAATTTGGTCTCCTCGTAGGCGTTCTCGAACCCTGCCGAACCGTCCAGTTCCGACTCGTACACCACCCCCTCTCGACGGGCTCCCGCTACGAAAGCGGTACTGACATGACACAGCAGCGGCCTGCGGTGCCCGGCCGATACCAACTCGAGGATGTGGCGAGTTCCGTCCACGTTGATCGGCCGCAGCGACTCCAGGTCGTCGTGCAGTTCGGTGCTGGCGGCGCTGTGCCAGACGACGTCCACTTCGTCGGCCAGCCGCTGGAAGGCCGCGTGGGACAGCCCGAGCATCGGCAACGACACGTCCGATTCGACAATGCGGATTCGCCGGGGCAGTGCATCCAATAGCTGAGGCGGCTCGCCCACGAGTTCGAGAAACCTCGCGATACGATCCAACGCCCCAGGATCGCGGACCAGAGCGACGAGATCATGATTGCGAACGAGTAACTCACGAACGAGGTGAAGACCGAGAAAACCGGTCGAACCAGTAACTGCAACAGAAGACATATCGACCTTTGCTGACCGCCGGGCGAGACCCAGACTACCGGTTCGCCATTGCCGCCTCGGCCGGATCGGTGCGAAAACTATTGCCCGATAACGGTTTGAGGAGATCGAGGCCTGGACTGAACCGCAGTTGGGTGCTGGAGCCAAGGGGCACCCAACGGGCACCAACGACGACGAACTCATTCGTGCGGTTGCGACCCGCTGGTCGCTCGAGGGCTGCTTTCACACCGCCGATCTCCGGCAGATCTCCGATGCTGTCAGCTTCGCGATCACGCAGGCAACGCCGAGATCGAAGTGATGGACGCATTCTGGAGCGGCGCCGAAGCAGCAGCGTTCGCAACCGGCACAAACCGCACCGGGCCGGTGAGCCGGAGTAGTCGGCGGGGCGGCCGGTTCGCGCGCGCTGGAGACCAGATGGCCGCCGGCCATCGCGTAGTCAGCTTCCGAGCAGCGCGCTCATGCTCCAGGTTCGGATTGTTTCCCGCCACGTGTGGTGAATTCCGTCGAGGCCGGGAAATCCGATGTCCGCCCTGAAACATACCGTGGCATAGCCCTCATAGGTGAACGAGAAAACCGCGAGCGGAGTCCCTGCAGGTGCGCACATCACCGGGTATACGGCGGTGAAGGGGCTGCCCCTGAAGGCCAGGCGATGACGAAGAGTGATTTGTGACACGCCTACCGGGCCACGTCGACGACCTGCGATCGTGTTCACGGTGGCACGCGCAAGCCACATCGGCACGTAGTCGACGCCAGCGCGTAGCGCTGCTCGGACATACGGAGATTTCAATGGCATGGTCGCGCGGATCGTGCCGGCTATCCGTTGCGCCGGATCGAGAGACGTCGCGGGCAGTCTGATGTGGGTAAGCGCGGTTCGATTGCCCGGCAGATCCACCTCCTCCGGCCGGCGGATATTGGCCGGCACCGCGAAAGCCAGGTCGGGTGGATCGGGAAGATCGCTCATAATACCCAGCCAATGCGCCAGGCTGTGGGCCATGGCCGCGATGTAAACATCGTTGCGGGTTCCGCCGAAAGTCGCGGCGATCGATCCGAGCGCGTCGATGGGTACACGGCTCCAGTGGAGTGTGCGGTGCGGCGTTGTCCGGCAGTGCTGCACATTCCACTTTCTCGCCTGCCGAACGTTGCGGACGGACATCAGGAAACAACGCCCATAGTCCACCGCCGTCGGGCGACGCCGGGTGGAGCCGTGATACACCGCCGAGGATGCCTCGGCGGGGATTTCCGGGCCGAACAACGACTCCATTGTGTACAGGATGCCTCCGGCGTCCTGCAGGTAGTGGTGAGCCAGATACAGCAGGGCATACTGCCGTGGGGCATAGCCATGGAGCAGCCACAGTCGCCAATGCGGGGCGTCGTCGGGCAATTCGGTCCTGGTGAGTTCAGCGACGACACTTTCCAAGTTTTCCTGCTCACCGGTCGCCGCACGCTCTGCCACGTGTACTTCGAGATCCGGGTAACAGGAGACTGCCCACCGGGTGGCCCCCAGGGGCAGATACGAAGTCAGGGCAGGAAGTAGGGGTAATCGGGCGGCAATGTGGTCCCGAAGCTCGCTCAAGACTGGAGGTCGACCCTCCGCGTGGAGGACCGCACCGACAAGCATTTGTGTATCGGGGGAGCGGGGCGAAAGCGCCCGGAACGCCCGGTCCACTGCTGCGGCGGATGCCCCCCGGGCACTGCGAATAGCGACCATCGTTATCCCGCCCGCCCCGTTCATCAGCCCGAGTCACCTTCGTAAAAGCATACGACCGGATCACGGTACGGTCATTCCGATGATGAATGTCTGGGCTATGGCTGTCCCGATAGTCGCAGCCGGGTACGCACCGGGATCGAATCGGGCAGAGCGGCGATAATGTCGGCGAGGGTGGTCGCGGCCAGGCTGCGCCGCCAGGCTTCATGCGCTTCGGCCATCTTCACCGCGAGAATGCAAGGGGTCCGGCACATCTCGGCGGGCACCGCACCACCGCCCTGTTGACGGATCTCACGGCACTCGTATGGAGATGACGCGCCGTCCACCGCTTCGACGATCTGCAGCAGAGTGATCTCGGCGGCGGGCCGGGCCAGCCGGAATCCGCCGCGTGGACCCGTCGTCGCAACCAGCACACCGGCCCGCACCAGCGCCTGCAGTTGCTTGGCGAGGTAGGCCGCCGGTAGGTCGAAATACTGTGCGAGCTGCGCCGCCGACGCGGTGCCTCCTGGTTCCAACTGGGCCAGCGAGCTCGCGCAGTGCAGTAGCCATTCGGTGCTTACGGGCAGCTTCATGACCACATCCTATCTCGGATATTGCAGATTCATTTAGTCCGAGATAGGTTGGACAGGTATCCAACGACAGGAGAAGTCATGCAGGAGCGTGTGAACATCGGCACGCAGGATCCGGCCAGCTACCAGGCATTGCTGGCGTTGTCGGAGGCCGCCCAGCAGAGCGCGGCAGCAGCGGGACTCGACCCACTCCTGGTCGAGTTGGTGAAGATCCGCACCTCCCAGATCAATGGATGTGCGTTCTGCCTACGTATGCATACCCGCGACGCCCTGCAGAAGGGTGAGAGCCCCGATCGGCTCGCGGTCCTGCCGGCGTGGGCCGAAACCGGCTATTTCACTGCGCCCGAGCGAGCCGCCCTGCAATTGGCCGAGGCGATCACCCTCGTCTCGAACGACCACGTCAGCGATGACCACTACGCCACCGCGGCAACCGAACTCACCCAGCACCAGATCTCGGCGGTCGCCTGGTTGACCATCGTGATGAACGCCTTCAATCGAGTAGCCATCACCAGCCGCTACGCCGTCACCGCTCGAGCCGCAATGTGATTCCGCAACCCCGATCACCGAAACGTGATGCCCCTCCAAGTCGCTGAGCACGGTTGTCAAGCGGCATCGTGACGCCGAAATTCGCCGATCCGACATCCAGCCTCTTCACGCTGCCGTCGAGATTCACCGAAATGTCGTCGGAGATCACTGTTCCAGCCGAACACGCGCCGAGCATAGCGGTACTCGCTGTCGCGCAACGCCTCACCACGGAGGGGATTCCGTACCCGTCGGTCTACGACCGCAATCGCAACAAGCACCGCTCGGTAGTCGCCTGGTCGTAGAGCGCGGTCCGCTCAATCCGGACGAAACCCGCTACACCGATTACGAGGTGTGGCACAAGCAGCGCAAGCAGGAAACCCTCATCGACGGCGTCGCCCTTGGACATCACACCCGGCTCACCTGGAATCCGAAACCGCGTGGGCCTACTCCCACCGACCCGCCCACGAAGCAGTGGTCAGCACAACCGATTTCGAACAAGTCCGGCTACGACGGGCCTACCGCAGTCCGAAATAGACCGGCCGGGTTATGGTTTGACGACAGCACCCCTGCACGTTCAAGGGAACTTTCGTGGTAGCGCGCCCGACTGGTGATCGTGGCAGCCGATTCGCGTTGCCGACATCTCGATTGGGAGTGACGACCACAATGATTTTCCGTAAGAGCGCCGCGGTCGCGGCAATGGTCATTTCTGCTTTGGGCATCACGGCGGGATATGCCGGAGCCGATCCGGCTCAGGAAAGCCCAGATATCCATTTCCAGGCCAATGCGATCGACCGCTCGGTTGTGGTCACCATGGACGCCGGATCCCTAGCCGTCGATGACAACCACCTGCGGTTCATCGACCGGCACGACGCGGTGGTCGCGTCACTGCCACTGACCTACATCCGCGGCGGTAACGCGATGCCGATCGTCGCCCAGCTCGACGGTGACACCGTCACACTCACCCCGAGCACCGACCCGGCTGCCGCGCAGCCGGTCAGCCCGGCCACAGCGCAAGAGATCGACGCGCTGTCGCACCCGAACCTCAACGCGGCGCTGGGGAACTTCAGCATGTCGATGATGGCGGCCGTCACCGTCGGCAGTCTGCTCGGCAGCGCCATCGGTGCGGGCATCGGCTGTGTGGCCGGTGGCGTCGTCGGTGGCGCCGCCGGTGGCGTGGTGACCATCGGGCTTCTCGCCATCCCCGCCGCGATCGGTGGCTGCCTGATCACCGGTGCCGCGCTGGCCGCTATGGGCGCCGTCGTCGGAACCATCCTCCTCGGGATCCCGGCACTGATCGCCGCCGGCGCCCAGTTCTGGAACGACACTCACTGACCCTCGGAGGGCGATTATGGGCTGTCGTGGCCGAGGACAGACGAATCGTCCACGACAGCCCGCATCCAGCAGTGATCATGGCCGGAGGACTGGCCGACGTCGCCCATGGCCGTGGTGGCTGCCAGCTCTGCTGGCATCGACGGCCTCGGAATAACATATACAGCGCGCCAGCCGCTGTGTGGCGAGCTCACCGAGCAGGTTCCAGGTCCGGCGCTGATCGGATTCACCCGCCAGGTCGGTCGTGGTGAGCACGACCTCAGTGGCCCCCGCATCGTAGTAGCGCTCGATTCGGCCGCGACGGTCTCTTCATCGCCGATGATTGCAAGGTCCGCGGCCCGCGCCGCCCCCTCGAGTTCGATGACGCGGCGATAGGACGGCACCTGTTCGTAGAACGCCAGCTGTTCGACCGCCTTGGCGCGGGTGGCCTCGATATCCGAGGTGACCACGCCTGGTTCGAAGGCGATGATGCGCGCAGCGGTCGCGGCAGCCCGGGTGATCACCGGGACGACGTGATCGCGCAGGGTCTTCGGGCCGGCCAGATACGGTAGCGTGCCGTCGGCCAGGTCGCCGGCCACCCGCAGGGCCTGCGGGCCGATGGCGGCGACCAGGACCGGAACCTGCGGTTGCGCCCCGGCCACCGCAGTTGGCAACGGTGGCGTGGGGGTGAGCAGGTCCCCGTGAACATCGGCGGTCCCGGTCGCCAGCAGTTCCCGCAGCCCGGTGAGAAATTCGCGCAGACGGGTGATCGACCGGTCGAAGGGCACGCCGAAAGCGCTTGCAGCAAGGGTGGATCCGACAGCGATGCCGAGGTGGCACCGACCGTGCGTCGCCGCCTGCGCGGTCTGCGCCGGCGACGAAACCAAGAGCGGGTGACGTCCTATCACCGGGATCGCCGGAGTGCCGACCTGCAGCTCGGGCACCTCCCGTCCGACGATGGCGGCCGGCGTCGGTGAGTCGTAGTCCATGCGCTGCCCGAACCACACCGATCGCAGGCCGGCTTCCGCGACGAGTCGGGCTTGCCGCACGATCTCGTCGACCTATTTGGTGGGATTCTGTGCGGCGAGGGCTACTCCGAGTGTCATGCTTTCGGACAACGCCGCGGAGCGGCCCTCCGCTTCCCTCGGTACCCGGTTTGAAATCACGATGATCGACACTCGCGGATCGGAGTTCACGGCTGCGCACAGTCCTGCCTAGTGCCGCGCCCGGGAGCCTTTGCCCTGTTGTCACCGACACGCCGACAGGTTGCGGTGTGTCGGTCAGGGCATCGGTCAGTCTGGTCGGGTGG
>NZ_JBEZDE010000027.1:0-103374 GCF_040648115.1 Nocardia sp. NPDC049190
TTCCCGGTCCTCCTGCTCAGCGTTTCCGCTGGGCTTCTCGGCTCCGGGTCGGTGTCCGTGTCGCTCTGACTTGGAATAAGTTACGCGGCGGAAAACGCTACGTCAAATCGCGTGAACGAGTAGGCGTTTCGCCAGGTCACAGCCCCGCAGGCCGGGCAGTATCGGGCTTGAATCACACGGATGTGACTCAAACCACTGCGATCTTCATGCATCCGCCCGCAGAACCCCGGCGAGGTTCTTCTTCCCGCGCCGCAGCACCAGCCACCGACCGTGCAAGTAGTCGGCGTCAGCCGGGGTCCATTCGATGTCGGCGATCTTGGCGTTGTTCGCCGATGCTCCGCCTTCCTGTACCGCACGCCGGGCAGCGCCCCGGCTTTCACAGAGACCAGTCGCGACCAGGAGATCCACAATGGTGTTCGGCTCGCCCGCCTTGATCTGCGTGACCTCGCCGTCGACCGCGGCTTCACGCAACGCGGCGCCCAGCGTCGGCTCATCGAGGTCACGCAACTCCCCGCGCCCGAACAGCGCCTGGCTGGCCCGCTGCACCGCAAGGGTGTTCGCCTCGCCGTGCACCAGTGTTGTCATCTCGGCCGCCAGCCTGCGCTGCGCCTGCCTGGCATGCGGCCGCTCGGCGGTCGCCCGCTCCAGCTCGTCGAGCTCCTCGCGGGGCAGGAACGTGAACCAGCGCAGGTAGCGCACCACATCGGCGTCGGCCGTATTCACGAAGTACTGGTACCAGGCGTAGGGGCTGGTCATGTCGGGGTCCAGCCACAGACTGCCCCCGCCCGTGGATTTCCCGAACTTTTTGCCATCGGCGGAAGTGACCAGCGGCACGGTCAACGCATGCACGGACTCCCCGTCGACGCGGCGGTTCAGTTCGACGCCCGCGATGATGTTGCCCCACTGATCGGATCCGCCTACCTGCAGCGTGCAGCCGTAATTGCGACGCAGTTGCAGGTAGTCGTTGGCCTGCAGAAGCATGTAGCTGAATTCGGTGTAGGAGATGCCCTCACTGTCGAGCCGCCGCCTGATGGTGTCCCGGGCCAGCATGACGTTCACCGAGAAATGCTTGCCGATGTCACGCAGGAAGTCGACGACCGACAGCGGCCCGGTCCAGTCCATGTTGTCGACGATGACCGCGCCGGTCGGCGAATCGTCCAAGTCGACGAAACGCGCCAGTTGGGAGCGGATCCGCTCGGCCCAGTCGGCCACCGTGTCGGTCGCGTTCATCGTCCGTTCGCCGACGTCGCGAGGGTCACCGATGAGTCCGGTGGCCCCGCCGGCCAGCACGATCGGGCGATGACCCGCGCGCTGGAAACGCTTCAACGCGAGCAGCGGAATCAGATGACCCGCGTGCAGACTGGCGGCGGTGGGATCGAAGCCGGCATAGAGGGTCAGCTGCCCGGCGATCGCCGCCGCGCGCAGGGCATCCAGGTCGGTGGACTGCGCGATCAGTCCGCGCCAGGTCAGTTCGTCGATGATGTCGCCGGTCACGCTGTCCTATCTTTCCGCACGACGTCGGCGGCCCTGTCCGCGCCTCGGTGTCCTTGCGTGGCGTGAACCGAGGTCGAGCGAGTAGGCACGACTTCAGACCCGGCCATGTTCAGAATTTCGGCGGGTCTCGAGCAACCTGACCGACGTGCCGCCGGAGAACATCGAAGAGGTCGCACCTCTGCAGATCGGTACGCCGATCGGCCTACCGAAGTCGCCGATCGTCGTGTTTGTCGAAAGGCTCAGCGAGACAGCAGCTGCGACACCGCGACGATGGTGTCGCGCCGCCGGGATGCCATCCAGACGAGAAGCATCGCCAGTACCAGGGGAAATGACGCAAGGCCCGGAGCGCCCAGGACGAACGCCTGCGTGGCTGCGGCCAACACCATGACGGTCGAAAGGCCGGCTCCGGTAAGCCCACTCACCCGGGGCACCAGCGGGCCGATACCACCTGGGATCTCGACGACACCGGTAAAGCAGTGGAACCAGTCGCCGAACCCGATCTCATCGAAGATCCGCACAGCAGCGGACTGGTCGGCCAGCTTCGGCGGGATCTGCTGGGTTCATAAAGTGCGGTCGAGCGCCTTGCCCGGGCGATCGACGACGGTGGCGGTGACGGCGACGGTCATGATTCGTTCCTAGAGGTCGGTCGCGCCGGGTGGCGGCGCCTCACCTGATCAGACGCGTGTCCTCGTCCGGATTCATCGCGGCGCACCGAATTGTTCGACCGGTAATCACACCGTTTCCGCGGCGGTCAGCGGGGCGCGGGGGCTGCGCCGATAGACCGAAACGGCCCGTGAACCGGACAACCAGAACCGCCACGGCACATCCGCCGCACTGCTCACGCCCACCCGGGGACCGCTGGCGATCTCAGCAGCCTCGACCGGCCGATGCAACTCCATCCGAATGGCGGAGGATGAATCGAACAGCGGGGTTCCATAGTCGCTCAATGCGATTCCCAGCGCACTGCCGAGGTTGCCGGGGCCGCGCGCGAAATCGAGTTCGGAACGCGCGCCTGGACGCCGCGACCGCACCGTTTCCTGCCCGGCGATCACTTCACCGGAGCGGATCAGTACGGCACTGGCCGTGCCGTCCGGTCCAGTCGTCACGTTCACGCAGGTATGCATGCCGTAACTGAGATACACGTACAACACCCCGGCCGGCCCGAACATCACTCCGTTGCGCTTGGTTCGCCCGCGTCCCGAGTGCGAGGCCGGGTCCGGCCAAGGCCCGGCTGGGTCTCCCCCGTATGCCTCGACCTCGACGATGCGTACCCCGACCGACCCCGACCACAGCGTTGCCCCGAGCAGACGCCGGGCGGCGGCGGGCGGTTCGACGGCGAGTTCCTCGGCAGACACAGGCGCCATTGTGCTCGACGGCCACGACGGAATATCCGCAGGCCACCCGGAGCCCCCGTCGGCCTGCGACGGTATCGGGAGCGACCAGGCAGGAACGAGTCCCTCTCGGCGGGTCCGCGCCGCGCCGTTTGCGACCACCATCCCATTCCGTCGGATCCGGGCCGGGGCAGCTGACCGTGAGCCTCATCGTCAGTTCAACCAGGTCATCGCTGGCGCTTGTCCTTGCCCTCTGCTTCGGCAGGCTTCTGTTCTGACACGAAGACCAGGGAAGTTCGGGCCAGTTCATGGCCGCGGACCTGGAACGAGAGCGGGACTGCGTCGCGGCACGCCGAACACACCGATCTGCTGAGGGCGACACTCGATCGTGTCTTGCCGGCTCGTCGCGACCACGCTAAATTCATCACACAGTGAATTCAACACTCGATGAATTGAGCAGACCGTGTCGCAACTGCTGTCACCTCCCGTCGTCGACGTCCGGAACCTGCGGGTCGTCCGCGGCGGCCGCGAAGTCCTGCACGATGTCTCCCTGACCATTCCGCGCGGCTCCATCACCGGGCTGCTCGGGCCGTCCGGCTGCGGTAAGACCACGCTCATGCGCAGCATCGTCGGCACCCAGATCGTCGAATCAGGGGACGTGTCCGCGCTCGGCCTCCCCGCCGGCTCGGCGGCACTGCGCCATCGGATCGGCTATGTCACCCAGGCGCCGAGCATCTATTCCGATATCAGCGTCCGCGAAAACGTCGCGTATTTCGCCGCGCTCTACGGCCGCGATCGCGATGCCGTCGACGCCGCGGTCGCGGCAGTCGGACTCGGCCCGCACGCCCGACAGCGCGGCGACGAACTCTCCGGCGGCCAGCAGACCCGCGCCTCGCTCGCCTGCGCATTGGTCGCCCAACCGGAGCTGCTGATCCTGGACGAACCCACGGTCGGTCTGGATCCCGTTCTGCGCGTCGATCTCTGGAAACAGTTCCGCGAATTGGCCTCGGGCGGAACGACATTGCTGGTGTCCAGTCATGTCATGGACGAGGCCGACCACTGCGACCGGCTCCTGCTGATGCGCGAAGGGCGCCTGCTTGCCCAGCTCAGCCCCGATGAGCTGCGAGCAGAGACCGGAGAGCAGAACCTGGAGACCGCCTTCCTCACCCTGATCACGATGGGACAGAACGCATGACCGCCACCCTCCCCCTGACGCGACGGACACCGACGCTGCGCCCCTACGCCGCGACCACCGGTCGAATCCTTCGCCAGCTGCGCAACGACCATCGGACGGTCGCGATGATTCTGGTGGTCCCGGCGCTGCTGATGGCACTGCTGTACTTCATCTACCAGGACACCCCGACCAGCCCGCTGAACCCGGTCTCGCTGTTCGACCGGGTCGGCATCAGCATGCTCGGCATTCTGCCGTTCATCGTGATGTTCTTGATCACCGCCATCGCCATGCAGCGCGAACGCACCTCGGGCACGCTCGAGCGGCTGCTGACCACGCCGCTGTCGAAGCTCGATCTGCTCGCCGGGTACGGCACTGCCTTCTCGCTGGCCGCGGCCGCGCAGGCGGTGGTCGCCTGTCTGGTCTCCTTCGGCCTGCTCGGGCTCGACTCGGCGGGCAGTCCCGGCTGGGTGGTGCTGATCGCGGTGATCGACGCGGTATGCGGCGTCGCCCTCGGCCTGCTGGCAAGCGCGTTCGCACGTACGGAATTCCAGGCCGTACAGTTCATGCCGGTTGTGGTGGCGCCGCAAATCTTCCTGTGCGGCTTGCTCGTTCCACGCGGCCAACTGCCCGGTTGGCTGGAGGCGATCAGCAACGTGATGCCATTGAGCTACGCGGTCGATGCGCTGCAACGGGTTTCGACACATCCGGAGGTGACCGGCGAGATGTGGGGCGACCTGGCGATCGTCCTCGGATTCACGATCGTCGCGCTATGCCTGGGCGCTGCGACGCTACGACGGCGGACCGCGTGACGACGGCGGATGACGGATCAGACGGCACCGACCGTCCCAGCCGCTCCGGCCGCAGACCCGGACAGTCGGGCGCCCGCGAGGCCATCCTCGCGGCCGCCCGCACGCGCTTCGCGGATGTCGGCCTGGACAAGACCTCGGTCCGCGCGATCGCCTCCGACGCGGGTGTCGATCCCGCCTTGGTGCACCACTACTTCGGGACCAAACAACAGCTTTTCGCCGCGGTGGTGGAACTGCCGGTGGACCCGGAGGCGACCTTGCGGATCATCGAGTCCGCGCCACTGGACCGGTTGGGCGAGAACATCATTCGCGCGGTGTCCGCCGTGTGGGACTCCCCCGCGGGACCCGGTGTCGTCGCGGTGGTGCGCAGTATCCTGACCGGCGGCGACAACCCGGCCCTGGCAAAGAAGTTCCTGTTGGAAGTCGTCCTGGAGCGCGTCCGGCAGCGTATCGCCACCCTGGACGACGATGGCCGCACCCGGGTCGCGCTGGTCGCATCGCAGATGATCGGTGTCCTGGTGGCCCGCAAGATCGTCGGCGTCGAACCGCTGGCGTCCATGCCCGCGACCGAACTGGTCGCCGCGGTCGGCCCGACGCTCCAGCGCTATCTCACTGGGGACATCGGGCCGATCCAGAACCCCGATCCGCAAGGCGGTCAACGCATTCGCGGAGACGCGGCCGCCAGGTCACTCCACGACTTCGACGATGTCGCCAGGCCATAGATACTCGTAGAACTCCTTGGCGGCCTCATGCAGCATCCGGACACAACCATGCGACTTCTGCTCGATCGGCCCGACATGAAAGGCGATGTCGCCATTGAAGAAAACCGCATACGGCATCGGAGCGTTGTGCATCGTGCTCCAGTGGAATTCCTTCTTGAACGACACGCGGAACACCCCGGGCGGCGTCTCATATCCCGGCATGCCGTGTGAAATCGGAGTCGGGCCGTAGACCACCCGGCCCTCGTCCATCAACCAAGCATCGTCGGTCGACAGGCGCAGACAGGCGCGCGCAGCCGTGGAACATGGCGCCGTGGGCGGTGGGGGCGCCGGGGGTGGAATCAGCGCGGGCATACCAGGGATGTCGGGGCCGCCCGGCCACAGCGGTTCGGCCTGCGCAGGCACCGCCGTCGCCAACCCCGCCGCCATTACACCGAGAAGAATCGCACATCGGGCTGTCCAGTTACGTAAACGCGGTCTGCTCATTACGTTCCTGACCTCTCTACCCTTACGCCACCTGTGTCGCTCACCAGGTTGGTCGGACCGCTCCTTCGCCGGAGCGGGCGGAGCTTTCTGAGGTGTAAATGATCATGGCGGACTCTGCTTCACACGGTCAACGTTCGTACCCGAACGTGACGGATCCGTTGCCGAGCGCTATCGGCACCCACCTCGGCGCAGCAGGACGCAGCAGGACGCAGCAGGACAGGAGTGCGCGGACAGGAAGACAGCAGCAGGCCACGACCGGCCAGGTCCGGTCTCGGGCAGGGATCAGATGTCGGACTGCGCTCCGGTGAACGCATCGTGTTCGGCATCGGTGACATCGCGCGCTTCATCGATGAGCAGAACCGGGATGCCGCCCTCGACCGGGTATGCCCGGCGCAGGCGCGGGTTGTAGAGCAGCGTGCTGCCGTCGGCGGCGTGGACCAGCTGCAGCGGGCCCTTGTCCTGCGGGCAGGCCAGCAGGCTCAGCAGTGTGGCATCCAAGGTGGTGTGCTCAGGCATAAGGTGAACCTACCTGTCGTCGGTGTCCGGCCGGGAACCGTCGGCGTCGGCCGCGGGAGCCCGACGAAACGAGATGTGCCGGTGCGCGAAAAAGCTGGCGGCCGCGACCAGCGCCATCACCACGACCGCCGACGGAATACTCGGCAGGTGCCCGACCGTCACGGCGAGCTGGAGCAGCACCATATTCATCAGCAGCCCACCGGAATTCACGGCGAAGAATGCGACGAAATCGCGCAGCAGGCGCCCTCGCACCCGGAACACCAGAGTGCGGTGCAGGATGAACGCGACGAACACGCTGATGGCATAGGCCGCGGCGGGCGCGACCGCGGGGGGTACCCGATCGCCGAAAACCGCGAGCCACATCACCGTCAACACCATGCCGAGCCCGGTGTTCACCACGCCCACGACGGCGAACGCGATCTCCTGCCGTCGCACCATCCGCAGCAGCGGCCCCGGGTCTGCGGCAACAGTCGCGGATACGTCGACGCGGTCGGGCCCACCTACCGCCGGAGGGTGCGTCTCGGCCACGGGTACCTCGGTGGGCGCCGTGGTTTCCGGGCTTCGCGGGCCCGCGGTGCGCGCACCGACCGCGTCCGCCGCGCTCATCGGACAGCGTCCGCCAGACCGGACTCGGCCGACTCGGACGCAGCGGTGTCCGGTGGCGTCGGCTCGTCGGTCGGCTCGGCCGGCTCATCCGCACGTCGCCTGCCGCGCCGATATGCCCACTCCAGCACCCCGACGCCGAGCAGCCCGAACACTATGGCGGCGCCGCCGATCTTCCAGCCGGGCGGCCGCCAGGTCAGCACCAGGTCACCGGACTTCGTGCCCGCTGGAATATCCACCGCGACAAAGGTCTTCGCGACCACGTCGAAGGGAATGTCGCGACCGTCGAGGGTCACGCGGTAGCCGGGCCAGCCCAGCCGCGCGAACACCACCCGGCCGCCGTCATCCGAACTCACCTGCACCCGGCTGGTCAGATCCGACTCCGAGATCGAGGTGGCGGTCCCGCCCCGCATCGCCGCCACCCGCCCGTTCTGGTTCGAGATCAGGCCGCCTTCGCGTTCCAGCACCGCGATGTACTTCTCGTGGCCCGGGTAATCGACCCATTTCCAGCCGGGCGGGGCGGGCTGGTTGCGCGCGTCCGGATACAGCGCGCGCTGCAGCACAACGCGATCGACTTTCATCAGGTCGACGATGGTTTTTCCGGTGGCCGGCTCGGTCGCGAACGCCCGCCGGTAGGCGTCCGGGCAGACACTGGTGTCCCAGCGCATGCACAGCATCTCGCCGAACCAGAAATGCCCGTTCGGGGTGTATCCGCTGACGTAGGTGAGTTCGAGATCCTTCGCGTAATTCCCGAACACCAGCGACCCGTACGCACCCTGCAGAGTCCGCTCGCCGGGCGGGATCAGCGCACGGTCACCGAGCTGCAGCGTGGTACCCGGAAGATCGGGGAACGCGGCCTTCATCTCCGCCCGGTTCTCCGGCAGATTCCAGCTCATCGGCGTCGGTTGGGCGGCGCGCACCTGGAGGTAGACGATCGGGAATGCCGAAGCGATCACCAGTGCGCACGCCGCGACCATGCCGCGGCTGCGCCCGAGCCACACCACGGCGGACCCGAGCGCCGCGACACCGAGCGCCGCGACGACGTGCCACACCACCTCGTGCGGCGCCGCCGAGAACGATCGCACCCAGAGCAGGCCGATGAGAACCGCGGCGGCGACTGCGCGCCGCCGCCATCCCTCGAAGGTCGCGAAACGCCCGAGCAGCACGCATACCAACACCAACAGCCCGAGCGCGACCATCGGAAGCACCCGAGCCGGCCAGCGCAGGGGGCCGATGGTGCCCGGTCCCGCGGTCCACATCAGGGCCATCACCGCGAACAGTGCGGGCGCGCTGAGCTCCCGCGCCGAATCGAGCGCCTTACGCCAGTCGACGAAGGCCAGCGCGGGAACGAGGAACCAGGCGATGTAGACCACCGGCATCGGCTGCACATAGCCCCACCAAGAGCTGAACGCGGGCAAACTGCTGGGCAGGCTCGCGTTGAGCGACTCCGACCATGGCACGGTGAGGAACTGATCGTTGTTGATCTGCGCGGTACCCCGCCACGTCACCTTCGCCGACAACATGCTCGGCAGGTAGGTCGCCAACCCCGCCAGTGCGGCGAAGGCCGCCATCGTGAGCAGACGCAGCGAGGGACGCCACGCCTTCTGATAGACGAGTTCGCCGATCGCGACGGCACCGATCATCAGACCGGCCTCGACCGCGGGGAAGATGTACTGCACCGAAATTGCCAGGTACAAGAATACGAAGGCCGGAATCGGACCGCCGCGCCCGCGCGCGTACCGCACGCCGGAGGCCCAGGCGTGCACCATCCAGGCGGTCCCGGTGAACGCGGTCATCCAGCTGGCTTCGTCGAAGAACAACAGCCATCCGGTGAAGGGGATGGCACTGCCGGCCACCGCCGCCCAGGACGCCTTCGCACCGTAGACCAGACAGATCCGGAACACACCGAGCCCCAGGATGATGGCGAAGACCAGTTTGACCACGGTGACGTACAGCACAAGGTTGTCGACCGAAGGCGCGATCAGATCGATCAGCAGCTGCGGCGGATTGAGCAGACCCGCCTCTTCGATGGTGTAGTTACCCGCCATCCAGTGCTCGGGAACCAGCACCGGTAACCGCCCGTCGCGCAGATGTCTACCGAGCATCACCCACAGCGGGGTGTACTGCGACTCGGTGTCGTCGGTGTAGAAATGCCGGACGTTGGCGAACAGAACGGCAACATATCCCGCGACTACTCCGAGCGCGGTAATAATCCCCCACTTGTAGACGTCTCGCGAAGCAAGTGTGCTACTTTCCACCACGAGTCACAGACCCTACAGGCAAGCCGCTGCGCTGGCACTGTCCGATGCCGCAAAGTCGATGTCGCCGTAGGCCCGGCGACCGCACCGGCCGCCGCACGAACCCCGCCGGATCGCGTGTTAGAGTTCACGGCGGCTCGGGCTCAGCCACCAGCGACGAGTTCCTGGCACGCCCCGTCGTCGAAAGTCGATCACGCAAATGCCGATTCCTTCCGCACATACTCCCCGGTCCAACCTGGTGGCGTCGAGCGTCCTGTCGCATGCCGGGTCGAATCGCAACGGTTCCGAGCGAGTGCATTCGGTCTCCGTCGTAGTCCCCGTCTACCGAGGCGAGCAGACGATCACCGCGCTGGTGCAGGAGCTGGACCGATATGGTCGGCCGAGTCGCACCAGCGGTGGCATCCCGTTCGTCGTCGACGAGATCATCCTGGTCCATGACAATGGACCGGATCGCTCCGACGTGGTGGTGCAGCGTCTGGCGCACGACTTCCGCCAGGTCCGCGCGGTCTGGCTGAGCCGCAACTTCGGCCAGGACGCGGCGACCATCGCCGGCATGGCGGTCGCGCAGGGCCAGTGGATCGTCACGATGGACGAGGACGGACAGCACGATCCCGTCTTCATCGCGGACTTCCTCGACGCCGCGCTGGCCGAACGGGCCGATCTGGTCTACTCGAAGCCGACGAACACCCGGCCGCACGGCTTTCTGCGCAATCTCACCTCGCGCGGCTCGAAGATCGTGCTGGCCACGGTGTTCGCCTTCCCGGACTCGACCAGATTCGAGAGTTTCCGGCTGATCCGCGGCGACATCGGACGCCAGCTGGCGGAGGTCGCCGCCAATGGCGTCTACCTCGACGTCGCGCTGACCTGGGTGGTCGGCAACGCCATCTCGGCACCGGTGGTGCTGCGCGCCGAAGGACGCGAGGAGTCCGGCTACAACTACCGTCGGCTGTTCTCACTGTTCTGGAAGATGGTGCTGTGCAGCGGAACTCGTGGCCTGCGCTTGGTCAGCCTGCTCGGCGTCACGCTGGCGCTGGCCGGCGGTGTCATGGCGGCGGTCGTCATCTTCCAGGCACTGTTCGGCGCGAACAATGATCCCGAGGGCTGGGCCTCGATGATCGTCGTGCTGCTGCTGTGCTCGGGTGCGATCCTGTTCTCACTCGGCCTTATCGCCGAGTACCTCGGCGTTGCCTTGCATATCCTGGTCGGCAAGCCGCTCTATCTCACCGTCGACTCGCCGACTCCACGACCGGACAGCAACGGACGGACGGGCAGCTCCGAACATCGTGTAACCGAACACCACGCTGCCGTCGTAGCGGCAGTCGCGACCGAGAAGGGCCAGGGGGAGTGACGACGGACCGCATCATCTTCAGTCGGCCGTACCGCGCCGGACGCGAGCTGGCGAACCTCGAGGTGGTGCTGAGCTCCGACCACAGTCACGGCGACGGGCAGTTCACCAGGTCGGTGACGGCGCGGCTGAAGGAGATCACCGGCGCGCCGCACGCGTTGCTGACCACCTCCTGCACCCATGCCCTCGAACTGGGTGGACTGCTGCTCGAACTGGGCCCGGCCGACGAGGTCATCGTGCCGAGCTTCGCGTTCACCTCAGCCGCGACATCGATCGCCCTGCGCGGCGCGACCTGTGTGTTCGTCGACATCGACGAGGAGACGGGCAACATCGATCCCGCGGCGGTCGCCGATGCGATCACCGAGCGCACCAAAGCGGTACTCGTCATGCACTACGGTGGCGTCGCCGCCGACATGGCCGCGCTGCTCGCCCTGGCCGACCGGTACGGACTCGCCCTCATCGAGGACAACGCGCACGGCCTCGGCGGCACCTGGCGCGGCCGCGCGCTCGGCACTATCGGCACCATGGGCACGCAGAGTTTTCACGACACCAAGAATGTGCACTGCGGCGAGGGCGGCGCACTGCTGCTGGCCGATGACATCCTGATGGGGCGCGCCGAGATCATGCGGGAGAAGGGCACCGATCGGGCCCGGTTCCTGCGCGGACAGGTGGACAAGTACTCCTGGCAGGACATCGGCTCCAGCTACCTGCCCAGCGAACTCAACGCCGCGGTCCTCGCCGCCCAGCTCGACGAGTTCGACACGATTCAGCAGCAGCGCCACCGTGTGTGGGACACCTACGCCGCGGCACTCCCCGACTGGGCCGGCCGTAAGGGTGTCCGGCTCATGCAGGTACCGCCGGATCGCGGTCACACCGCGCACCTGTTCTTCCTGCGGATGCCGACCGAGGAGAGCCGCGACGGCATGATCGGGCACCTGGCCGCGCAGGGCATCGTCGCGCCGTTCCATTACATTCCCCTGGATTCCAGCCCGGCGGGGTTGAAGTATGGGCGCACACCGGTTCCCTGCACGCGCAGCGCCGAGTTCTCCGCGACGATCGTGCGGCTGCCGCTGTACCCCATGCTGACGGCCGAGCAGCTCGATCGGGTGATCGACGCCGTCACGGCATACTCGTGGTGAATCTGCTGTCCCGCTGACGCGATGCGCCTCCCCTCGGCGGTCGACCCGGGCTCGATGCCGGGGCCGACCGCCACGGTCAGTCGCCGAGCAGCGTGTGCGCCTGATCCTCGGTGAGGACCTCGTATACCTCCGACGCTCGGTTGTACCACCAGGTGTCCGGCCCCGGCTGCGGCCGACCGGCTGCCTGCACCGCTCGGGCGGAGGGCCGGTAGGACGTACTGCGCGGGATCTCGCGCACCGTGTAGATCAGGTCCGGACGCTGGTCGGGCTCCAGTGCGTGCAGCGCTTCGGTGAGGTCCTTCGGATCGAGTCGGAAGCCCTCGCGCACGGAGACCGCGGCCACCGCGAGGCAATGGTCACCGACGTCGAGGCCGTAGACGACCTCCATGTCGACCGCGGAGATGTCATTGAGCACGTCGACGATCGGCTGGCCGAAAACCGGTCCGCGACGGGTGCGGATGACCGTGTCCGTGCGGTCGATCAGCCAGAAGTCACCGTCACTGTCGCGACGGAACAGGTTCTCGGTCGGCATCCAGGCGTCGCCGGCGGCGAACACGCCGCGTAGGCCGCCTGCGGAGATATCGACGCCGCCGGAGGCTCTACCGAGCAGCAGACCGACCTCGTTGTCCGCGCAGCGACGGGCGAAGCCGGACCGATCGAGCAGGATCCGCTCGGTCATGGGGTCGTAGGCGACCAGTTCCACTTTCGCGGTGCCGGGGACCGGCCTGCCCTTGCACCCCCGCTTCACCCCGGTCACGTTGGCCAGGACCACATCGCCTTCGATCGAGGCGTAGAACTCCAGCACCCCAGCGGGATCGAACTGCTCGACAGTGCGCCGCCACAGCCCCGCCGGCATACCTGATCCGATGAACAGGCGGATCGGGTGGCGATGCCCGGCCGGGAAGACCCTGGCGTCCAGGATGTCGCGCAGCATGGTCCAGGTGTAGGTCACCACGGTGACGCCGTAGCGGTGCACCTCTTCGGTGAAATGTGCCGGGTCGAGCGAACGGGCCAGTGCGATCCGGCTCCCGCCCGCGATCGCGCCACCGAGGCTGACCAGCAATCCGGACGAATGATGCAACGGCGCAAGGCAGTACACCGTGTCGTGTTGGTCGAGGTCTGCGGTGGTCGCGGTGCCGAACGCCGACAGGGCCCAGCGGTGGTTGGTGATGTACTTCGCCTCCAGCCGGTTGCCGGCGCCGGTGACCAGCACGAATGCCAACTCGCGCGCGAGGCCGGGGTCCGGTCGGAACCATGCGGGCAGCTCCACCCCGGCGGGGTCGATCTGTTCCAGGTCGATCACCCGGTCGCTGACGGCAATCGGCAGCTCGCGCGCTTCGCCGCCGCCGAGCACCAGCACCCGGGCGCCGGTCGCCGCGGCCTGTCGTAGGGTCTCCGGATCGGCGATCAGGGTATCGACGCCGGTGAGCTCGATCGCTGGATCCAGTTCGCTGTCGGGGGCAAGCAGCACGGCCACCGCGCCGAGCCGCGACAGAGCGGCCACCGCGGCCAGTCCACTCGGCCGGGTCTCCATCACCACACCGACCCGCATCGCGGGCCGTACGCCGACCGAGACGAGGCCGCGCACCACATTGTCGATACGCACGTTGACTGCCGCATTGGTGTGCACCCGGTCGTCGAACAGGAACAGGTCCTTCAGCGGCGCGCGGCGCGCCTGCTCGGCGATCAGCAGACCGAGCGAGATCCGGGTGTGCGGCTGGATCATGCCCAGACGGGTCAGCCTGGGCAGCGCCCGGGCTGCCTCGCCGGCCAGCTCGATCGAGCCGCGCACGGTATTACCCGCGATGCCTTCCAAGGCCTTCCCCACCCCGGCACCGGCCTCGGCCAGAGTCGCCGCGGTGTGCACGATCCGGGTAGCCGCCGAGCGCGGACGGTTGTTCGGCACGTGCTCGGCCATCGGGACGATCTCCGGCGGCAACGGTGTACCGCCGCTCATCCAGTCGACCCACTGCCGCACCAACGGCCAGGTGTGTTTGGTCGCCGTACTGCCTGCGACCAGGCCGAAGTGTCCGGCCACCAGAATGGCCTCATACACCTCGGCGTTCGGCGCGGCCCGCACCACGCCGCGGACGGCGGCGGGCTGGCCGATATCGTCGACCTCGCCGATGAACGCCAGGATCGGGCATTTCAGTTCGGCCAGCGAGATCGGCTGATCCCGGATCACGAAACCGCCGAGCATCAGCCGGTTGTGCGCGACGAACTGCTTGAGCAGATCCGCCGCGGCCGGCCCCGCATAGCCGACCCAACCGTCACTGTTGAGGAAGCGGCGCTGACGCTCCCGCGGCAGCAATGCCTCGCGGTCGTGCAGCTGACGCAGGAAATCGATCCTCGACTTGGCCGTCTTCACCGGGTCGAGCAATTGGAAGCCGATCCGCACCATCGAATCGGTGATCGGCAGCCGGGTGACCACGTGGTCGGCCAAGAAGGTGGCGACATCCGACACCATCCCGTACGGCAATCCGAACGGCATGCCCGCGACGATGTCGACCGGGGCGCCGAAGGTCACGATGCTGTCCACGCCCTTGCCGTATCGGTAGGCGGTGGTCTGGTAGGCGAACATGCCGCCCTGTGAGTACCCCATCAGGTGCACGCCGTTGCCGGTCGCCGCGGTGACGGTGTCGATAGCGCTGCTGATCGCGAGCACATGGTCGGCGAGGTCGCGTTCCCAGCCGCCCTCCTCACTCGCGGGCGAGCCGAAATCGACTACCCAACAGTCGATTCCACCCCGAGACAGGATGCCGACGGCACCGTCGTCGACGTTCACGTCCCAGATGTCGGCGCTGACCATGAGCGGCGGAACAAGCAAGGCCACGGGACGGCCGGGGGTCGTGTCGTCGGGGAAGTAATGGCGCAGCCGGTACATCCGCCTACGTTCCACGACTTCGAACGGCGACGACTCGACGCCATGGGTCAGACCGCCGAAGCGGATGACCTCCAGGCCGTTCTGCGCGGTGGCCATCAACCGCTGCACCGAGCCCACCACATCCGTCGCACTGATCTTCACGATCGCTCCTGGCCCTACCCTAGAACGTGACTCGCATCACACAACCCGGCGTGCTCAGACGAGCTTGCCACACCACATCTCCATTATGTGTCTGCTGCGACTCGCCGCATGCCCCGGCAGCCAGGGCCGACCCTCCCGAAGGACGGATTTAATAATCAAATGCGCATATGTACGTATCGTCATGTGTCAAACCTGAGAAAACTCATATGAATGGCACAGGCTTTCGCCAGGACCGTTCTGGATCCTTGGCGGTGTACGGGTTCTCGATGAGGTGAGGTGCGCGATGGTCGAGTTCGAGGTCACCGGGACGACGGTGACAATGCACGTTCGCGGTGCGCATCAACTGCTCGCGCTCCGCGACCAGCTGACCTTCGATCTGTCCGACATCAGCGCGATCGGCCGGGCCGGGGTGGATCGCCGCCCGCCGTGGGTGCGCGCACCCGGCACGTTCTTCCCCGGTGTCATCGCGGCGGGCACGTTTCGCGGCAAGGGCCGGAAGGAATTCTGGGACACCCGCTTCGACGGTCGCGCCATCCGGGTCGATCTGGTGGGCGCCGAGGTCACCCGGCTCGTTGTCGATGTCGCCGACCCGGACGCCGAGTTGCGCAAACTCGCCTCCGCCGCGGCCGCCGCCTGATCCGCTCAGGAACCGAACGACCGCAGCGCGCCGGTATACGGCTTGAGTGGCGGCGGCGCGAACTCTCCCCTCCCCGACTTCCGCAGGCCGAGGGTGATGAGCGACTGCACGGTCAGGGTCGCGGCCGCAACTCCGTCGATCACCGGCACACCCAACTCGGCGCCCACGTGGTCGCACAGGTCCGCCATACCGGCGCATCCGAGGACGATGGCATCCGACCCGTCCGCCTCCACCGCGTTCCGGCATGCCTCGGTGATGACCTTGCGCGCGTCCGGATCGGTGTGCAGCGCCAGTACCGGGATCTCGCAGGCGTGGATGCCGCGGCAGAACCGCTGCACCCCGTAGCGTTCCGCCAGATCCGCGGCCCGACCTGTGGTGCGGTTCAACGTGGTGACCACGCTGAATCCACGCCCGAGATGACCTGCCGTGCGCATGGCGGCCTCCGCGATGCCGATCACCGGTCCCCTGGCCAGTTCGCGGGCGGCGTCGAGCCCCGGGTCACCGAAGCAGGCGAGCACATAGCCGTCGACGCCGTCGGCTTCCCCGCGCCGGATCTGGGCGAGCACTCCGGGCACGCTGAGCGCTTCGTCGTAATGGCTCTCGATCGACGCGGGCCCCAGCTCGGAGGTCACCGCATCGAGGAGGGTGCCGGCGCCGGCGACAGCCCTGGCGCACTGCTCGATCATGTCGGTCATCGCCCGGGTGGTGTTCGGGTTGATCACGCGGATACGCATCAGGCGGGAACTTTCCGCGCCGCGCGCCGTGTTCGGGTGGCGAGCAGGTAGTAGACGACGAAACCGAGGCCGCAGCCGATGAACCAGCTGTACTGCGCCGCGGTGTACATGCCGGTGATGTCCCCGGCCAGCACCGGCACGACAGCGACCAGCGCGCCGACCGCCGTGGCGATCACCGCGGCGGGATTATATCCCTTGCGATACCAATAGCGTCCGCTCGGTGACATGGAGAACAGGTCGGCGACCACCACCTGCTGCTTACGCACCTGGTAGTAGTCGGCGATCAGCACACCGAACAGCGGACCGAGGAAAGCCCCGAGCACCTCCAAGGTGTAATGGATGACCTCCGGGTTGTTGTACAGGTTCCACGGCGTGATCAGCACCGAGCCCACCGCCGCGATCATGCCGCCCGCACGCCAGCTGATCCGCTGCGGGCTCACATGGGAGAAGTCGAAGGCGGGCGAGATGAAGTTGGCGACGATATTGATGCCGATGGTGGCAACGGTGAAGGTCAGCGCACCGAGCACGATCGCGAAGGTGCTGTCGATGCGCGCCACCGTGGCGACCGGGTCGGTGATGAGCTCGCCGTAGACCGGAACCGTCAGTGACGCGGTGATCACGACCAGCAGCGAGAACAGCAGGAAGTTCACCGGAAGGCCGAGCAGGTTGCCCCGGCGCACCGCGCCGAACGACTTTCCGTACCGGGAGAAGTCGCCGAAGTTCAGCATCGGACCGGAGAAATAGGACACGACCAGTGCGATAGCGCCGAGCATGACCGGCACCGAATCCCATCCCGTGTACTTCACCGCCCCGAGACTCAGATCGATGGCGCCCCACCCCGCTTTCGCGACCAGGTAGCCGCACAGCAGGATCATCACCACGTACACCGCGGGCCCACAGAAGTCGATGAATCGGCGGATGGACTCCATGCCCCGCCAGAACACGCAGGCCTGCACCACCCAGAGCGTCAAGTAACTGCCCCAGCCCAGCAGCGACAGGCCGAGAAACCCGTGATCCGCGGCTACGGCGTAGGGCGCGAGCGACGGAAAGAGCTTCACCAGAACCACGTCCAGCGCCGCCGAGGCGAGAAACGTCTGGATGCCGTACCAGGCCACCGCGATCAGCCCGCGGATGATCGCCGGAATGTTGGCGCCGAGCACGCCGAACGCGCTGCGGCACATGACCGGATACGGAACGCCGGTCGCCTGACTCGGCTTCGCGACCAGGTTGCAGCAGAAGTACACCACCGTGATGCCGATCAGCAGTGCCGCGAGCACCTGCCAGCTGGCGAGGCCGAGCGCGAACAGGCTCCCCGCGGTGACGTAGCCGCCGACGCTGTGTACGTCCGACATCCAGAACGCGAAGATGTTGTACGAGCCCCAACTCTGCGTGCGCAGCGGCGCCAAGTCCTGGTTGGTCAGCCGCGGATCGTAGTCCCCGGGCGTAGCGGCGGTGGCGGGCTCGACGCTCGGCGGCGCCGCGACGATGGTTTCGGTCATGATCTCCCCGTCCGAAGGGTGGAACTCGATGGGGAAGACGGTAGAAATCCGCCATTGCCCGGCCGTTGCGTCAATATTTCCCGGTTATTGCGCGGCAGATATATCGTCCGGGGCGAGCAGACCGGTGTCGGTCGGCAACATCGCGATTACCGACTCCAAACTGCGATGATGCTGCTCAGCTAGGAACAACAGGCGGTCGACATCCCTGGCGAGGAAGGCGTCGAGCATCAGGACGTGGTCGCGGTGCAGCCGAACTCGATCGGCCGCGCCGACGTGCACCATCGACTGCACCGGCTCGGTGACGTTCCACGCCGATTCGAGCATGTGCAGCAGCCGGAACATCCGTGACGGCCTGGTCAACGCGACATGGAAGGTGCGCGACCTCCGGTGGTAGGCGGCCGGATCGTCGTCGCGGATGGCCTGCTCGAGGCCCGCGTTCAGCGTGAGCAACTCGACGCGGTCGGCGGCAGAGTGATTCATCGCCGCCGCTGTCAGTGCCGCCGTCTCGAGGGTCTCGCGCACAATGTACATCTCGCGCAACTCGGTGGCGGTCAACTGGGCCACCGCGTAGCCGCCGTGCGGCTCGTGCGTGACCAATCCCTCCCCGATCAGCGTTTTGAGCGCCTCCCGGACCGGGATGTGGCTGACCCCGAACAATTCCGCCACCTCACGCAGCGGAATGACAGTGCGCGGCGGCACCGCACCGTCGAGGATCACTCGGCGTAGTTCGCCGAGGATCACCTGCGGGCGACCAGGTTCGTTGACAACCAACCTCGCGAGCAGCGCGGAACGTCGTCTCGAGGGCATGGCAACACGCTATGTGAGCCGTGTTGCGTTCTCGGTCGCCTCTGTGACAGGTAGGAAACGTCTCGGCACCGTCCCGCGGGCACGCGCCAGAGGGGGTGGGGCGTGTCTGTGGGCATGCGATGCTGAAAGGACCGTGACGACAGAGAGTTTTCGATGACAGTTTCGGCAGCACAGTTCGTTGATCGCCGCTTCGCGCGGCTGGTCGCCGAGTTCGACCGGCTGTTCCGGCGGCCGTCCGACGGTGGCGGCGCACTGGCGGTCTACCTGCACGGCGAGCCGATGGTGGATGTCTGGGCCGGATTCGCCCACCCCGAGGTGCCGTGGGCGCGCGAGACCGTCGCCATGGCCTTCTCCACCGGCAAGGGCGTCGCGAGCACGCTGGTGCACCGGCTGGCGGAGCGCGCGTTGATCGACTACGACGAACCGGTCGCGACCTACTGGCCCGAGTTCGCCGCAGCGGGCAAAGAACGCATCACCGTGCGCGCGATGCTCACCCATCGGGCCGGGTTGCATCGCTTGCGCGGCTTGCTGCCGGGGCCGATCGAGCGATTCTTCGACGACGCGGCGGTGACCGCGGCACTCGCCGCCGCCGCTCCCGACCCACGGCATCTGGTCACCAGCGGTTATCACGGCATCACCTACGGACATCTGGCCGCGGAGTTGGTACGGCGGGTTACCGGCGCGGAATTCATCGATGTGTTGCGCACCGAGATCGCGAAGCCGCTGGCGGCCGAGGAACTCTGGTTTCGCGTGCCGGAATCCGAACGCGGGCGCATCGCCACCAATTTCCCGCGCCTGACGGTCGCGGGGATGGACTGGGACCGTGGCTCCCGGTTGCTGGGGCACACCCGATTCGCGGCCGCCGTCGATACCACCCCCTTGGGGTTCGCCGAGTTCATTTCCGATCCGCGCCTGCACGACTCGGTGATGCCCGGCCTCAACGGCGTCTTCTCCGCCCGCGCGCTGGCCCGCGTGTACGGCGCGCTGGCCAACGGCGGACACCTCGACGGCTATCAGGTGCTGCGCCCGGACACCATCGAGCGGATGACCAAGCGCCAAGTGTTCACCCCCGACTACGTCCTCGCCTTCCGGATTCCCTGGGCACTCGGTTACCACGGCGTGCCCATGAAGCCGTCCAAGTCGGACCCGGTGTCGGCGTTCGGGCACTTCGGCCTCGGCGGTTCGGGCGGATTCGCCGATCCTGCGACCGGGATGTCACTCGGCTTCGTCACCAACCGTCTCGGCGGCAGACTCACCCCACTCGGCGACGCCCGCCTGGCCCGGCTCAGCGCACTGGCGCACAACCTCGCCAAAGCGGCCTGACAGCAACCCGGCACACCCGCTCCGTCGTCGCGCGTTTGCACGGTGGCGGTGGCACCATGAGCGTCATGGAGCTGGTCGGAGTGAAGCAGGTGCAGGCAGCAACCCGGTTGCTGGCGCCGGTGATTCGGCGGACGCCGATGGTGGCGTCCCGGGTGTTGTCCGATCGCGCGGGTGCCGACGTGTGGCTGAAATGTGAGAATCTGCAGCGGACCGGGTCGTTCAAACCCCGCGGCGCCTACAACCGCATCGCGAACCTGCCGGACAAGGTGCGGGCGCGCGGAGTCGTCGCGGCGAGCGCGGGCAACCACGCGCAGGGGGTCGCGTGGTCGGCCAGCTCGCTCGGCATCGCGTCGACGGTGTTCATGCCGGTGGGGGCCTCGCTGCCGAAGCTGGTCGCGACCAAGGCGTACGGCGCGCAGGTACGTCAGGTCGGCGAGACCGTCGACGACTCGCTGGACGCCGCGCTGGAGTTCGCCGATCGGACCGGCGCGACACTGATCCACCCGTTCGACCATGCCGACATCGTGGCCGGGCAGGCGACGGTGGGCGTGGAGATCCTGGAGCAACTGCCGGAGGTGGGGACGGTGATCGTGCCCACCGGTGGTGGCGGTCTATTGGCCGGAGTCGCGGTCGCGCTCCACCACTTGGCGCCGGATGTGCGAGTGATCGGGGTGCAGGCGGCGGAGGCGGCCGCGTGGCCGGACTCGCTGGCGGCAGGCAAGCCGGTGCGGGTCGGGCGGATGTCGACGATGGCCGACGGCATCGCGGTCGGCCGTCCGGGTGCCGTACCGTTCGCCCATGTCGCCGAGCACGTTCCCACTGTGCTGACGGTGGACGAGGAGGCACTGTCGACAGCGCTGCTGCTGTGTTCGGAGCGGGCCAAGCTGATCGTCGAACCCGCCGGGGCGGCAGCAGTTGCCGCGCTCATGAGTCGCGCACCAGAGGATCTCGAGCTGCGGGGTCCGGTGTGCGCGATCCTGTCCGGCGGCAATATCGATCCGCTGCTGCTGACCAGGCTGATCGGCCACGGCCTGAGCGCGGCCGGGCGCTATCTGGCCGTGCGCGTGACCATTTCGGACCGGCCGGGCGAGCTGGTCGCCCTGCTGTCGGTGGTCGGCAAGACCGGGGCCAGTGTGGTGGACGTGGCGCACTCGCGCACCGGCACCTGGCTGGCCGTGGACGAGGTCGAGGTGTCGCTGACACTGGAGACCCGCGGGCCCGACCATCGCGATGACGTGCTCACCGCCCTGACCAATGCGGGATACGCTGTGCGCGTGGCGGACCAGCTGTACTGACGTGCGCGGGTCGTGAACGCGGTCGCCCGGTGGGTGTCCACCGCGGTGATCGTAGTGGGTAACCAGTCGGTGAACCCCGCGCAGCGTTCGGCGTCGCTGTAGGAGCTACGGCGGGCACAGGCACTCGTCGAACACGGTGCGGTGGAAGCGCTCCCTGTCTCCGGTTCGGCGGATCCGCCGTTCTTGCGGGGTGCGCGCCACGACACCGCTCTCGATAGCTTCGGTCGCGCCGAACGATCCGACCGTGCCGACCGCTATTACCGGCGGCACGCCCGCATCAACCGGTCAGCACGTGCGTTTGTAGAAGTACTTCGCGTTGGCGTCCATGTCCGTCTGGGTGATCGCGATCATCGCCGTCTGGATATTCCTGGTGACCGGTTTGCCCTCCAGGGCAGCGACCACCTGGTCGACGCCGGTGGCGCCGATCCCGGCCGGGTCCTGGGCGATGAGGGCCTGCACAGTTCCTGCTTTCAGATCCTCGACCTGTTTGGGGCTCGCGTCGAAACCCACGAGCTTCACCTGCCCGAGTTTGTTGGCGTTGCGCAGCCCGGTGGCGGCGCCCTCGGCCGAACTCAGGTTGGTGGCGAACACCCCCGCGAGGTCCGGGTGTGCGGCCAACGTCGCGGTGATGATCGACGCCGCCTGCGCGGCCTCGTTGTTGTTGTATTGCACACCCAGCGCGGTAATGCCCGGGTAGTTCTTGATCGCGTCCTGGAAACCTTCGGCCCGCTCATCGGTGGTCGAGGTACCGGCTTTGGTGTTGATCACCAGCACCGGCCCCTTCTCCCCCACCAGCTTCGCCAGTGTCGCGGCCGCGAGCGCACCGCCCTTCTTGTTGTCCGACGAGATCGACGACAGCGCGACGGACGTGTCCTGCAGCGCGGTGTCCACCTCGACGATCTTGATCCCGGCGTTCTCGGCCTGCGCGAGCGGACCGGCCATGGCCGTGGCGTGCGTCGGAGCGATCAAGATGCCGGCCGGCCGGTTGGCCACCACGCCGGTGAGCACCGGGGTCTGCGCGCCCGCGTCGAATTTCGTGGGCGCCTGGGTGTCGAGCCGGTACCCTAGCTTCGCTGCCTCGTCCCGCGCACCGCACTGCATCGAGATGTAGAACGGCTCGTCGGCCACGCCCGGGATCAACACCAACTGCTTGCTGTCCGCGCCGCCCGAATTACTCACCTTTCCACTGCAACTCGTCACGAGCGCGCCAACCGCGACCATCGTGCCGATCACTAAGACGGTCCGCTTCACCACGGTCCGATACGCCACCCTCATCCGGCAACCTCCACATACTGTGCGCTGGTACTGCAAAATCTCTACTTCCGGTCCCGCGCCCGCCGGCGGATCTGGTCGAACCAGACCGCGGCGACCAAGACCACACTCACCGCGATCGGCTGCCAGAACACCGGAACCTGCGCGATGACGAACCCCTTCTTCAGCACCGAGGGGATGAACACGCCGATCACCGTGCCCACGATCGAGCCGGCGCCGCCGAAAAGGCTTGTCCCACCGATCACCACGCCCGCGATCGCGTCCAGGTTGTCGGTGCCGTGCCCGCCGATGGTGGTGGTACCGAAGTAGGCCAGGTTCATGAACCCCGCCAATCCGGCCAACAGCCCGGTGAGCAGATACACCAGCACCAGATGCCGGGTCACCGCGATGCCGGAGCGGTGGGCGGCCTCCCGGTTGGAGCCGATCGCATAGGTGTGGCGGCCGAAACGGGTGGTGTGCAGCACCCAGGCGGCCAGCACCGTCACGGCCGTGGCCACCAGCACCAGGTTCGGCACTCCGCCCAGCGAGGTACCGAACCCCAATGAGTCACGCAACTTTTCGGGCACCGTGCGGGTATCCACGCCGCCGGTGATCAGCTGGGCCGCGCCGAGTGCCGCGCCGAAGGAACCCAGCGTGACGATCAGCGGCGGAATCCCGGCCTTGGCCACGAGCAGACCGTTGAGCAGGCCCCAGCCCGCGCCTCCCGCGAGCGAAAGAAGCAGTCCGACGGCGATGACGCCCCAGCCCGCACCGGTGGCGTCCGCGTTCGGACTGAGCCACTCCATGGACTTCGCGCCGAGCACACCCGCGAAGATCAGCACCATGCCGACCGAGAGGTCGATGCCCGCGGTGATGATCACGAAGGTCATCCCGACCGAGAGCACCAACAGCACGGATGTCTCGATCAGCAGCGTCTGCAGGGTGAATCGGGTGGGGAACGCGTCGGGCCGGATCACGCTGAACACCACGCACAACACCACCAGCACGATGCCGATCCACACGGTGCTCGCGCCGAGCAGTCGTTGCAGTACGGTGCGCTCGATCGGTTCGCCGCCGGCGGCGACCTCGACATCGCTCATGTGGTGTCCTCCTGCGACAACGCGCCGGTCATGGCACCGACGAGGTCTTCCAATGTGGCGTCGGCGGCGGTGAACCTGGCTACCCGTCTGCCGAGCCGCAACACCTCGATGCGATCGGCGACCGCGCGAACCTCCGGCATGTTGTGGCTGATCAGCACCACGGCGACACCTTGGTCACGGACCCGGCGGATGACGTCGAGAACACGCTCGCGCTGCACGACGCCCAGCGCCGCGGTCGGCTCGTCCAGGAAGACGACCTTGCTCGCCCACAGCACCGCCCTGGCCACGGCGACGCTCTGGCGCTGGCCCCCCGACAGCGCGCCGATCGGAACGTCGGCACTTTGCAGCGTTACGCCGAGCCGCCGGAAGTGGTCGATCGCCTGACTTCGCATCGCGGCCTTGTCCAGCATCCCCAGTGTGCCGGCGAGGCCCTTGCGGAGTACTTCCCGACCGAGGAATAGATTGGCGGCGGGGTCGAGATCGGGAGCGACGGCGAGATCCTGGTACACGGTCTCCACACCGAGCTTTCGTGCCGTCGTCGGGGAATTCAGCACGACCGGAACTCCGTCCAGCACGATCGTTCCGGAGTCGGGTTGCTCGGCCCCGGAAAGACATTTCACCAGGGTCGATTTTCCGGCGCCGTTGTCCCCGATCAATGCGACGACTTCACCGGCGTTCACCTGAAAATTCGCGCCCCGCAATGCCGCCACGCCGCCATAGTGCTTCACCAGTCCGGCCGCTTCCAACACAACGGGGGATTCACGGGGCGACCCCGTCCGTTTCGCGGAATCTTCGGAGGTCATCGGACACGTCCGCGTGGTCTTTGCTGAGCGAACGTCCGATCCATCGCCCGATATTACGTTCGCCTGCTCGCCAGTGGAAGATATTCGGAAAAATGCAAAGAACGCAACGGAGCCGAACGATACGACCATTCTCAGGTGGGTAGAAAATAACGAACTAAAGGCCGGACAGGTCGACTCGCGCGGTATTCGACGCCGGTCGAGAAGGTCAGTGCACTCCGCCGAGTTCCAGCGCGAGCACACCGAGGATCACCAGTCCGATGCCGCCGACTTGCACCAGGGTCAGTCGTTCGTTCAGGAACAGCACGCCGATCATGGCGATCGTGGCGACACCGACCGCCGACCAGATGCCGTAGGCCACCCCGATCGGCATGCCGCGCATCAACACCTGGGACAGGAAGAAGAACGCCGCGCCGTAACCGATCACCACCACGATCGACGGCACCACATTGCTGAACCCGTGGGAATATTTCAGCGAAACGGTCGCGGTCACCTCGGAGGCAATGGCGCAGGCGAGCAGTAGCAAGGTCATCGCCGCAGCGTAGCCAGCAAGGCTACGTCCGGCGAGCGGTCCGCTGCGTGGCTTCTCAGCGCCGAGAAGTCCGGCCCCGCTTCGACTATCCCGCGACAATACGATCGGCCGATGATCGGCGAGCTGGACGTGGCAGTGGCGGAGTTTCCCTTCGGCGAAATGACCTGCAACGAAATGTCGTTCACCGAACGCGACGAACGGTATCGACGACTACACGAGTGGCCGGAGCCGACCTATCCGCACCCATCCGGACTGCGCATGATCTGGAAATACGCCGACGTGCGCGAGGTATTGGACGCGACGACACCCGGATTGTCCACCGCGAATTCATTGGATCCACTGGTGGGTTTCGGGCGGATCGCGGCAACGCCGCGCGCCCTCCCGCATGTCGTCCGGCACCTGGTTCCGCCGCCCGCCGCGGCGACCGCCAACCTCACCGACGACCAGTTGCACAAGCGGGTGTGGAGCACCATGGCCGGTCCGACGGGCCACTTCACGATCGCGCCTGGCGAGCGGACGCACCGTGCCGCGGCCATGGCTGAGCACTTCCATGCGGTGTGCGATTCGTTGCACCAGCCCCGCGCGGGCGCCCACCTCGACGTCACCACAATCTCGATCGCGTATGCCGCGCAGACGGTGGGCGCGGCCGTCGGCTTGCCCCCGACGGACTGGCCGCAGGTGGCGGTCTGGAGCGGCGCGCAATCGGGGCTGCTCGGCCGGGCCATGCGGGGCCGCGAACTGGCCGATGCGGTCCGCGCGCTCGGCTGGTTGTTCACCGTGAGCAGCCGGGCCACCCGGGCCCGTCGCGGCGACGAGGCGACCGGCTTCGCACGCAGATTGCGCGACGCGGGGATCTCCCGTCGAATTGCCGTGTCGGCCATGGCGAATTCGCTTGCCGCCGGGGTACACACCGTGAGCGGCACCCTCCAGCAAGGCGTGCAGCGATTGCTCGCCGACCCGGAGCGGAAATGGTGGAAACTGCTGACCGAGCCGGAGGGTTGCGCGCGGGTCGCCGCGAAACTGCTCCAGCTCGACCCGGGACTAGTGGCGTGGAAACGTCGCGCCGAGACACCGGTCGTCCTGCGCAGCGGCACGCAGCTTCCCGCCGGACCGCTGCTGGTCATGTTCGGTGCGGCGAACCGAGACCCGGCGGCCTTTCCGGACTGCCTGGACCTGCACGGGTCCGGCAAGTTGCCGTTGACCTTCGGGTTCGGCAGACACATCTGCCCCGGCAAGAGCATGGCCACGCTCGCCGTCGAAGTGTTCCTTCGTCAGCTGTATGAACTGGCGCCCGACGCCGAACTCGTACCGCACGCCGGTCACACGGCGCCGCGACGAAGCGATCTGCTGTTCAGCGGAGCCGACATCACCGTCCGCTGGTAGACACCGCGCCTACCGAGTCCGCGCACCACCCGCTGGTCAGCCCAGCCAGGCTCGGGCTGTCTCCACCGCCGTGCGTACCTGCGCGAGCTGCGCCGCGACCTGCACGCCCGCGGTTCCACCCCAGGCGTTGCGGGAGGCGATCGAGCCCTGCACGGTGAGCACCTCACGGACCTTCCCGGTCAACGCCGGGTCGATGGCGGCGAACTCCTCGTCGGTGAGCTCATCGAGGCCGACGCCGCGCGATTCGGCGGCGCGCACGCACGCGCCCGCCGCCTCGTGCGCGACGCGGAACGGAATGCCCTGGCGGACAAGCCACTCGGCGATATCGGTGGCCAGCGTGAAACCGGCGGGCGCGAGTTCGGCCATCCGGTCGGTATGGAAGGTCAGCGTCGAGACCAGACCAGCGATAGCCGGGAGCAGCAGCTCGAGTTGTGCGACCGAGTCGAACAGCGGCTCCTTGTCCTCCTGCAGGTCACGGTTGTAGGCCAGCGGCTGCGCCTTGAGGGTTGCCAGCAGGCCGGTGAGGTTTCCGATCAGCCGGCCCGCCTTGGCTCGGGTGAGCTCGGAGACGTCCGGGTTCTTCTTCTGCGGCATGATCGAGGAGCCGGTGGACCACGCGTCGGCGAGCGTGAGGTAGCCGAACTCCGGTGTGCTCCAGATGATCACCTCTTCGGCCATCCGGCTCAGGTCCACGCCGATCATGGCCAGCACGAAGGCGGCCTCGGCGGCGAAGTCCCGCGCGGAGGTGGCGTCGATCGAGTTGGCGGCGGCCGCGTCGAAATCCAGTTCCGCGGCGATCGCCTCCGGATCGAGTCCGAGCGATGAGCCCGCGAGCGCGCCGGAACCGTAGGGCGAGATCGCCGCCCGCCTGTCGAAGTCGCGCAACCGGTCGAGGTCGCGCAGCAAGGGATGGGCGTGGGCGAGCAGATGGTGCGACAGCAGCACCGGCTGGGCCGCTTGGAGATGGGTCTTGCCGGGCATCACCGCGTCCGGATGCGCGCCGGCCTGCGCGACCAGCGCGTCGACCACCGCGAGCACGCCCGCCGCGACCCGGCGCACACCGTCACGCAACCACATTCGGAACAAGGTGGCCACCTGGTCGTTGCGGGAGCGGCCGGCCCGCAGCCGACCACCGAGTTCGGCGCCCACCCGCTCGATCAGGCCGCGCTCCAGCGCGCCGTGCACATCCTCATCGGAGTCGGCCGGGCCGAACGCGCCGGAATCGACGTCGGCCGACAGACGCTCCAGCCCCGCCAGCATTCCCGCCAGATCGCTGTCGGACAGTAGACCTGCCTTGTGCAACACCCGTGCGTGCGCCTTCGACGCGCGGATGTCGTAGGGCGCAAGCACCCAGTCGAAGTGGGTCGACTTGCTCAGCGCGGCCATGGCATCGGCAGGTCCGGAGGCGAATCGCCCGCCCCAGAGCGCACCCTGGTTCGTGCTGCCGCTCTGCGTCATCGTGTGCTGTCTCCTCGAATCGCGGTCATCAGTGTCTGGCTCATCATTTCGTCGGTGATGTCCTCGGGCACCGCGCGGCCGCGGTCGGCGAGGACGGCCATCGGGCCGGTGCGGTCGGTGGTCCAGCCCTGCGCGGCGAACCAGTCGACCGGATCGCTACGGCCCTCGGCCGGGTACCACAGGTCGGTCAGGTCGACATCGATTCCCAACGTGGCCATCATGCGAGAACGACCCGCGCGCAACCGATCCGGGTTCGGTGTGTCACTCGTGTGGTTGGCCGCGAATCGACTGCCCGGTGCGCTCAGTGCGACGACGTTCTCGAACAACCGGTCCTGTGCGTCCGACGGGAGGTAGCGCAGCAGGCCTTCGGCCAGCCATGCCGTCGGAGCCTGCGGGTCGAAGCCTTTCTCCCGCAACGCGGTCGGCCAGTCTTGTCGCAGATCCACCGCCACCTCGCGCCGGTCCACCGCGGGACAGGCCCGCGCGAGCGCGGACGCTTTGAATTCGAGCACTTTCGGCTGATCCAGCTCGAACAGCGTCGCGCTGTCCGGCCAGTCCAGCCGATAGGCCCGCGCGTCCAGTCCAGCCGCCAGGATGACGATCTGCCGCACGCCCGCGGCGGATGCCGTGTCGAAATAGTCGTCGAAGTAGCAGGTCCTGGCGACCAGAAAGCCGCCGAGCGGACCGTAAACCCGCGCGATCTCGGCGTCGAGTCCGCTGACGTCACCGCTGACCAGTTTCCGCCAGCCGGGCAGACCGACCGCCGAGACCAACTGTTCGGCGTACGGATCGTGAAACAGCGCGTCCGGGCGCCGGCTCTCGGCGGCGCGCATGGCCGCCACACCGAGCGCGGTAGCGCCGACACCGGTCACGATGTCCCAACTGTCGTCATCGGTCCGCATCTCGCTCTCCCTTCTGGCCGACCTGCCTGTTCCGAGACTACGACCGTGGCCGACCATGGCGGTGACGCGAGCGGATATCCGGCCGGCGAGCCGCTCGCACTCGGAGCGAGAGCGGCGTGCCGGCCGGCTCGGCGACTACTTCTGGTTCAGGTCGCGACGTGCGGCGACCTTGGACGACAGGCCGTGGATCTGTACGAAGCCCTTGGCGAGCGACTGGTCGAAGGTGTCGCCCTCGTCGTAGGTGGCCAGGTTGAAGTCGTAGAGCGACTGCTCGGATCGGCGGCCGTTGACCACGGCGGAGCCGCCGTGCAGAACCATCCGGATGTCGCCGGACACGTGCTGCTGGGTGTCGCCGATGAAGGCGTCCAGGGCGCGCTTGAGTGGGGAGAACCACAGGCCGTCGTAGGCCAGCTCACCCCAGCGCTGCTCGAGTTGCCGCTTGTAGCGGCCCAGCTCGCGCTCGAGGGTGACGTTCTCCAGCGCCTGGTGCGCGGTGATCAGCGCGAGCGCGCCGGGCGCCTCGTAGATCTCGCGGCTCTTGATGCCGACCAGCCGGTCCTCGACCATGTCGAGGCGGCCGACACCCTGGCGACCCGCGCGGTGGTTCAACTCGACGATGGCCTCGAGCACGCTGACCTGGCGCCCGTCGATGGCCACCGGGACACCCTTGTCGAAGGTGACGATGAGTTCGTCGGGCGCCTCGAAGTTGACGGTCGGATCGGAGGTGTAGTCGTAGACGTCCTTGGTCGGAGCGTTCCACAGGTCCTCGAGGAAGCCGGTCTCGACGGCGCGGCCCCAGACGTTCTGGTCGATGGAGAACGGCGACTTCTTGGTCACGTTGATCGGCAGCGTGTTCTCTTCGGCGAAGGCGATGGCCTTCTCCCTGGTCCACGCGTAGTCGCGGACCGGAGCGATCACGGTCAGGTCGGGCGCGAGGGCGCCGATGCCGACCTCGAAGCGAACCTGGTCGTTGCCCTTGCCGGTGCAGCCGTGCGCGACGGTGCCGGCCCCGTGGAACTTGGCGGCCTCGACCAGATGCTTGACGATCAGCGGACGACTGATTGCCGACACCAGCGGGTACTGGCCCTGGTACAGGGCGTTGGCCTGGATGGTGGGCAGACAGTACTCGTCGGCGAACTCGTCGCGGGCGTCGACCACGATCGCCTCGACGGCGCCGCAGTCCAACGCGCGCTGGCGCACCACGTTCATGTCCTCGCCGCCCTGGCCGAGGTCGATGGCCACGGCGACCACCTCGGCGCCCGTCTCCTTGCCGATCCAACTGATCGCGACGGAGGTGTCCAGCCCACCAGAGTAGGCGAGTACGACGCGCTCGGACATGTCTTGTGCTCCTCGTTTCGGTGCGTGTCTGCGTAGTACGGACCGGCCGCCCGGCAAAGCGGCCCGCACCGTCTGCAAATGATTATGCACGATGATGCAAGCCCATGCACAATGGGGTGGATGTCGCCGCCACGCTGGGACGACAACTGCGCGTACACCCTCGCACAGCCGTCAACCGTCGCGCTCTATGTCGGTATCCACGTCCGTCACGACCACGCCGGAACAACCTTGTGGCGAATCTCTGGTCCAACGTGCCGGGATTTTCCCGCACACGCTTCGGTGCGGTTCCGCACGTGTTTCGCGTCGTCCGCAGTCCAGATGTTGGTGGTGGCGAAAAGCGCCGGGTTGCGGATCCTGTCGCCCTGGCTGAGCACGTGGACTATGTGTCGAACAGCTGTATATGGACGAAGCGGCTCGACGGGTCCCGCTCGTCCACGATGACGATCCGGTTGACCGACTTTCCGTCGGGGTGCCGGTAGACGTCCTCGGCCTGCAGGATCGACGGCGATGTCTCCAGAGGCGGACCCGCAATGGTGGTCTCGGCCACGCGGAAAACCTTGTTCAGCGGCGCGGAGAATTTCGATGCGGCCAGCAGCAGGGGAAGACCCTGCGTATCCGTGGATATGGCCAGCCGGTATAGCGTGTCGCGACCGTGCTCCGTTCGGGCGCCGAGCACGGAGGCAGTCTCCGGAATGACGATTCCGCCGAATTCGGAAGCCTCCCTGATGGTGTCGCTGTCCTTCATGGCCTGGGTAGGCTCCGACCGGTGGTCGCCGTCATCCCTTTCGCTACTGCAGCCGGTCATGCAGACCGTCACGGCCAGTAGGCCGGCGACGACACAGGCCAGCTTCACCTGCCGGATTCCCGGCATCGGGTGCTTCATCGGGTGGGATCACTCCTCTCACCGTCCCGGCCGCCGGTCGCCCCTGGCAGGTTCATCGGCCCGATAGACGGTACCGTCCCCTCGTACCGCCGGACTCCGCTACATCCTTCGATGTCGTACTCCCGCGCCAGGCCAGCCGTATGCAGCGCTCCCATACGCTTGTCCGAGACCGTGACACCGGCGATCTCGGTGCTCTTGTCACCGTCCCAGTTATAGCGGTCGTGCACATGCACCTTGTACTCGGCAGTGATGCTCAACTCGGCACCCTCGGCCGGATTGTGCACTGTCACCACACCGGTGACCGACAGATGGATACCGCCCATCGCAAAGAACCAGTCGTCGCTCAGCGCCCGGGTGATGTAGAACCCACTCCACTGCGACTGGAATTGCGCTGGGTTGTCATAGTCCTGGGCGGCTGACGCTTCGTTAGTGATCCGCCGGATCTCCGTCTCAGCTATCGAGTTCGCTTTGGTGTCGGCCGCGGACACATCCCGCAGTACTGTCTCCGCGTTGATGGTCAGCAGCTTGCCACTGTTTTCGAGGTAGTGGTTGAGGTGAGCGGAGGCGTGGGTCCAGCCCGCGGCATCTGCGGCCACGGATGCCGCGGCGGCCACCTTGGCGAAAGCGACATCATCGGCGCGGCTGTAGATGGGCTGTGAACCCCACGCGCCCTGCCCAGGGTCGGCCGGCGGTGCGGGAAGTGGTCCAGGAATCGATGCCATGGTTCTATTCGTTCGTCGTTGCTGAAAGCGGTCGGGTCAGTTAGCCAAATCGATGGTGTGTTCCCACCAGACGTTGTCGCCGTATCCGTACCGGCTGGCGCCCAGGTCCACGGTCACTTTGTCAGGCAGCTCGAATTCGCTCGGATTGTACGAAGGGGCGGTTCGGCCCGGTTCGTAGTTCAAGGCGCCGGAGATCCGCTCAATCATGTTCGATATCTTGTCCTGCCGGGTTGCGGCCGACGCCTTCAGCGCATCGACGGCAGAGCAGACCTGGAACTTCATGGAATCCTGCATCGGACTGTCGATCAGCTGTGCCCATACGCCCAGGGGCAGGGTGAAATCGAGGAAGTTCATGGACTTGGTGATGGTGTCGGCCAGATCCATCGCCTGGTTATACACAAGGCGTTCGAGCAGCAGCCCGCCATTTTCAACGATCTTGGCTACCGCGTCGAGGTCGCTGCTGCGCCCGGCGATAGGTCCCCCGAGAGCGGTCGTGGCGGTTGCGAACGCGGTCGAAGCGTCACCGGACCAGCTGTTCTGCAACCACCTGGTGCTGCTGGAAAGGTTCTCCGAGGTGACGTAGTCGTTGAGCCCGAGCAGGCCGATGCGTTTACCCACCGATTGCAGCGCCTCCCAATCCGCCACGAGTGGGGAAAGGTAGTCGGCAACAGGTTTGATGCCGATCGCCTGGCTCAGGGGCTCGTCGTATGGGGTCAAGATCTCGATGCTCGCGATGACCACTTGGCGGACCGTGTACTGGGCTTCCTTCACGTCCTGCAGGATCGGGAGCTGCAATCCGCTGAATCGCGAGACGCCCTGCGGCGACCTTGTCGCGGGCAGGTCCTGCCCGCTGAGGGCGGTGGTCGCTGCCTTGGAGATAGCGTCAGCGTGCTGCTCGTCGGAAGTCTGGTATCGGTTCTCCGCAGTACCCAGCTTCGTGCCGAGCGCGCCGACGGCGCTCATGTCGCTCTGATGTACACGGGACAGTGTGCTTTGCAGTCTTTGAACCGACGGTGTCAGAGTGGCCAGCTGCCCGGTCGTCCCGGCTGGTAGTGACACCATTGGGAGCAGCCGGGTGGCATTCGAGGAGGCGGCGACACCGAGGTCCTGCAGATCCAGCTTGAAGCCTGCAAGCTTGGACACGTCGACGGCGAAATCAACCATGCCATCCCCCAAATCAACCTACGCCAGCGCCATCCATGGAGCTGTCCCGGTGCGCCATCGGACTTTAACACAGCCTCGGACCATGCACTGCCACAGCGCCTCTCGCGTTCCCCGTACCTCGTGCGGCACTGCGGGCTTCCTCGTCGGCGCGGCCGAATACATCCGACACACCCACCGCGAAGCTCTGCTTGAGTCCACACAGCAAGATCACTTCCACCGCAGCATGTTCCACGGTTTCGATTTCGACTCCACCATGCTGCGCATCGCGAGCATGAACATGCTCATGCACCAGATCGAGCACCCCGACATCCGCTACCGCGACTCGCTCGCCGAGTCGGTGGCCGGCGAAGCGGGCAGGTACACGATGATCCTGGCCAATCCACCCTTCGCTGGCAGCCTTGATTACGAGACCACCGCCAAAGACCTGCTTCAGGTGGTGAAGACGAAGAAAACCGAACTACTGTTCCTTGCGTTGTTTCTGCGCCTGCTCAAGACCGGTGGCCGAGCGGCGGTGATCGTCCCTGACGGCGTCCTGTTCGGATCGACCAAGGCGCACAAGGACTTGCGCAAACTTCTCGTCGAAGAACACGGCCTCGACGCCGTGGTAAAGTTGCCTTCCGGCGTGTTCAGGCCGTACGCCGGTGTATCGACGGCGATCCTGTTCTTCACCAAGGACGACGCGACCGACCATGTGTGGTTCTACGATGTCAACGCTGATGGATTCAGCCTCGATGACAAGCGCAATTCCCTGCTTGCAGACGAAAAGCTTGGCGTCAACGCGACTCTCACCACCGACGAGCACACCAAGAACAACCTTCCCGACGTGCTCGCCCGCTGGTTTCGACGCAGCGCCAGCGAACGCGACCGAGCGCGCACTGAACAGAGCTACTGTGTGCCGAAGGCGGACATCGCGGCCCAGGATTACGATCTCAGCCTCAATCGGTACAAGGAGATCGTCCACGAGGAATTGGAGCATCGGCCGCCGCTGGAAAATCATAGATGAACTGGAGTCGATCGAGGCGAAGATACAGCAGGGCATGTCGGATCTTAGGGAGATGCTGGCGTGATGCAGTCGGTGAAGCTCGGGGAGGTCTCTGCGATAAACCCACGACCACCGGAGAGACTCGACGATGAGCAGCTTGTTTCATTTCTCGGAACGGCCGATATCGACGCAGGAGGTACCACTTCCACTGGAGTCACATGCGAGTTCAAAAAAGTATCAACTGGATACACCCAATTTCTTGATGGTGACATTTTAGTCGCCAAGATCACTCCTTGCTTTGAGAACGGTAAGATCGCTCAGGCGAAGATAAGACATCATAATGGATCAGGCTCGACGGAGTTTCATGTCATCCGGCCAGACCCCCACGAACTGAACTCCCGCTACCTGCTTCACTTCTTGCGCCAAAAGTACATCCGCATAGAAGGCGAACGACGCATGACCGGCAGCGCCGGGCAACGACGCGTACCCGCCAACTTCCTTGCCAATCTCTCGGTACCTCAGCCTGTGATCGCTGAACAGCGGCGGATTGCGGAGGTGCTGGATAAAGTGGATGCACTACGGGAAAAGCGGCGGAAGTCGATCGCCCTCCTCGATGACCTCGCCCAGTCGCTCTTCCTCCACATGTTCAGCGACTCTTCAACCCAACCTTCTGAAAGAAATATAATCCCACTTGCCGACGCATACTGGTTCCAAGAAGGACCCGGCATTCGAAAGTGGCAATTCACCGATTCTGGCGTCAAGATCCTAAACGTCAGGAACATAGAGCGAGAAGGCAAGCTTAACCTAGCTTCCACCGACCGACACGTTTCGACGGAAGAAGCACATGGGCGATACAAGCATTTCCTGGTAGATTCAGGAGATCTAGTAATTGCAAGCTCAGGCATCTCTTTCGATTCGGATAAACTACTTCGAACCCGTGGAGCATTCGTATCGCAAAGCGATCTACCGCTCCTTATGAACACCAGCACCATCCGATTCAAAACCAAATCAAATAAAGCTACGCTAGAGTATCTACATGCATGGATTTCCTCCCCGGAATTCCGATCCCAGATCACAAAGCTCGTTACCGGTTCTGCGCAGAAAAATTTCGGCCCGAGCCACCTTTCAGCGCTCAAAATTGGTTTGCCGCCGATCGAGTCACAGCGCGAGTTCGAGCAACGGATCAAAAAACAAGCAGAGGCGCGCGAAGTGGCCGTAGCCCACCTTCGCAGCCTCGACGCTCTCTTCGACTCCATCCAGTCCCGCGCCTTCCGCGGCGAACTCTGGCAAGATGACGTGAAAGATCTGTAAGGGGAGGGACTTTCGTGACCGAGAGCAACTTCGACTTCCTGCAAGCGGAGTGGCCGGAATTGCACGCGGAGGCGGTGCGGGCGGAGCGGAGCGCGGTCGGTGATCCGCGGGTGTCGTGCTTCTTCGCGCGGCGGGCTCTGGAGCTAGCGGTCAACTGGCTGTTCAAGGCCGATGGGGCGCTGCGGATGCCATATCGGGATGATCTGAGCGCCAAGATCAAAGAACCGACGCTGGTGCAGGTGGCGGGGTCGGTGATCGTCACGAAGATGGATGTGGTGCGGCGGCGCGGGAATATCGCCGTCCACCGCATGGGCGAGGTGCCCGCGCAGGACGCGATGAGCGCGGTCGATGAGTTGTTCCATGTGCTGTATTGGCTGGGGCGCACGTATCCGCGCGCCGAGGAGGCGAAGCCGTTCGACGGGCAGCGGTTCGACACCACGCTGATCCCCCGGCCTGTTCCTGCGGACGTGCGGCGAAAGAAGTACGCCGAGGTCCAGCAGATGGCGGCCGAGTTCGCGGCGCAGCAGGCGGAGCTGGCGACGGAGCGCCGGCATCGCAAGGAGCTCGACGACGAGGTCAAGCGGTTGCGGACCGAAGTTAAGGCGGCGAAGGCGGCCAATGCCGCGGTTCCGGACCGGCACGACTACTCCGAAGCGCAGACCCGCGCCCAGCTGATCGACCTGCTACTGCAAGAGGCGGGGTGGGCGCTGAACGGGCCCGACGACCGCGAATACCCTGTCGCCGGGATGCCGACCGACAGCGGCAAAGGCAAGGTCGATTACGTGCTGTGGGACGACAACGGCAAGCCGCTCGCCGTGGTAGAGGCCAAGCGCACGTCCAAGAGTGTGGAATCGGGCAAGTATCAGGCCTCACTGTATGCCGACGCGCTGGAACAGCGGCACGGGCAGCGGCCGATCATCTTCTACACCAACGGCTACGACACCCAGATATGGGACGACGCCTTCTACCCGCTCCGCCCGGTCCAGGGTTTCTACACCAAAGACCAATTGCGCACAATCATTCGGCGACGGGCGGGGCGCAAGGTTCTGGCCACGGAGCCGATCGATGATGTGATCGTGAACCGGCACTACCAGCATCGGGCGATCCGGCGCATCGGGGAGGCGTTCGAGAAGGACAAACAACGGCAAGCCTTGCTGGTGATGGCGACCGGAACGGGCAAGACCCGCACCGTGATCGCGCTCGTCGATCAGCTGATCCGGGCCGGCTGGGCGAAACGGGTGCTGTTCCTGGCCGACCGGCAGGCGCTGGTGTCGCAGGCGACGAACGCGTTCAAGACCCATCTGCCGAGCGTGCCGACGGTGAACCTGCTGACCGAGAAGGACGGCAACGCCCGGGTCTACGTGTCCACGTATCCGACGATGCTGAACCTCATCAACGAGATCGACGACACCAAACAGCGCCCCTTCGGGCCGGGGTACTTCGATCTCGTGGTCATCGACGAGGCGCACCGATCGGTATATCAGAAGTACGGCGCGATCTTCGAGCACTTCGATTCGCTGCTGGTGGGATTGACCGCGACGCCGAAGAACGAGATCGATCGCAACACCTACCGGTTGTTCCATCTCGAAGAAGGGGTGCCGACCGACGTCTACGACCTGGAACAGGCGGTAGCCGAAGGCTATCTGGTCCCGCCGGTGGCGAAATCGGTGCCGTTGAAATTCCTACACTCCGGCATCCGCTACTCCGAGCTGTCCGACGAGGAGAAAGCCTACTGGGAAGATCTCGAATGGCGCGATGACGAGGACATTCCCGAATCGGTCGACGCGCATGCGCTGAACCAGTTCCTGTTCAATCACGACACCATCGACCAGACGCTGCTCGTGCTCATGGAACAGGGCGACCGGGTCGCCGACGGGGAACGGATTGGCAAGACGATTATCTTCGCCCGCAACAACCGGCATGCGGACCTGATCGTGCAACGATTCCGCGTGCTCTATCCCGACCTGCCGGGCGACTTCATCGAGATGATCACCCACAGCGTGAGCCACGCCCAAAGCCTCATCGACAAGTTCGAGAACCCGGGCAAGGCTCCGCATATCGCGGTATCGGTCGACATGCTCGACACCGGCATCGACATACCCGCCGTCGCGAACCTCGTGTTCGCGAAGGCCGTGCGCACCACCACCAAGTACTGGCAGATGATCGGACGCGGCACGCGGCTGTGCCCGGACCTGTACGCGCCGAACCAGGACAAGGAACGGTTCGTGGTGTTCGACCTGTGCCAGAACGTCGAATACTTCAACCAGGACCTGCCCACCGCCGAAGGACGCACGCAGGCGTCGATGAGCGAAAAGGTGTTCGAGGCCCGCGCCGACCTGCTGCGCGACATCGACCGGCTCCAGCCGCCGGGTGGCCGGCCCGCCGACGTCCCGGAGGGCGAACCGGCGAGCCTCCCGGACGTGCGGTGGCAGCTCGCCGAACGTCTGCGGGTGGAAGTGGCGAGTATGAACACCCAGAACGTGGAGGTGCGCAAGGAACTGCGGCACGTCGAGAAGTTCGCCGAGCGAGACAGCTGGGACATCGTCACCCCAGAGGTCCGGGTGGAGGTAGGCAAGCTCGCTGGGCTGCCCACCCAGTTCACCGACGACGACCCCGGTCCGGCGGCAAAGCGGTTCGACCTGCTCGCGCTGCGGCTTCAGTTGGCGCACCTCACCGACGACACGAGCTACGACGGACTGCGGGAGAAAGTCCAGGAGACCGCGAACGCCCTGCTGGATCCTGGTCTGAACACCATCACCGCCATCCGGCAGCGACACGCTTTCCTCGAAGACGTGGCCGGTGACACATGGTGGGAGGATGTCACCCTCCCCATGCTGGAAACGCTGCGCCGGCGGCTGCGGGGATTGGTCAAGGCTATTCCCCCCAAAGACGCCCAAAACCCGCTCTACACCGATTTCCGGGACGAGCTCGGCGAAGTCAGCGACATCGCGTTAGCCGTGCTACCCGGCGGCGGTAAGGGCATGGCGCGCTTCGAATCTAAGGTCCGCACCTACCTGCGCAGCCACGAGGACGTGCTCGCCGTGCAGAAACTGCTGCGCAACAAGCAGATCACCTCGGCCGACCTCGGCGAACTCGAGAAAATTTTCCTCGACAACGGATTCGGCACCACCGAGGACATCGAGCACGCCGCCGCCACACACGGCGGACTCGGCCTGTTCCTACGTTCGCTCACCGGCCTCGACGCTACCGCGGCCACCGCCGCCTTCGACGAATTCCACACCGGCCGCCCCCTCACCGCCAGCCAACTTCACTTCCTGAACTTGCTCACCGACTACATCAGGAAAAACGGGGTGATCGAGGTGGACGCACTCTACGAGCCGCCGTTCAAGTCGGTTGCGCCGACCGGGCCGGAGGACATCTTCTCCGAAGAGGACGTGGACCGGATCGTGGCGGTTGTCAAGAACATTCGCACTACTGCGCTCCCCGCTCGCGGCACACGGATAAAGCGGATCAGGCGAGTTTCCTCGATGCCGTCGCCGGTGAAGCCGTGCCGACGGTGCGCACGCCATGGAACTTTGGCGGCCTCGACCCAATCACAAATCAGGGTCCTGGCTCGCGCACTCGTCGAATACCTTCAGGTACTGGTCGGCGTCGGTGATCCGCTACGGCCGCACGCTGACGATGACGCCCGCCGAGGCTGACCGGATCGCGTTCAGCACCTCACGTCCAAGGGCATCGCCACCGGGACCTTCACCGCGATGGTCACCGCACCGGGCCCCGACGACTCAAGCCAGTTGTTCAATCCTCGCGGCCAGTTCGGCGCCGGTCAGCGGCTCACGCGCGATCACGGCGATGGTGTCGTCACCCGCGATGGTGCCGACGATATCCGGCAGTGCGGCGCGGTCGAGGGCGCTGGCAAGGAAGTGGGCGGCGCCCGGCGGAGTACGGAGGACGGCGATGTTGCCGCTGGCATCGGTGGAGACCAGCAGGTCGCTGAGCAGCTTCGACAGCCGGTCGGTGCCGCCGGTCACGCCACGGACCGGGCTGCCGTCCTCGGGAACGACGTAGACGCCCGCGCCGCCGTCGGCGGCGCGCAGTTTCACCGCGCCCAGCTCGTCCAGATCCCGCGACAACGTCGCCTGGGTGGTCTCTATCCCCTCGGCGGCCAGCAGCGTGGCCAGCTCGGTTTGGCTGCGCACCATGTGCGCCGACAACAGTTCGACGATGCGCGACTGCCGTCCGGCCCGGGTACGCGCGATCGCGGGACCGGCCTTGCCCGACTCCGACTGCGAGATGGTCACGACTGCGCCTCGCCGGGGCACGGTCGCAGCGCGCGTGACTGCGTGCTGCTCGCGGGGCTCACTCGCCGATGCGCGCGCACGTCACCCCGACCTGGTTCGGTTCGCTCGCCACTTCCACTCACGTCGTACCCCCGTATCGTCGCTCCAACAGCCAGACCAGCAGCGCCTTCTGCGCGTGCAGTCGATTCTCCGCCTCGTCCCACACCAGACTGTGCGGGCCGTCGAGCACCTCGTCGGTGATCTCCTCGCCGCGGTGCGCGGGGAGACAGTGCAGCACAACAGCATCCGACTGCGCTCGCGCCAGCAGGTCGGCATTGAGCTGGAACGGACGGAACGGCCCGACCCGGTCCAGACCGTCGCCCTCCTGCCCCATCGAGGTCCAGGTGTCGGTCACCAGCGCGTCTGCGCCTTCCGCGGCGGTGATCGGATCATCGGTGAGCGTAATGGTGGCGCCGGTTTCGGCGGCCCGCTTCCGCGCCGCCTCCACGATCCACGGCAACGGTTCGAAGCCGGGGGGCGCGGCTATGGTCACATTCAGACCCGCGGTCACGCCGCCGAGCAGCAGCGAGTGCGCCATGTTGTTCGCGCCGTCACCGAAGTAAGTCAGATTGCGGCCGATCAGGTCGCCCTTGTGCTCGGCGAGCGTCTGCAGATCAGCGAGCACCTGGCACGGATGGAACTCGTTGGACAGCGCGTTGACCACCGGAACCGTTGCGGAGGACGCCATTTCGTCCAGTCTGGTCTGCTCGAAGGTGCGCCAGACGATCGCGTCGACGTACCGGGAAAGCACCCGTCCGGTGTCGCCGAGCGTCTCCTCCCTGCCCAGCTGGGTGTCGCGGCCGTCGACGACCACCGCGTGCCCGCCGAGTTGGGCGATACCCATCTCGAAGGAGAACCTGGTGCGGGTGGAGTTCTTCTCGAAGATCACGCCGACGCCGCGCGGCCCCGCCAGCGGGCGCCGAGACAGCGGCGCCTTCTTGAGTTCGGCCGCGAGCGCGAGGACATCGGCCTGTTCGACCGGGCTGAGGTCGTCGTCGCGTAGGAAATGCCGGATGGGATCGGTGGTCATTGCGGCGCAGTTCCTTTCGAGTCCGCGAGCGCGCCGTCCAAGATTTCCGGCAGATCCGCGACGAAATTGTCGGCTTGCGTCTCGGTGAGCACTAGCGGCGGAGCGAGCCGGATCACGTCCGGCTTGGCGGGATTCACCAGGTAGCCCGCCGCCCGCGCCCGGGCCTCGACCTGGGCCGAGAGGTTGTCGGTGAGCACGATGCCCAGCAGTAGGCCCGCGCCGCGCACCTGGTCGATCAGCGGATGCTCCAGCAGTTCGATGCCGTCGCTGAGTCGCTTGCCGACCGATTCCACATGCGAGAGCAAATCGGTGTCATCGATCGTGCGCAGCACCGCGAGCGCGGCCGCCGCGCACACCGGGTTGCCGCCGAAGGTGGTGCCGTGCAGGCCAGGCGTGAGCAGTTCGGCCGCACGGCCGTTGGCCAGCACCGCGCCGATCGGCAGGCCGCCGCCGAGGCCCTTGGCCAGGGTGATCACGTCCGGCACGATGCCGACGGCTTGGTGCGCGTAGAACTTCCCGGTCCGGCCGATACCGGTCTGTACCTCATCGAGCACCAGCAACGCCCCGTTGCGGGCAGTGATCTCGCGTGCCTTGGCCAGATAGTCGATCGGCGGAACCACCACGCCGCTCTCACCCATGATCGGCTCGAGGAAGACCGCGGCGGTGTCCGTGTCGACCACGGCTTCCAATGCGGCCGCGTCGCCGTAGGGCACATGCACCACACCCGGTGGCATCGGCTCGAACGGCGCCCGCTTGGCCGGTTGCCCGGTGAGGGCCAGCGCCCCCATGGTGCGGCCGTGGAATGCCTCGTCGCACGCGATGATCTTGTGCCGCCCGGTCAAGCGGGCGATCTTGAACGCCGCCTCGACGGCCTCGGTGCCCGAGTTGCAGAAGAACGCCCGTCCCTCGCCATCGCCGAAGTGCGCGAGCAGCCGCTCGGCCAGCTCGACCACCGGCTCGCTGGCGTACAGATTCGAGACATGCCCGAGCGTGCCGAGCTGCTGGGTGACCGCCGCCAGGATCGCCGGGTGCGCGTGGCCGAGGCTGTTGACCGCGATGCCGCCGAGGAAATCGACGTAGCGCTTGCCGTCCGCGTCGTAGACCACCGCGCCCGCGCCGCGCACCAGCGCGACCTTCGGGGTGCCGTAGTTGTTCATCAGCGCGGCGGACCACCGCTTCTGCAGTTCAGCTGTGCTCATTGTCTCGTTCCGTCGAGTGAGCCCGACCCGTTCGGGGCGAGCGGGGCGGGCGTCACCATCGTGCCGATTCCTTCTCCGGTGAACAGTTCCAGCAACACCGCGTGCGGGACACGACCATCGATCACATGCGCGGTCGGCACCCCTGCTCGTACGGCGCGCAGGCAGGCTTCCATCTTGGGCACCATGCCGGTATCCAGGCTGGGGAGCAACTCGGCCAGTTCTGCGGTGTCGATGCGCGAGGTGAGCGACGAGCGGTCCGGCCAGTTCGTGTAGAGGCCCTCGACGTCGGTGAGCACGACCAACTTCTCGGCGCCGATGCCGGCGGCGAGCGCAGCGGCGGCGGTGTCGGCATTGATGTTGTGCACCACACCGTCGACGTCCGGCGCGATGGTGGACACCACCGGGATGCGGCCGGCGCCGATCAAATCGAGCACCGCATCCGGGTTCACATCCGTGACGTCGCCGACCAAGCCGACATCGGTCGGCTCGCCGTCCACGTCGACTGTGCGGCGCGTCGCGGTGAACAGTCCGGCATCCTCACCGGAGATGCCGACCGCGTACGGGCCGTGCGCGTTGATCAGGCCGACCAGCTCGCGGCCGACCTGCCCGAACAAGACCATCCGCACCACGTCCATCACCTCGGGTGTGGTCACCCGAAAACCGCCACGGAATTCCCCGTGCATGCCCAGTTTTTTCAGCATCGCACTGATCTGCGGTCCGCCGCCGTGCACTACCACGGGATGCACGCCGACCGTGCGCAGAAAAGCCATGTCGGCGGCGAAGGCCCGCTTGAGTTCCTCGTCGATCATGGCGTTCCCGCCATACTTCACCACGACGATCTTGTCCCGGAACTTCTGTAGCCACGGCAGAGCGCCAGCCAGGACGTGCGCCTTGTCCAGTGCCGAGAGCGTGGGCAATACCTGACTGGTCATGAGCTGTAGGCCGAGTTCTCTTCGACGTAGTCGTGCGAGAGGTCCGTGGTGCGGATGGTCGCGCTGGCCGTACCGACGTTCAGGTCGATGAGCACCGCGATGTCTTCGCCGGACAGATCGACCTCCCGGGCGCCCGGCGCACCGACACTGTCTACGCACACCGGGTTTCCGTTGAACGACACCGAGATCCGGTTCGGGTCGAGCGTGACCGGCGCCATGCCGACGGCCGCGAGTACGCGCCCCCAGTTCGGGTCGGAGCCGAACAGTGCCGTCTTGACCAGGCTGTCGCGCGCGACCGTGCGTGCGGCGATGACCGCCTCGTCCTCGCTGACCGCACCCGCGACGGTGACCCGCACCCGCTTGGTGACGCCCTCGGCGTCGGCCATCAGCTGGGCGGCAAGATCGTCACAGACCGCGAGCACGGCGGCGTCGAGTTCGGCTTGGCTCGGGGTGACCTCGCTGGCCCCGTTGGCCAGCAGCAACACGGTGTCGTTGGTGGAGCAGGATCCGTCCACGTCGAGCCGGTCGAAGGTGCGGGCGGTGGCGTTGCGCAGCGCCTGGTCGAGCTGCTCGGCGGAGACGGCGGCGTCGGTGGTGAGCACCACCAGCATGGTCGCCAGCGACGGGGCCAGCATGCCCGCGCCCTTCGCCATGCCGCCGACATTCCATTTGTCTTGATGATGGTAGGCCGCTTCCTTCGGCACAGTGTCGGTGGTCATGATGGCGTACGCGGCGTCCGAGCCGCCGGAAAGACCGCCGCCCATCTCGTGCACGATCTCGGTGACCGCGGGGATCAACTTGTCCATCGGCAGCCGATCGCCGATCAGTCCGGTCGAGCAGACGGCGATCTCGCCCGCGCCGGTCTCGGTGCCCCAATTGCTCAGCGCGGTGGCGAGTTCCTCGGCGGTCCGGTGCGTGTCCTGGAATCCGGCCGGACCGGTGCAGGCATTGGCGCCGCCGGAGTTCAACAGCACCGCGCGCAGCCGCTTGCCGGTCAGCACCTGCTGCGACCACAGCACCGGAGCGGCCTTCACCTTGTTTCTGGTGAATACTCCGGCGGCCGCGTACTCGGGGCCTTCGTTGAACACCAGCGCCAGATCGGGTTTGCCGCTTTTCTTGATGCCGGCGGCGATGCCCGCCGCGCGGAAGCCGAGCGGCGCCGTGACGCCCTGGTTGCGCACCAGCTTGCCGCTCGCGGTCTCGGTTGTCGTCACGGTGCCACTCCTACGGTGGAAAGTCCTGCGGTCTCATCGAAACCGACGGCCAGATTCATCGATTGCACCGCGGCGCCCGCGGTGCCTTTGGTCAAGTTGTCGATCGCGCCGATCACGACAAGCATGTCCGCGTCGGCGTCCACCGCGACCTGCAGCGTGACGGCGTTGGAACCGAGCACCGAACCGGTCTGCGGCAGTACGCCTTCCGGCAGCAGGTGCACAAAAGGCTCGTCGGCGTATGCCTTTTCGTAGACAGCGCGTGCCTGCGCGGCGTCGACCCGGGTAGGCGCGGTGCAGGTGGCCAAGATGCCGCGCGGCATCGGCGCGAGCACCGGCGTGAACGACACGGCGACATCCGTGCCGCCCGCCGCGGCCAGGTTCTGCGCGATCTCCGGGGTATGCCGGTGCGCGCCCGCGATGCCGTAGGCCCGCACCGAACCCATCACCTCGGAACCGAGCAACGCCACATCGAGCTTGCGGCCGGCACCGGACGTGCCGCTCACCGCGACCACATGCACCGCCGGCTCCACGATGCCCGCCGCCACCGCGGGCGCCAGTGCGAGGCTGGCCACCGTCGGGTAGCACCCGGGAACCGCGATCCGGTGCGCGCCGCGCAGCTTCTCCCGGCCGCCGGGCAGTTCGGGCAAGCCGTAGGGCCAGCTGCCCGCATGCGGGCTGCCGTAGTACTTCTCCCACGCCTTCGGGTCGGTGAGGCGGAAGTCGGCACCGCAGTCGATGATCACCGTCGAGTCGGACAACTCCTGTGCGATGGCGGCCGACCGGCCATGCGGGAGGGCGAGGAAGACCACGTCGTGTCCGGCCAATTCCGTGGCTGTCGTCGGCGCGAGCACTCGGTCGGCCAGCGGCAGGAGATGCGGCTGCAACTCCCCCAACGTGGCTCCCGAGTTCGACCCGGCGGTCAGCGCCCCGATGACGAGGCGCCCGGTTCGGTAGGCCGGATGCCCCAACAGCAGACGCAGCACTTCACCGCCCGCGTATCCGCTCGCACCAGCTACCGCGACCCGCACATCGGGTCCGGCCGGGTGAGGGACATCCGAGGAATCAACCATGTGATGATTATGCACGACTATGCAATCTCATTCACAGTCCGGGGTTCGTCCGGGTGGTCCACGGAGCCGGCCATACCCGGCGCACGATGACCCAAACCGTGCGGGTACGCGACTCGCTGTCTGATCCAGGCCGGCAGGAGCGCGGCAATGACGGTATCGGCGTCCGGCGCGGGCCGGACGCGGATACCTGTTCACGTCAATCCGACGCCGCGTCGGCGGCCCGGCCGAGGTGGCGGGCGAAGAACCGTGCCGAACTGTCGCGCTCATGGTCGGGTACCGGGTAGTACCTGCCCGAGTGGGCGTGCAATGTCTTCTGCTTCGAGGCGAAGGCGTCGAACAACGCGACCCCGGATGTGCGATCGAATTCCTCGTCGTCCCACGGAATCCGGTACTCGACCGGAACGGTGATCTTTTTTGCCGCCTCGATCAGAGCGTCCCACGCGAAGACCGCACCGAAGCTCACGGCAGCGATCCGGGATTCGACCGCCGTCAACATCAGCCCGGTCATGACACCCAACGTCATACCGCCGTAGCCGATCGGCGCTTCGACGCCGATCTCGGGCAGCGCCTGCAGGGCGTCCAGGGTCGCCTGCCATTCCGGTACCGCACGCTCCGCCAGCGACATGTTGTAGTCGATGGCGATCGGGGCGATCGGCTCGCCCGCCGCCCGGGCCCGATGGATCGCCTCGGCCCAGCCTTGATCCTGAAGATTTCGTGGCCGGTCACCATGTCCGGGCGCGTCGATGGCGGCGACGGTGAACCCATAGGTGGTCACGCTGTGGAGTGCACCGGCTACCAGCCCCGGCGCCTTCTTGTGCATACCACCGGAGTGGCCCGACAGCAGCAGCGGTGCGCCAACGGTTCCGGATGTGGGCGACCAGAGCACGCCGGTGATCTCATCCAGAATGAAAGAACGTTCGATGACACCGTTCAACGATGTCTCAGAGGTGAAATGCATGGTGTTGCCCTTCGGGATTGCCTGGTTCAGGTGCTCCCGGCGACACCTACGTCTATCGCCCGACCGTGCACACGAGTGGGAGCACCCACATGGTTGCTACGTTCATGGGTCTCACCTCCTCGCGTGACGTCACGGTCTCGCGCACGCTATCAACCTGAAACGAATCCCGTCCACCCTATTTTCCTGCCCACCGACCCGACCGGCTGCCACCGACCGCGCGGTTCACGGAGGGTCGGAATGTTCGTTGATGATCGCGGCGACACCGGGGGGCTCGCGCACCACCATCGTGCGCTTGCCCGGTTCAGCCTCCATGACACGGCCGTAAGTGGTCTGCGCCAGAGCGGCGGCGGTAGTGAAGTTGTCCTTTGCGAAACCGACCTCGAAGGATGCCTCGCCGAACGTCTTGTCGTTCTCCAGCGTGTTCAGCTCGGCGAACTCCGGCTCATGCCGCTCGAAGCACTCCGCGATGTCCCATGGAGTTGCGCACCTGAGTCCTGCTGTCGTTGGCCGACGTGGTGTCGCGGAAGGCCGCCTGGATCGCTCGCTCGGCCTCACCACGGCCGGCATCGGCGTAAGTGCCCATCACCTCACCCGTCGCCGGGTCAAAGGTCTCCCGGTGCTCCGCCGAGTCCACCCACTCGCCGTTGATACAATGCCGGGCGATCCGACCTCTACCGGTCGAGAAATGAGTAGATGGATGACCGAACAGGGTGCATGGCAGGAGGTTTCACTGGCTACCAGATCTGTGGTCGGTGTCGTTCGAGCGCATCCTGGCGGAGGAGAACACCGAGTTGCGCGAGGTGCTGGTTGAGCACTACGGCCGCGACCGCTATCCAGCGGATCAGGGGTTCCACCCAGTTTGAGCGCGACGAGACAGGGGCACTGATGCGCGAGCGCAGCGTGCTGGACGACGAAGAGGACTTGGTCCACGTTGTGGTAGTCGATTCCATGCTCGAGCCGGACGGCACCGAAAACTGATACTACCTGTGGGTGCCGCCCACTACTGTACGGCCCGGGAGGGAGTCGCCTGGACGTTCGGACTGAGCGCCGAGGAATACCAGCCAGTCCAGCAGACGTGAGCAAGTCTCCGAGTGGTTGGCCATGGCCGGTATCAGCGTCGCCCACCCACTGGTCCGGCGCCAATCGCGAGGTCGCCGACAGCACGTATCCGGACGGACGGCCGACCGGCGTCCCGCTCCGTCCGCCTCAGTGTTTGCGCACCACCCGCTCCCCTTCGCCCAATTTCCAGATGGTGATGTCGAGGTGGTCGTCGACGACCTCCACCGTCGAGGCACCGGTGAGGTCGGCGATGTAGAAGTGGTCGAATTCCTGACCCCGGATGTCGAGGCCGCTGTCGTCGAACAGGTTCTGGGCGAAGCGGGCGTGCACGTCTCGGGCCGGGAGGTCGACCACAGTGCCGAAGAGTTTGGCATCGCCGTCGGATACCGTGGTGTCAACGGTGGCGGTGTGCAGACAGAACCGCGGATCACGGGCCAGATCGCGGAACTTGGTGGTTCCCGGCATGCCCACGATGACAAGCATCTCCTCGAATATTCTCGGCTCGACCGGACTGATGCGCGGAAATCCGTCGGAACGGAGGGTTCCGAGCATGCACAGATTGCCCGCGGCCTGATGCCTGCGGGTGAAGATCTCGGCGATGCGGGGCGCTTCCTCGACGAATCGGCTCCAAGTAGTCATGTCGAACGACGGTACGGTGAATTCCTGACATCTCCTGTCAAGTTTTCCGGCTAGTCTCGCGTTCATGCGTGCGAGTCGACTGGTGCAGCTGCTGCTGGTGCTACAGACCCGGGGCCGCTGCACTGCGGCCGAGCTGGCCGAGCTGCTCGAAGTCTCAGTACGCACCGTCTACCGGGACGTCGAGGCGCTATCCGCCGCGGGCGTGCCGGTGTACAGCGAGCCGGGTCGCGCGGGTGGCGTACAACTGGTGGATGGCTACCGGACTCGGCTCACCGGCCTCACCATCGAGGAAGCCGATGCGGTATTGCTGGCCGGATTGCCCAGCGCCGCAGCGGATCTCGGTCTCGGCACCGTATCGGCCGCCGCGCAGCTCAAGGTGCTCGCCGCATTACCGCCGGAACTGCGCGGTCGGGCGACGCGCATCGCCGAGCGAGTGCACCTCGACGCACCGGGCTGGTTCCACCGACCGGACGAGACGCCGACACTCGCCGCGGTCGCCGACGCGCTCTGGCACGACCGAAGGCTGCACGTACGCTACGGCCGCAAGGACAAGGTGGTCGAACGCCACCTCGACCCGCTCGGCCTGGTGTTGAAAGCGGGCACCTGGTATCTCGTAGCGCGGGATGGACCAACGCTCCGCTCCTACCGGGTAAGCCGAATCCTCGCCGCCGAACCGACGGGCGAGACCTTTGTCCGCCCTGCGGAATTCGATCTGCAGGCGCATTGGTCCCGCACTACCGACGACTTCGCGCACTCGATGCTGCGCGTCCGCGCTCGATGCCGGATCGCCGCCACGCACCTACCGCTACTGCGACTGACGAACGAGCCGGCTGCGGTCGCCGAGGCGCTGGCCTCCGCGGGAACGCCCGATGTCGAAGGGTGGGTGCAGGTGGTCCTGCCTTCGGAGTCCTACGAGGTGCTCGCGCATGGCATCCTTCCGCTCGGCGAATTCATCGAGGTCCTCGAACCGCCGGAACTGCGCGAGCGGCTCGCGGCGACAGCCGCCGCCATGCACGCGCGGTACTCCCGCGCCTGAGCCATGCCCTGCACGTCGCTGCTCGGCGAGGCCTATGCCGCCCCCGCGGGTCACCGGGCGATCCGTATCCGTCTCGGCGGCGTCGTCCCCGCCAGATGCTGTGGCGCGGGTTGGGACGGCCCTCCGAGTGCGCGGCGCCAACGGAGTCAGCGTTCGACTCGCGTCCGCAAGCCGGTCAGCGTGCCGTCCACCAGCCCTTTGATGACTCGGTTGCGAAGGAAGCCGGGCAGCGGCAGGTTGTGGTGGATGGTCAACTGGTAGGTGACCGAGGTGGTGTCCGGGCCGGCTTCGTCGAGCTGGTAGCGGCCTTCCTGACCGGTCTGTAGGCGTCCTCGCACCATCGACCAGCTCATGCCGTCGTCGCGGTGGCGGTAGGCGAGGGTGTAGGTGTCGGTGCCGACCGTCGCGGACGCCTTGAACCGGGCGGTCAGGGGCAGACCGGTCTGCTGGTCCGCCTCGAGCACGTCGGCTTCGAGGATCTCGGGAATCCACTCCGGCTGGCTTTTCACGTCGCGGATCGTCGCGAGAACCCGCGCCGCCGGGGCGTGTACGCGCACGGTCTTGGTGGCGCTGTCAGTGGGCATGGTCGCCGTCCCCGTAGTAGCCGAGCCGGAGCAGGGTGGTGATCTCGCTGATCAGCGGCATCCGCGGATTGGTCCGGTTGCTCAGGTCCTGGAAGGCGGTGATCGCCAGTTCCGGGAGCGCCGCGACGAATTCGTCCTCGGGGACGCCGATCTCGCGGAGTGTGCGCGGCACCGCACGCCGCTCGAGCAGGTCTCGCACGCCCTGGAACAGCCGACGGCGGCTCTCCTCGGGTACGTGTCCGCCGAAGACGATCCGGCCGAGCTGGGCGTACTTCTCGGGCGCGACGTAAGCCGAGTAGCCGGGGGCGGGCATGAACTTGGTCGGCAGGCTGGCGTTGTAGCGCAACGTGTGCGGCAGGAAGACGCCGTTCACGCGGCCGTGGGCGATGCCGAATCGCGCGCCGACGGCGTGCGCCAGAGCGTGGTTGGTGCCGACGAAGGCGTTCGAGAACGCCAGGCCGGCCAATGTGGCGGCGTGTCGCGCAGGTAGTCGTAGAGGAACTCGGTGGCGATGTAGTTCTTCACGACCTTGTCCTCGAAGACGCCGAAACCGGTCTCCTCGATGGCGACCCGCGCCAGTTCGGCGGCCGACCGGATCCCGGCGCACACCATCGCCGCCACGATCGCGTCGACCTGCTGCTGGTCGAGCTCGCGTAATGTCTTCGCCGCGGCGGTAGCCGTGGCGACCATAGCGTCCACCTCGTGGTACCGGGAGATGTCGGTCTCGACCGGCGCGGCGGTGTCGGCGTCAGCGCTGCGATTCACGGCTTGAGAGGCGGTGCCGATCCGGGTATCGGTCATGATATCTCCTCGCACTGGAGATTCCGGTGTCCTCGGTCTCCGAGGCGTCTGTTCGCGACAGTACCCCCGCTCGGCGGCGTTGACTGTGGTCTTTGTGCCCTGTTATCGGCAATTCCGCGCAGCAACGGCACCACCGTGAGCGAGTGGCCTCGTCAGCGGTAGCGACTGAGGAATGCTGCGTACTCGGCGTGCGCCTCGAGACCGATCGCCGAGCGCCGTGGTCAGAACGCGTACCGGTGGTACTGCGCCATGTAGCGAAGTGCCGGCACCAACGACATCACCTTGCCCATCACCCGGTAGACGCCGGGCACCTGTGCGAAGGTATCGGAATCGAACGGCGACACCCGGTTCACCAACCGCACGCCAGGCACCGCCGCCAAGATCTCGTCGGGCCTGTTGATCGCCCAGTGCAGCCTGGATCCGGATCGGCGCACCACCGCGTTGAGCCACTGCGATTCGATGCCCAGCGAGTTGAACGCGTCGAACTGCAGTTCACCGGTTGCGAAGTGCTCGACCACGCGGCGCAGCAGCGCGATGCCATCCGCGGCGGTGAGGTACATGGTCAGGCCTTCACCGACCATCAGGGCCGGGCGGTCATCCGGAATGTCGGCCAGCCATTCGGGTTCGGTCACCGATGCGGAGACGACGTGGTAGTGCTCGCGTGGCGGATACAGCCGTTCCCGCAGCGTAGCGACGTCGGGATAGTCGACGTCGTACCACTCCACTCCCGGACCGGGATTCAGCCGAAAGAATCTGCTGTCCAGCCCAGCGCCCAGATGCAGTACGACCGCCTCGGGATGCCGAGCCAGGAACTGACGGACCCAGTTGTCGAAATGCGCGCAACGGGTTGTCACCGACGGAGCGACACGTGGCGTGATGGCCGTCTTCTTCCAGTCGTAGTCGATGTGCTCGACGATCTCTTTCGCGTACCGGTCGCCCAAGATCGGATTCGGGAAGTCGGCATCCAACGCCTTGGCATACAACGTCGCCAACATGGTCTGCGGTGCGCCGATGAGGTCGACGTGAACTTTTTCGCCATCGCTCATGGCATCCGAGGCTACCTCGCCGCGCACCAGCCGACCGCAGATCTCGCCGTCACGGATTTGCCTTGGCACTTTGCTTTTCGGCGCACCTGCCCAGCATCACAACGCCTCGCGAATCGACTCCCGACCGGCCGCGAGCGCCTGCAGCTTGTCATCGACGAGCGATACTCGCGGCAATGAGCTCACATCCATGGCGTTCATCGGTAGGGCGAGTCGGCGTGAGTCGAACGACATTGCGAACGCAGGTAATCACTACCGCACTCAGGGCTGACACTACCGATGTAGTATGGCCAGGTGGTCTCCCAGCGAGAACTCCTCTTGGATGCGGCGATCGACCTGCTCGGATCGCGCGGCACCCGCGCGCTCACCCACCGCGCGGTCGACCAAGCGGCGGCCATGCCCCTCGGGTCGGCCTCCAACTACTTCCGCACCCGTGAGGCGTTGTTGTGCGGCATCACCGAGCGGCTGGAGAAACGCGAGAACGCGGACTGGGAGACGCTGAACCGCACGCCGACACCGCGCACGATCGACGAACTCGTCGACGCCATGGCGAACTTCGTCGTGCGCGCGGTGCAGGCCGATCGCACCAGGACACTGGCGCGATACGCCCTTTCCTTGGAAGCGCAGACAATGCCCGCGCTGCAGGAAAACATGCGGAGCGGGCACCCCCGCCTGACCGAATGGGCGGCCAGGCTGCTGTCGAACGTAGGCGCCGAGCGGGCGTCGGCCAGGATCCTCGTCGATTACCTCGACGGTGTGATCCTGCACCAGCTGGTGTACCCGACACCGGACTTCGACCCGCGCAGCGCGCTGGACCAGGTGGTCCGCGCGCTGCGCGGCACCGTGGTCAGCTGACGATCGCGAACAGGATCGCGGCCACCGCGAAACTCACCACCGACAGTACAGTTTCGAGCACGGACCAGGTCTGCAGCGTCTGCTTCACCGTCAGGTTGAAGTACTTCGCGATGATCCAGAAACCGCCGTCGTTGACGTGGCTGAGGATGATCGACCCCGCCGCGATCGCCATGGCGATCAGGGCGATCGACACCTGCGAGTAGCCCTGCTCGGCGACCAACGGTGCGACGATTCCGCCGGTGGTCACGATGGCGACCGTGGCCGAGCCCTGGGCGATCCGCAGTCCACAGCTGATCAGGTAGGCCAGCACGATCACCGGCAGCCCGGCCGCCGACATGGTGTCGGCGAGCGCGGTGCCGATGCCGGTGGCGGAGATGATCTTTCCGAAGAACGCACCGGCACCGACCACCAGCAGCAGCATGCCGACCGGCCGCAGCGACTCCGCGGTGAGAGCGCTCAGCTGCTGCACGGTCGATCCCCGCCGCACACCGAGTACGTAGAAGGCGACCAGCACCGCGATCAACAGCGCGACGGCGGGCGTGCCGAGGAAGGTCAGCACCGACAGCAGCGTGGAGCCGGCGGCCAGCAGTTGGGTGCCGAAAGTCGCGCCGAGGATCAGCACCAACGGGATCGCGATGATGGCGCCGATCAACCAGACCGACGGCGGGCGCAACTCAGTTCTCGTCGCTCCGGCCGCCTGCAGCGCACCCGGCCCGTCACCGGCGTTCGCGGCGACCTTGTCCTGCGGCCGCACCAAGAACTCGTCGGGGACCTCTACCTGCACCCGCTTGCCGATATAGGTTCCCCAGACCAGACCGGCGGCGATGAATCCCGGGATACCGCAGACGAATCCCATCAGAATCAACCAGCCGAGACTCACGCCGAGGAGCCCGCCGAGTGCTACCGGCCCGGGATGCGGAGGCAGAAACGCGTGCGTCATGGACAGTCCGGCCAGCATCGGCATCGCGTAGAGCACCAGCGACCGGCCGCCTCGTTTGGCGGCCACGTAGATCAGCGGCGCCAGCACGAAGATACCGATGTCGAAGAAGACCGGGATGCCGAAGATCAGCCCGAGCAAGCCCATGGCGACCGGCGCGCCCTTGTCACCGAACAGCTTCAGCAACTTGCCGGTCAAGACATCCGCGCCGCCGGAGCGCTCGAGAATCGCGCCGAGCACGGTTCCGAGTCCGATGATCACCGCGATGTGTCCGAGAATGCCGCCGAATCCGGTCTCCAGCAGCGAATCCCCCGGTTTGATCGCCGTGCCGACGATCTTGGTGACCGGGAGCCCGGCGGCCAGCGCCAGCCCCAGTCCGGTCAGCAGCAGCGCGATGAACGGCTCCAGCTTGAACTTGATGATCGCGAACAGCAAGACCGCAATCGCGAGACCGCAGAGCACCAGCAGCCCTGGGGTGGTGGTGCGCAGCCAGTCGACGGTGGCGCCCATGGGTACCTCTCAATTCATGGATCGAACGAACGACGCCGCACGCGAGGCGATGGCGAACCAACGGCCCGCGGCGACATCGGAAGGGGCAACGACATCGGTTCCCGCGCTCACGGCGACCGCGCCGCAAGCGAGGAATTCGACGGCATTGCCTGCGTTGACGCCACCGGAAGGGATGAACGCCACGTCGGGGAACGGACCGCGTAGGTCCTTCAGGTAGCCGGGGCCCAACGCCCTGGCCGGGAAGATCTTCACCGCCGCCGCGCCGTGATCGAGCGCCTGCATGACCTCGGTGGCGGTGAACGCGCCCATGACAACGGGGATGTCGCGACGCACCGCGACGGCGGCGACCTCCGCACGCACGCCAGGAGTGACCAGGAACCGGGCGCCGCTGTCTATGGCGGCCTCGGCCTGATCGGCTGTCGTCACGGTGCCTACGCCGACCACGGCGCCCTTCACCTCGGCCGCGGCGGCGAGATGGCCCAGCACGCCGGGGGTGGTGAAGGTCAGTTCGACCGCGCGAATTCCCGAGCGCGCCAGCGCATCCGCCAGCGACACCGGATCCGGGATCTCGGGGGCGCGGACCACGCTGAGCACCCGATCGGCCCGGATGACGTCCACGGCGGATGCCGTGATGGACGAGGTCGCGTTCACACTGTCTCCTTCCGAGCGGGATCCCTGCGCAGCGCGCGGCCCGCGAGATGTCCGGTGGGGGCGCCGTTCTCGATCGCGAACTCGCCGTTGACGAGCACGTGCCGGATGCCCCGCGCCTGCTGTTTCGGGTGGTCGAAGGTCGCCGCGTCCGCGACGGTCGCCGGGTCGAACACCACGAGATCAGCGGCGTAGCCGGGCCGGACCAGGCCGCGGTCGCGCAGCCGGAGTCGGTCGGCGGGCCGTCCGGTCAGGTGGTGCACGCAGTCCTCCAGCCCGAGCACACCGAGATCGCGCACATAATGACCGAGATAGCGCGGAAACGTGCCCCACGCCCGAGGATGGGGGCGGTCGCCGACGAGCAACGCATCGCTACCGCCCATATGCGCGGGATGCACCATGATCGCGCGCACGTTCTCCTCATGCCCGACATGCTGGAGAATCGTGGTGGCCAACTGGTCACGGCGCAGCAGGTCGAAGAACACCTCGACCGGGGCGACGCCGCGGTCGGCGGCGATCTGCTGGACCGTCTTGCCGACGTACTGGTCCAACGCCGCAGTGCCGACGCCGCTGATCTGGATGGTCTGCCATTCGACGGTGACGCCGTGGCAGCCGTCGGAGCCGTTCACGTCGACATCCACGGTGATTCGCGCCCGAGCCGCCGGATCGTCCAGCCGCGCCAACGCGGCATCCGGGCCGCCGGACATGGCCCAGCTCGGCAGCAATGCCGAGAGCGTGGTCGAGCCGGGTAGATAGGGGTAGGTGTCCAGCGTGATGTCACAGCCCTCGGCCCGCGCCGCGTCGACGAGGGCGAGGAATTCCGGTGCCCGCCCGCGGTTCACACCGAAGTTCATCGTGGCGTGGGTGAGATGAAGGGCACATCCGGTCGTCCGTGCCAGTTCGATCATCTCGGCGTAGGCCGCCAGCGCACCGGCGCCATAAGAGCGGGTGTGCGGCGCGTAGAAGCCGCCGAAGTCGGCGACCACCTCGCACAACGCGGCCAATTCGCCGGTGTCGGCATACATTCCCGGCGTGTAGGTGAGTCCGCTCGACATGCCGACCGCACCCTCGCGCAACCCCTGGGCGAGTAGCTCCCGCATCCGCTGGATCTCGGCCGGGGTCGCCGCGCGCTGTTCGGCGCCGACGACCAGCAACCGCAGCGTGCCCTGCGGAACCAGGTACGCCGCGTTCGGCGTAATGCCCTGGTCGAGCCGGTCGAGGTATTCCGCGACGCTGCGCCAGGAGAAGTCCAGATCCGCGGGATTGCCGTTCCACCCGGCGATCTGGCGACGCACCACCGCGAGGGCGACGTCGTCGACCGGGGCGTAGGACAGCCCGTCCTGCCCGATCACTTCGGTGGTGATGCCCTGGCTGACCTTCGGAAAGTGTCCGGGCTCGGTCAGCAGATGCAAATCGGAATGGGCGTGCATGTCGATGAAGCCTGGGCACAGCACGGCGCCGGGACCTGCGTCGATGATCCGATCAGCACTCTCGATGACGCCCGGTTCGGCGATCCGGGCGATGCGCCCGTGCTCGACGAGGACGTCACCACGTGAGCGCGGGCCGCCGGTGCCGTCGATGATCTCGACAGCGCGGAACAGTAAGTCGGTCATGGGTTTCGGCTCATCAGAAGAAGGTGTGCAGGAAGTCGACGACACGCGGCATCGGGGCCTCGGCGTCGTCGATCACGGGGATGAGCCGCCACTTGTCGAAAGCGGTGCACGGATGCGACAGCCCGAGGCGCACCACGGTGCCGATCGGCAATTCCGTTGCGGCGCCGCCCGGCAGGCGCAGGAAGGTGTGCTGGTCGTTGAGCGCCGACACCGTCGCGTCCGGATCCAGGGCAGCGCCTTCCGGTCCCGCAACGCGTTGCGGGACCGGAAGCCCCTCATCGTAGGGAAGATCGCGCTTCCCCGCGTCCAGCAAGGCGAGCGTCGGCTCGGGTCGGGAAAGAGCGCGCGCCCAACCGTGCATCGCCGAGCGCAGCGGCTTCTCGCTGCGCGGCGGCGCCAAGGGTGAAATGCCCGCGTAGAAGCCGTCGTCATGGATGAGGTACGCGCCGGAACGCAGCACGACCGTCGTCACCGTGCCGCGCGCGCCCTCTTCGTCCGCGAGCGGGGCGAGGCGCTCGACCACGAGGTCGGGGTACGCGCTGCCGCCCGCGGTGACGATCGCGGGGCCGCGATACAGTCCCGCCGCGTCGATCTCGCGATGCAGGCGCTCGAGTCCGTCGAGATAGTCGCGCACCGCACGGATGCCGTCTGGCGTGCGGTCGTGCGCGAGGGCGCCTTCGTACCCACCGACGCCTGCCAGCGTCAGTCGCGACGCCGCGTCGATCTCCCTCGCCACGGCAAGGGCCTGCTCGACGGTGCGCGCCCCGGTGCGGCCGTGCGGCCCGCCGAGTTCCACCAGCACCCGGATCCGCTGCGCGCCCGGCAGTGCGCTCAGCTGCTCCTGCATCAACGCGACGGTTTCGACGCTGTCGGCCCAGCAGGTGAACTCGAAGGACGGGTCGCGCGCTGATTCCGCCGCCACCCAGCGCAATCCGACCGGATCGACCAGCGAATTGGCCAGCAGTACCCGCCCGACGCCGAACGAGCGCGCCACCTGCGTCTGCCAGATAGTAGCCAGCGTGATCCCCCACGATCCGGCAGCCAGCTGGTCGGCCCACAACTGCGGAGCCATCGTGGTCTTGCCGTGCGGCGCCAACCGCACACCCGCCGCGCCCACCCAGTCGGCCATGATCGCGATGTTCGCCGCGACCGCCGCGCGATCGATGGTCAGGATCGGCGTCTCGAGTCGGTCGAGAGTCGGTGCGGTGGCCAGGAACTCACGCACAGTACGCCCCCAGGACTCGGGCGGCATGCCTTTGTGCTCGGGACCGATCGTGCGGTCCCCGAGTGCTGCCACGGCTGCGTTGTCTATCGACACGAGGCTCCTTCCTGACTAGGCCCGCGTGCATATCTGATTGCCATTACCCACTATTGCAGTATGCGCAACGCTTGTTGCACATTGCGTTTGGTCTGGCTATTCTGCACGCAAGGGCCAGTGCCCGCAAGAGCAGAGAGGAGATCCGTGTGACGTGGCTCAACGCGCCCGAGCGGACGAACACCCGCCCGTCGCGCACGTCGAGCCGCCCACGGGTGGTGACCGTCGGCGAAGGACTCGCGGTTCTGGTGGCCCAACCGGGCCCGCTGGAGGAGTCCGAGACCTTCGACCGGACCGTGGGCGGCGCCGAGGCGAACGTGGCCACCGTGCTGGCCCAACTGGGCGTGGACGCGGCGTGGCTGTCCCGAGTCGGCGACGACGGGTTCGGCCGGTATCTCGTGCACCATCTGGCCGACCGCGGTGTGGACGTGTCGGCGGTCGGCACCGATCCGCGACGACCTACGGCGATGTACGTCAAGGAGCGCGGTGGCGGCTCCGGCCGACCGACCGATCTGGGCGAGCGGGTGAGCCGAATGCTGTACTACCGCACCGGATCCGCGGCCAGCGCGCTGTCGCAGGCCGATCTCACCGCCGAGTCCGCCGCCCGATTGCTCGCAGGTTGCGAACTGATCCACTTCACCGGCATCACCACCGCGCTGTCGGAGTCGGCCACCGAACTCACCGAGGCCCTGATCGCGCTCCCGCGCGAGGGCAGGCTGGTGAGCTTCGACCTGAATTTCCGCCCCGCGCTGTGGACCGGCCGCACCATCGCGGCCACCGAGATCCTCGCGCGCCACGTGCGCGGCAGCGACGTGGTGTTCCTCGGCGCCGACGAAGCGCTCGCGGTGTTCGGCACCGGGCACGCCGACGAACTGCGCGCGCTGTTTCCCGAACCACGGCAGCTGATCGTCAAGAACGACGCGCACACGGTCACCGGCTTCGACGGAACCCAGCGCGTCGAAGTGCCCGCGCTGCGACTCGACGTCACCGAACGCATCGGCGCCGGCGACGCGTTCGCGGGCGGCTATCTGGCCGCGCTCCTGCACCACAGGCCGCTGGAGCAGCGCCTGCGCCTCGGGCACCTGTGTGCCGCGGCAGCGCTCACCGGCCCCGGCGATGTGCCCCTGCTTCCGCCCCGCTCGATGCTGGAGCGGCTGGCCACGCTGGAGGAATCCGCTTGGGCCGAGCTGTATTACAGCGATGCCGTAGTCACCGAGAATAGGGCGTCATGAGCCAGAGTTTGTCGCGTGCATTGACCATCCTCGTGTCGCTGGGTGAGGACTCCCAGTCGCTGGACCAGTTGGCGAACCAGCTGGGGGTGCACAAGTCGACCGTGCTGCGCCTGCTGCAGACCATGGAGGCACAGCGCTTCGTGACCCACGACAGCCAACACCGGTACATGCTGGGTTCGCGGCTGTTCGAGCTGGCCAACCGCACACTCGAGCAGCGCGACGTGCGGACCCTGGCACGCCCGCACCTCACCGCGCTCAATGCCGCGACGAAGCAGACGATCCATCTCGCCACCTACGAGTCCGGCGAGGCGATCTACATCGACAAGTTCGACGCCACCGAGAGTGTGCGCATGTACTCACGGATCGGGCGGCCCGCCCCGCTGCACTGCACCGCGGTCGGCAAAGTGCTGGTGTCGGCACGGCCGCGCGCGGAGTGGCCGTCGATCGCCGAGCAGATCGACTACCGCCCGTTCACCGAACGCACCATCCGCACACCGGAGCGCTACCTCCAGGAACTGGAAAAAGTCGTGGCACAGGGCTATGCCGAGGACCACGAGGAGCACGAGAGCTTCGTGAACTGCATCGGCGTTCCGATACACGACGGCACCGGCGCCGTAGTCGCGGCAGTCTCCATGTCGGTGCCGGACATGCTGCTCGAACACGACCAGGTGCTGGCCGAACTGCCGCGGGTTCGCGCGACAGCCGAGGCCATCTCCGCCGAACTCGGCTGGACTCCCAGCCGGGTCACGATCCCCACGAAAGGCCGACCATGAGCGAGAAGATCGCCATCCGTACCACCGACGCGCCCGCCCCGGCGCACACCTTCTCCCAGGGCGTACGCAAAGGCCCGTTCGTGCAGGTCTCCGGCCAGGGCTCGGTAGACCCCGCCACCGGCGAGTACCTGCACCAGGGTGACGTCGCGGGACAGACGGTCCGCGTCCTGCGCAACGTCAAGGCGGTCGTCGAGGCCAGCGGCGCCAGCTTCGACGACATCGTCATGCTGCGCGTCTACCTCACCACCCGTGACGACTTCGCCGCGATGAACGACGCCTACGGCGAGTTCGTCACCGCCAATACCGCCAGCGGTGTGCTGCCCAGCCGCACCACCGTGTTCACCGGACTCCCGCACCCCGACATGCTCGTCGAGATCGACGCCGTCGCCATCGTCGCCGCCTGACACCGCCGCCAGCGCTCGGCGCGGGCTGCCTCCCGTGCCGAAGCGCCGCGGTCACCGCACTCGGTCAGCCGGAGTTGCGCAGTGCGGTCGCCAAGCCGTTCATGGTCAACAGGATTCCTCGTTTCACCAACTCCGAATCATCGCCGGCGCGTAGGCGACGCAGGAGTTCCACCTGCATCTGATTGAGCGGTTCCAGGTAGGGAAAGCGGTTGTGGATCGACTCGGCCAGTGAGGGATTGTCGGCGAGCAGGTGGTCGTTGCCGGTGATCGCGGCGTGCACGCGGACGGTGCGGGCGTGCTCGGCGCGGATCATGCCGAAGATCCGTTCCCGCAACTGCACATCCTCGACCAGTTCGGCGTAGCGAGCGGCGATGTCGAGATCGCTCTTGGCCATCACCTGGGCCAGGTTCGACAGCACCGTGCGGAAGAACGGCCATCGGCGGTACAGATCGGCCAGCGTCGCCAAGCGTTCCGGGTCGCCGTCGATCCACTCCTCGAGCGCGGTCCCGGTCCCGTACCAGCCGGGCAGCATCACCCGCGCCTGACTCCAGGACATCACCCAGGGAATGGCGCGGAGGTCGGCGACCGAGGCCGTCGGCTTGCGCGAAGCCGGCCTGCTGCCGATATTCAGGTCGCCGACCTCGGCGACCGGCGTGGACTGCCGGAAATACTGCACGAATCCCGGGGTTTCGTGCACCAGGTGCGCGTACGCCGCGCGGGCGCGCGTCGCCAGCTCGTCCATGATCTCGTAGGACGGCTCCGCGTCCGGGCCGAGTCCCTCCACGTCGAGCAACGTGGATTCCAAAGTGCCCGCGATGAGTGACTCCAGATTGCGGTGCGCCGCACCGGGTTCGGCGTATTTGGCGGCGATCACCTCGCCCTGCTCGGTGAGCCGCAGCGCACCGCGCACCGCGCCGGCGGGCTGGGCGAGAATGGCGTCGTAACTGCGTCCCCCACCCCGACCGACGGTACCGCCGCGACCGTGGAACAGCCGCAATCGGATACCGGTCTCGCGCGCGACATCGATCAGATCCAGCTCCGCGCGGTACAGTGCCCAGTTGGCGGCCAGATAACCGCCGTCCTTGTTGGAGTCGGAGTAGCCGAGCATCACTTCCTGACGCATTCCCTGTGCGGTCACCAGATCGCGGTAGAACGGAACCGCCAGTGCCGCGGACAGGGTCGCCGCACCGGCGCTCAAGTCCTCGATGGTCTCGAACAGCGGCACGATGCCCACCGAGCAGCTCGGGGCCCTGTCCGGCTCGCCGGGATCGAGCAGCCCGCCCTCTTTCAACAGCAGCGCGGCCTCCAGCAGGTCACTGACCGAGGTACACATGCTGATGATGTAGGTGGGTATCGCCTCCGCGCCGAGCGTGGCCACGACATCTCGTGCGGCGCGGACGATGTCGAGTTCCTTCGCGGCGAGCTCGCTGAGCCGAGCATGCGGACCCAGCAGCGGGCGGCGGGTGCTCAGCTCGGCCGCGAGCAACTCCACCCGCCGCTGCTCGGGCAGACTCGGGTAATCCGGGTGCACACCTGCCCAGGCCAGCAACTCGGCAACCACCTGCTCGTGCACCTCGGAGTTCTGCCGCATGTCCAAGGCCTGCAGGTGGAAGCCGAACGTCTCCACCGCGTGGCGCAGCCTGGCGAGCCGGTCGTCGGCGAGCAGATCGTCCCCGCCGGCCCGCAGCGAGGCATCCACCGCTTCGAGGTCGTCGAGCACCGCCTGCGGCGTGGGATAGGGCAGCGCCCCGACATCGAGGCCGTCCGACGGAACCGTACTGAGCGCTGCCTTCGCCGTGGCGGTCATACGTCCCCGAATATGATGCAGCGCACGGCGATACGGCTCGTCGGCGTGCGTCGCCGGATCGGGGTAGCCAGTGGTGGCTAGGGCGGCCACCTCGGGTGTCACCGCGACGAGACGCGCCGAGAGCGCCAGCGTTTTCTCCAGCTCGACCAACTCGCCCAGATAGCGCTCGAAGGCGACGGTCGCGGCCCGGTCCGCCGCCTGACGGACGACCTCGGCGGTCACGTAGGGGTTTCCGTCGCGGTCACCACCGATCCACGAGCCGGGGCGCAGGATCGGACGCGCCAGCAACTCGACCTCCGGCCAGCGTGCCCGCAGCGCGGCACGCACCTGCGCGTTGATCGCCGGAATCACGTCGAACAGGGTGAGGTCGTAGTACCGCAGTCCCACCGAGATCTCGTCCTGGATCCGTAGGCGTGCCAACCGGATCAGCGCGGTGCGCCACAGGCTCAGCACCTGACGACGGATCCGTAGCTCGAGATCGGCGCGCTCGCGTTCGGTCTCGGTGTAGCGCTGGCGCAGGCGCATCAGTTCGGTGATCCGGGTCTGCGCGTCGAATACCGTGCGGCGGCGGGTCTCGGTCGGGTGTGCGGTGATCACCGGCGACACCAGCGCGTCCACCAGCAGATCCGCGACCCGGCCTCCCTCCGGCGCGGCTGCGTCCAGCTTGCGGTAGGTCGCCGCCAGCGAGGAATCCTGCGGCGGCTCCCCGGCCGCCTCGTGCGCGGCGCGACGCCGATCGCGCTGCAGGTCCTCCGCCAGATTCGCCAGCAGCACGAAGTAGCTGAACGCACGGATCAGCGGCAGGGCCACCGCGATATCGACGCCGTCCAGCATCTCCGCGACAGCGCTTCGCTCGACCTCCTCGCGGCGGATCCGGAACGCTTCGACGCGCACGCGTTCGATGAGGTCGAAGACCTCCGGCCCCTCGTGATCACGGATGGTGTCACCCAGCACGCCACCGAGAAACCGGATGTCGTCGCGCAACGGCCGGGTGGCGTCGTGGTGGGTCTCGATCGTCGATTCGCCCATGCTCCGACAGTATTGCCCCGGCGTCGGGCGGGTGTCGGCGCGTCGCGGGTCAGCCCGGGAACTGGGAGAAACGCAGGTTGTTTCCCCAGGGGTCGCGGAATCCGCAGTCACGTACGCCGTAGGGCTGACTGATCGGCTCCTGCGTCACCTCCACCCCCGCGTCACGCAACCTGGCGAAGGCGTCGTCCACGGCGTCGGTGGTGAAGATGAGCGTGCCCTGCGCACCGCTGGCCAGCCGCGCCTGCGCCGCCGCGCGGGCCGCTTCGTCCGGCACCATCGCGGGAACCTCGAGGATGAACTCGATGCCTGGTTGGTCAGCCGGCCCGACAGTCACCCACCGCCCACCGGCGAATGCCATGTCCGCGCGCACCTCGAGGCCGATCACATCGCGATAGAACTCGAGCGCCGCACCCTGGTCACCGACCAACAATCCGATGTGGGTGAGGGCGAGGTCCTTGCCGTTGCTCATGGTGTGCGCACTTTCTACTTCTCGGGACGGGCAACAGTACAGACAGCGGGGACTCAGCGAATTCATCGGTTGCCACGACAACTGCTACACCAGCGACAGCGGACCGTGGCACGCCCCGCGTCGAAGGTCGGCCGACATCCCGCTGAGCAGTCGGCAGCCATAGGGTGACGAGCACTCGCCCGAGGCAGCGCCGCTAGGATTTCGTTGTCGGCGACCACGTCAGAGGGTTTTCCCGGGAAGCCACCGGAGGATATCTACCCCGACCGATTCCCTTGACACTGTCGCAGCGACAACGTTTCTACTTGACGCATGCGGATCAAAGAGCTCGCCGATGTGGTCGGCATCACCACACGCGCCGTGCGGCACTACCATCGCATCGGACTGCTGCCCGAGCCCCCACGCCAACCCAACGGCTACCGCCGGTACGTGCTGCGCGACGCGGTTCGGCTCGCCCGCATCCGCCGTCTCACGGAGCTGGGATTGAGCCTGGACGAGGTCCGCGACGCGCTGGCAGCGGACGCGGGCAAGGACTTGGTCGAAGTGCTCGACGAGCTCGACGCGGATCTGGCACGTCAGCAGGAGGTCATCCGGCAGCGACGCGCCCGCTTGGCGCAACTGCTGCGACCGGCGGAGGACGGCGGCGGACTGTCCACCGAGGCGCCGGTTTCTCCAGCGCTCGCTGCGCTGTTCGACGACATGTCCCGCGCTGCTGCCGAACTTTCCGGGCCGGAGCCCGCAATGGCGGCCAAAGAACGCGAGCTGCTGGCATTGCTGGAGACCAACACCCCGGGCGGTGACCGCGGCTGGATCACCGAGATGACGCACGCGCTGAGGTCCGATCCGAAGCTCATCGCGCGGGCGTACGAGGTCTATGCCCAGCTCGACGAGCTGTCGGGGGCGCCAGAAGATGATCCGCGTGTGGCGCAGGCGGCCCGTGCCATTGCCGACAACATGCCGGAAGGGTTGCTCGAAACGATGAATGTCCCCGGCGAACAGTGGCAGGCGGCGAGCGAGGGCGGTTTCGCCGCGGCGTTCTTCGCGGACTTCGCGCCCGCACAGACAGCGGCTATCCGCCGCGCCATCCAACTACTGCAGGAGCGGACCCGATGAAAGGGCTGCAGGCACTGCGCAGGACGGTACGGTGGGCGTTCGCGGCAGTGATTCCCGGCGAATTGATTCTGGTGGTGTGCCTCTCGGCGGGCGTACGCATCGCACCGCCCGCGCGCGTGGCTGTGGAGCTGGCGGTGGTCGCCGTGATGCTGGCCGCGGCCATCCTACTGACGCTGGACTCTCACCATCACCGGCGCGCTGGACTAACCTGGCGCGATGCCGTCGTCGCTGCCGTGACGGATGCAGTTCCCATAGTCGTAGGCAAGCTCGTCGTGCACGAGTCGCGTCTGTTCACCAGTTTTCTGCGTTGGGTGACTCGTCGCGGGCCGCATGGTGTGCACGAGGGCGACATGGCGGTGCCCTATGCCTCTGGGCAGACGGCCATCATGTACGGCTTCCTCGTCGTCTGCGTCATAGAGACAGTGGCTCTCGCGTACCTCATACCCTGGCCCGTGGTGCACACCATCGTTCTCGGACTCGACATCTGGGGAGTGTTCTTCCTTATCGCTTTGCATGCGTCCTGCGTCGTACGCCCGCATGTCGTCGGCGCTGACGGCTCACTGCGGCTGCGCTACGGAGCGCTGCTCGACATCCGCATCCCCGCCCATCGCATAGCCTCGGCGCGCGTGGAACGCCGCTACCCCGAGAGCGGGCTGGCAGCCGTGGACGGCGACGGCAGAGCAGACCTCGCCGTGGCCAGCCAGACGACGGTCACCGTGGAATTGACGGAACCGATATCATTTACCCGACCGTTGGGCAAACGGGCGGAGGCCCGCACCTTCCGTTACTTCGCTGAGGATCCGGACTCCACTGTCGCGCAGCTCCGCGCCCATGCCGCCCACCACAAGACCTGAGTCGCATGCCGTGGTCTTGTTCTCGACGGTATGAGGGCCGATTGAGGTAGGGGCCGGAGGCCTCGTTCTGCAGAACCGCGTGGGTTGCTGGGGTGAAACTCAACCTTGGTAGAGCCACATTTGCAGTTCAGGAGGCCCTCGGTGAGTGTGTGGATACATGGGCCACCGTCGGATCCGGCGCGCAGATCGGGCGCAATGTTCATCTGGCCGGCGGTGCGGGCAGCGGTGGAATGCTGGAGCCACCCAATGCCGCTCCGGGTGATCATCGAGGACGACGCGTATCGGCTCGCGGTCGATGGTCGTCGAAAGCGCTCGTGTTCGGAAGGGTGCCAAGCTCGGTGCGGGAGTGATCCTCACCAGATCGACGCGAGTCTTCGACGCCGAGACCGGCGATGAGTTCCCGCGTCTGGCTAGCTGATCACCAGTCGCCACAACTGTGCGGGCGAAGCGATCCGCATTGGCCGACCCGACCAACCAGATCCGTGTCGGCGCAGTCCCGATCGGGCGCGACAGTGGGTTTCACCACGTTCGTCGACCGTCGAACTCACGAGTGTTGAACTCGGACTCGGGGAAACGACAAGCAACCCCGCTCGATCGAGGCCGGCTGCCAGGTCTGATACAGTCCGGCCCGAGCACTTTCGGAAGGTGAAGGCGGGATGGCGCACCGAATCATATTGGTTCCCTTGGCGATAGCACTTGCGCTCGGACTCGCCGCCTGCGGCGATGCGAACGAGGGAGCACCGGACACGACCACGACGCGGGCGGCGGGCACGAGCGGCGCGGCAACGCCACTGTTCGATCCGTGCACCGGAATTCCCGACGACGCGCTCACCGCCGCCGGACTCGTTCCGGCGACCGAACAGACCGGTGTCGGCGGTGTCAAACAGCCCGGCTGGGAGATGTGCGGATGGAAGGGCGCTGACTACACCCTCGGCGTATTCTCCACCGCCATCTCCGTGGCCGAATTCGAGCGGAAGCCGGGCAATGTCGACTTCTCCGATGTCACGGTAGCCGGACGCACCGGACGCCAGTTCCGAGTGGAGGGCGCGGGCAAGGATCAGATGTGCGACATGGTGTTTCCCGCTCGGCAGGGTCTGCTGCAACTGACCCTGGTCAACAAGAGCACAGACGCGAACCCGTGCGATCGGTTGCAGAGCGTCGGCGAGGCGATCGTCCCCGGATTGCCGAAATAGGCAACCATCCGCCCTTTGCCGGACCTCGCGGCGCCATTCCGCTCCTATAGTGACCGCCCACGGTCGGCAAGCCCGTACATCGCCGTGGAGAGCAGGCGGGCGGCCAGGTCGGAGGGTTCGACCGACCGTTCGGCCGCCCAGGCAAGTCCGAGGGCGAGCGCGATGACCTCGCTGACGGTCACATCGGGCCGGACCGAGCCGGCTTGTTGCGCGCGTTCCAACAGCCACCCGCCTGCGACACGCATCTGAACGCAGGGCGCGTGCAGTCCCGACCCCTCATCCGCCAGCGCATTCATGATCGACTCCGGCAGACCCTGATATGTAGCTGATCCAGCAGCCAGTTCGCCGAGCCACGTCATGAGCGCTTCGCCCGGCGCGGATGCGGAAAGCAGGCTGTCGGCCCGAGCGCGCAGTGCGTCGAAGTTGGCGTTGACCAGGGCTTCGAGCAGTGCTTCACGGGTGGGAAAGTGGCGATAGAGCGTGCCGATGCCAACGCCCGCGCGACGGGCTATGTCGCGCAGTGAAGCATTTGTGCCGTGCTCGGCGACGGCCTCCCTCGCCGCAGCCAGAAGCAGGTCACGGTTTTTGCGGGCATCAGCACGAGACGGCGGCAAGATCAGCACCTCACTCGAATCGGAGCGACGCTCCGTTGACTACCGGAGCAGTGCTCCGAATAATCCGAGGCACCGCCCCACCCTACCGGAGCGACGCTCCGGGTGGGGCGCCGAAAGCGCTCGCTCCAGCGGGCAAGCCAGCCGCGCCGGTGCGCCGGCCCGCCATTCCACCCCAGCGCACGACCTACCCCGCAAACGCTCGAGGAGCATCACAGTGACATCCCCCGCAGCCCGAGCGCTGTCCCGGCCGTTCAGCCTGGGACGGCTGACCGTCCCCAACCGGATAACCATGTCCCCGATGACCCGGTCATTCTCGCCCGGAGGAGTCCCCGGCGAGGACGTAGCCGCCTACTACGCTCGGCGCACGCAGCCGGAGTGGGTCTGATCATCACCAGGAAAGTCCTGGACGGGCGGGGCGAGGGCTTTGTTCGCCACGGTGCGCAGAAGCTGTTCGGCTGGTTCTCCGGCGGGAGGCTCGAAGGCACAGGACAGTTCTTCACCTCCGTCGGCTATCCGTCGGGGAAGACGATGGCTGTGGCGGCCGGGCTGAGCGAACTACTCGGAGGGGTCGGCCTCGCGCTGGGCCTCCTGACCCCGCTCGCTGGGGCCGCGGTCGTCGGAATCATGGTCAACGCCGTGGCCGTGAAGTGGAGCGGCAGCTTCTTCGCCCCGACGGGCGTGGAGTATGAACTCACCCTTGCCGCAGGTGCTGCGGCACTGGCCCTCGCTGGGCCCGGCCGTTGGGCAGTGGACCGCTATCTGCCTGGCATGCGGGCGCACCGAGCGGGTTACGGCATCGTCTCCGTCCCTCGGCGTGCTCGTGGCTGCGGTTGTTCTGCTGGTCCGCACCTGATGGCAGACCACTCGACAGCCTCGCCTGACGGGTTTCCGGGCGCCTGTGGTTCTGGCACGCGGCGCCGGCGCGGCCGGTGGGTGCTGCGGCGACCCTCCACCGCCGCGGGCCGAGTCGCGCCGCTATTCATCCGCGAGAATACCCAGTACCGCGTCGGACGTGTAGAAAGGTGCGAGGCGCTCGCGAATGAGCCAGGCCAGCACGCCATTCTTCTTCGCGCCTTCGATCACCGCCGGTCCGTACCGCAAGATCTCCTTCGCGATGTCGTCGCCGATGAGTCCGAGTTCGGGCAGCATCGCGGCCAGGGTGTAGTCGCCGTACTTGGTGAAAAACACCTCGACGCACTCGTCGACGAGCAAGCCGAAGTATTCCTTCTCCCGAGTGGTGACCGCAATTTCATAGCAGTGCAGCACCAGTTCGTTGAGATCTTTTCGACTCAGGTATTCGCGTAGACCGCTGACCGGCTCATCGGCATGCAGATCCCAGAATTCCATCGCGGCGTCGTGCACTGGGGCATCCCGCAGCATCTCCCGGATGGCGTTGTTGGTGCGCTTGAGCGCGAACAGCGCGCCCTTGCCCGCCAGATCGCCCACGAAACTGTTGTCGGCGGCCTTCCTGGCCCGGTTGGCGGCGGACTGCCCGAGCGACATGAGCGAGGAGACGCCCGGGATCTTCTCGGCGCGCTCCCGGTTGGCCTGCACGAAGTCGTTGATCAGCTTGTCGACGAACTTCGAGGCGACCGCGGCGACCAGCGGACTCTCGGTGAGGCGGTCCAGGATGCGCTCCTGAGCCTGGTGCATGCCGAAGATCTTCTCCAGCAGCGCCTCGACCGGCTCGCGGTCGACCACCTCACCGAGCGTGTAGTCGTGGTTGGTGGCGATATGGTCGTACACGGAGTCCGCGAGCACGCCGACCAGATCGGCGAGCACCGGACTGCCGCCGATCAGATCGACGACGGTGCGGACGCTGTCCTTGGCCTGCTCGATCTCGACCATGTCGCGCAGGACCAGTGTGTCGGCGACCGCGAGGACGGCTTGGGTGTCGCGCGCGACCACCTCCGCGAAGCGGTCGCCGGTCACCTCGGCGAGCAGGAAGTCCACCTGGGCGTCCAGCAGCCGTTCGGCGATCTCACGCGGCGCACTCATCGATTTCCACCCATCACAGTCGTAGTCCGGTGCGCCCGGGCGAGACTACGGTTCGCGTGTTTCGAGGTCGTTGCCGCGCAACGATTTCCGTATCCGATCCAGGCGCTCACGCGCGGCTTTCTCGCGCGCCTGCCATTGTTCGTCCACGCCACGGCCCGCCGGGGTCTGCCGGTCGAGCTCGTCCATCCCCTGCGCGGTGCCGAAACGCTGCTCGACCTTATCGCGAACTGACTCGAAAGTAGGAACACCGGATGACGAATATCCACCGCTCGATGTGGACGTCGGGACACCCGACGGCGGCACCGGGCCCGCCGGTTCCCCGGACATGCGTGCGACCTGCCCGGATCTGTCCGGCGCCGCCGTGGGGCCGGCGGTGGGCACACCCGACGTGTCCGGACTCACATCGACCGCCGCCCCCGCATCACCACTCTCGACGAGTCCGAGCAATGCCGCGCGCACCATCGCGAAACCGGGACGTTCCGCCGTCGCGACCAGCACAACCCCGGCCAATTCCGGGTCGGACAGCGCCGCCAACCGCCCCGCGATCTCGCTCTTGTCCGTCATACCGCCAGGCTACGCAGTCACACCTACCGCGCGCGGTTCATCGGACCAGGGCGCCCGCCCAGTCGCGAACGAGTTCGTACCAGGCCGAGCCGCCGACGACGATCAAGTCGTTGTGCCCCGCGCCCGGGAACACGACGAGCCGTTTCGGCTCCGGCGCCGCGGCGTAGAGCCGTTCGGCATGCCGCAGCGGCAACAGTTCATCCTGATCGCCGTGCATGATCAGCACCGGGGCGCGCAGCGCGCGGATGCGGCGCTCGCTCGGATAGGCGTTCGGCACGAGTGGGGCGGGCAGGAACGGATACACCGAGCGGGCCGCGTCCCGGATACCGGTGAACGTGGACATCAGCATGAGTCCAGCCGGCGGATGTTCCTGCGCCAGTTCGAGCGCGACGCCGCCGCCGAGCGACTTGCCCAAGTACAGCACCCGGCTCGGGTCGACTTCCGGTCGCGCCAGCAGCGCCTGGCGCGCGGCCCTGGCATCGAGATAGGTGCCGTGCTCGGTAGGCCTGCCGGTGCTGCGCCCGTAGCCGCGGTAATCGAATGCCAGCACGTCGAATCCGGCCTCGGTGAGCAAGGCGAAGATCGGCAACCGGTCGCCGATGTTGCCCGCGTTGCCATGCGCGAACAGAATGTGTCCGATCGAGCCTCGCGCGGGAATCCACCAGGCGTGCAGCGTCTCCCCATCCGTCGTGCGCGGCGACAGCTCGGTGTAATCCATGCCGAGCAGGGCCGGGGTCTGCAGCACCGCCCGCTCCGGCAGGTAGGTCAGTGCGTTCAGGATCGGACTGGCCGGATGTCGCATGCCCACGTTCTTACTCCCTGTCGGCGCCGTGGGGGCACGCAGGTCGCGCTGTTCGCTTCGCTACGGCGTCCGAGCAGGCACAGGTTGCGCGGCACGGACGTCGAGGCCGTGCGGCCTCGTGGCCGCACGGTCTCGACGAACGGCGTGGATCAGCCACGCAATACCGCGCCGACGGCGTCGGCTGCCGCCGCGACGGCCGCGTCGCGCGCCGCGCTCGCCTCGTCCTCGGTCAGCGTCCGGTCGGTGGCGCGGAAGCGCAGGGCGTAGGTGAGCGACTTGCGTCCCTCCCCCGCCTGGGCGCCTTCGTACACGTCGAACAGCGCGATGTCCTCCAGCAGATCGCCGCCGCCGGTGCGCAACGCCGACTCCACCGACGCCGCCGGGATCGCCTTCCCGACGCTCACCGAGACGTCCTGCAGCACCGCGGGGAACGGCGACACGGTCGGAACCGGCCGGGATTCCCGCAACGGCAGGGCGTCCAGATCGAGTTCGAGGGCACAGGTGCGCGGCGGCAGACCGGATCGTTCCAACACGGCAGGGTGCAGTTCGCCCGCGTAGCCGACGACCGTTCCTTCGACGACCAGCTCGGCACAGCGGCCGGGGTGCCACGGCAGATAGGCGGCGGCGCGGCGCTCGATGATCACTCCGGCCGCGTCTGCCACGGCATCGGCGAGGGCGAATGCGTCGGCGGCTTCAGCAGCGCGGCCCTGCCCCCACGGTCCGCGGGGCTCACGACGCCCGGTCAGAACAGCGGCGACGTGTACCGGCTGGGCGGGCAGCGAGTCGAGCAATTCGGCGATCTGGTCGTCGGTGGGTCGCCGATCCACCGGCAGCGCCGCGACCGGCCTGGTGTTCGGTCCGGGCAGCACGACCTGCGCGATGCCGTAGATGGCGCCGTCGCGCGCGCCGCGCGAGATATTCCGGGCAGCCACCTCGAGCAGGCCGGGCAGCAACGTCGTGGCCAGCTCGGCGCGTTCGACATCGAGCGGGTTCAGCACGCGCGTGGTGGTGCGCCGCGGGTCGTCCGCGTCCAGACCCCAAGTATCGAACACCCCGGCGGGCAAGAATACCGGCGGCGGCACCTCTACACAGCCCGCGAAGGCCAACGCGCGACTCACCGCGCGTCGGCGCAGCTGCGCCGACGTGAGCCCGCGCCCGGCCGGCGCGGCCGGCAGCACGGACGGGATCTGCTCGAGCCCCTCCAGCCGCAGCACTTCCTCCACCAGATCGGCGGGCTGGGCCAGATCGGGGCGCCAGCTCGGCGGCGTGACCACCAGTTGACCGTGTCCGGAATCGCTGACACCGACCTCGACGGCGCAGCCGATCTGGGCCAGACGGCGCGCCGAGGTCCCGGTCGGGTAAATGACGCCCGCGACGCGGTCGGCCAAGTCGATATCGATGCGAATCGGCTCGGCCGCCGGGGTCGGGACACGAAGATCGGTCAGCGCGGATTCAACGGTGCCACCGGCGATTTCGGCGAGCAGCGTGGCCGCCCGATCCAGCGCGATGACATTGATCTCGGGATCGACGACCCGCTCGTAGCGCTTGCCGGCCTCGGACACCAGCTTGTGCCTGCGCGCGGTGCGATAGACCAGCAGCGGGTTCCAGACGGCCGCCTCGAGCAGGATGTCGGTACTCTCGGCGCCGACCTCGGTGCTTGCGCCGCCCATCACACCGGCCAGCGAGACCACCCCGGAGTCGTCGGCGATCACCACATCCTCGACATCGAGCACCCGCTCGACATCGTCGAGGGTGCGCAAACTCTCGCCCTGGTTCGCGGTGCGGACCACCAGCTCGCCGGACACCTTCGCCGCGTCGAACGCGTGCAGCGGCTGACCGAGTTCGAGCATCACATAGTTGGTGACATCGACCGCGGGCGAGATCGGGCGCACACCGGACAACAGCAATCTGCGCTGCAGCCACCAGGGGCTCACCGCTGTCGGGTCGATACCGATGACCCGGCGCGCCGCGAAACGAATGCATTGGGAACTCGGCTCGACTCGAATGGCCCAGGCGTCGCGATCGTCGTCCGCCAGCGTCCGCACGGCCGGGTCGGCATAGTCGAGATCGAAACCACACGCCAGTTCGCGGGCCAGGCCGCGCACCGAGAAGCAGTAGCCGCGATCGGGCGTGATGTTCAGCTCGATGACGGTGTCATCCAGGCCGAGCAGCTCGTTGGCGTCGGTACCCGGCTCGGCGGTGCCCGGCTCCAGGATCAGGATTCCGGAATGATCCTTGCCGATCCCGAGTTCGGCCACCGAGCAGATCATGCCGTGCGAGACATGGCCGTAGGTCTTGCGCGAGGTGATCGTGAACCCGTCGGGCAGCACGCCGCCGGGCAGGACTACGACCACCAGGTCGCCGACCACGAAATTCCGCGCACCACAGATGATCTCCTGCGGCTCGGGATTACCGATATCGACCTTGCAGAAGCGGATCGGCTTCTTGAACTCGGTCAGCTCGGTGATCTCCAGAACCCGGCCGACCACCAACGGCCGCTCGATGTCCGATCCCGCCGCGCTCGCGTTCGGGTCACCGGTGACCCGCTGGAGCTTGTCGACCTCTTCGACCTCCAGTCCGACCCGGACGAATCCCGCGTCGAGCTCCTCCGGCGTCACCGACCACTGCGGGGTGGTGCGCTGGATGATGTCGGTGAGCCAGGACTGCGCTACTCGCACTTGACGTTTCGCTCTCTCGATCGAAGGGTGGGTTCAGGACCGGATACCGAAGGGCAGCGTGAACCGCACGTCCCCTTCGACGATGTCGCGCATGTCCGGGATGCCGTTGCGGAACTGCAAGGTCCGCTCCATGCCCATGCCGAACGCGAACCCGCTGTACACCTCGGGATCGATCCCACTGGCGATCAGCACCTTCGGGTTCACCATGCCGCAGCCGCCCCATTCGACCCAGCCCGCGCCGCCCTTCTTGTCCGGGAACCACACGTCGACCTCGGCGGAGGGCTCGGTGAACGGAAAGTAGTTGGGGCGCATGCGAGTACGGGTATCGGGACCGAACAGTGCCCGCGCGAACGCGTCCAGGGTGCCGCGCAGGTGCCCCATGGTCAGGCCCTTGTCCACCGCCAACCCCTCGACCTGCGAGAACACCGGCGTGTGCGTGGCGTCCAACTCGTCGGTGCGGAAGGTCCGACCGGGGCATACCACGTAGATCGGCAGGTCGCGCTCCAGCATCGAGCGCACTTGTACCGGAGAAGTGTGCGTCCGCAGCACCTGGCGCGAACCCTCCGGCGCAATGTGGAAGGTGTCCTGCATGGTGCGTGCCGGGTGGTCGGGCAGGAAGTTCAGCGCATCGAAGTTGAAGTGCTCGGTCTCCACTTCGGGACCCTCGGCGACCTCCCAGCCCATCGCGACGAATACGTCGGCGATCTGCTCGGAAATGATCGTGATCGGGTGCCGGGCACCGACAGCGCTGCGGCGCGCGGGCAGCGTCACGTCGATGGCCTCGGCGACCAGTACGGCGGCATCACGCGCGGCCAACAGCGCGGCGCGGCGGACCTCGAATGCCTCCGATACCCGGGCCCGAGCGATATTCACCCGCTTGCCCGCATCGGCCTTGGCCGATTTCGGCAGACTGCCCAGCGCGCGCTGCGCCAAGGCCAGCGGCGCTTTGCCGCCGAGATGCTCGGTTTTCGCGACCGCGAGCGCATCCAGATCGGCGGCTGCGGCGAACGCTTTCTCGGCGGCCGCCGCGGCTGCGGCCAGTGCCTCCTCGGTCAGCGCCGCGTTCTGCTCGCCTGCGTCGATGTCGTCGGCCACGATTCTCCGTCTCTCCCCTGGGGATCGATTCGCGGGCACGGCTGATCGCCTACCCGCATTGCTGCTGGTCGAATCGTATTCGATGGCTTGTGCGCGATTCACGCGGATTACCCGCTACCACAGACCAAGCGGTCTGCTAGAACGTCGTCATCCCAGGCCGCACCTCCGAAGCGGGCTGATAGCGCGCCGCGCGGGGTCCCTTCGGCGATTCCCGCGCAACGGCGTGTCGTCACGGTTTCGCCACGGCCGAGCAGGAGGTTCTCCGATCGCGCGGAAACCGCGATTCGTACCCGCTTCCGATCAGCACCGCCCCGACATTGCCGCACTGCGCGCAGCGCCCTCCCGCCGAAGCAACAGGAGGGAACGTCTGACGATGTCAGTCGGACGACGTCACGCGGCGCGGCAGCAGCAACGACACCAGCGCGCCGACCGCCACGATCGCCGCCCCGACCGCTATCGCGGGCACCAGCCCGTCGACATAGCCCTGCGGGCTGAGGTACGAACCATGCGAGGCGAAGACCGACGCCAGTACCGCGACGCCCATCGCCACGCCGACCTCACGGACTGTGTTGTTGGTGCCCGAGGCCATGGCCTGATCCGCCGCGGTGGCGCTGGCCATGACAATGGTCGACGCCGGTGCGAAGGTCAGCCCCATACCCACGCCGGCGAGCAGGAACGGTGCGACGAATGCGCCATAGTCGGCGTCCACCGACGTGATCGCCGCCATCCAGGCCAGCGCCGCGGCGAGCAGCACCTGACCGGTGGCGATCAGGGTGCGGGCGCCCACCCGGTCGACCAGCAGGCCGGCGATCGGCGCTACCACCATCGGCGCCATGGTCCACGGCATCGTGCGCAGGCCTGATTCCAGTGGGCGGTAGCCCTGCACCACCTGAAAGTATTGCGCGAGCAAAAAGATCGAACCGAACACCCCGACCGAGAACGCGAATCCGACGATGTTGCTCACACTGAACGCCCGGGAATGGAACAGCCGCAGCGGCAGCATCGGCTCCGGCGTGCGCAGTTCCCAGCCGATCAGGCCGGCCAGCAGCGCGACACCGCCGATCAGCGCGACCAGCACGCCCGTCGAGGTCCAGCCGTCGTCGGAGCCGTGGATCACGCCCCACACCACCGCGAGCACGCCGCCCGCCGAGAGCAGCAGCCCGAGCGGATCGAGGCGACGATTGTGGCCGTGCGACTCGGCGAGCACCCGCGCCGCGAAGGGCAGCGCCGCGAGCCCTACGGGCACGTTCAGCCAGAAGATCCACTGCCAACTCAATCCGTCCACCACCGCCCCGCCGATGAGTGGACCGAGCGCGACGCCGAGACCGGCGATACCACCCCAGATGCCGATGGCGGCGTTGCGCATCCGCTCCGGAACAGCCGCCGAGAGCAACGTCAGCGACAGCGGCATCACCGCCGCCGCGCCGAAGCCCTGAATCGCCCGCGCGGCGATCAGCAGGACCGGCCCGGTCGCCAGCGCACACGCCGCGGATGCCAGCGTGAACAGCGCGATGCCCGCGAGGAAGACCCTCCGCCTGCCGAGGCGGTCCCCGATGGCGGACGCGGTGAGCAGCAGCGAGGCGAACGACAGCGTATAGGCGTTCACGAACCACTGCAGATCGGTCAGCGAGGCGCCCAGCGCGGTGCGGATCACCGGCAGCGCGTTGGTGACGACCAGGTTGTCCAGCGTGACCATGAACATCGGGATGCCGACGGCGGCCAGCACGGCGGCCAGCGCACGTCCGCCGAGGGCGGCCGCGGGCGGTTCGACTGGTACCGCGAGGGTTTCGAGAGACTCGGTCATGGCGAATCCTTGTTGTAATTGACTGATAACTAACTGTCGGCCGGAAGCGTATGCATTGACTGATAACATGTCAAGGTCGGCACCGAGCAGAGGAGACGGAGCACCACGATGGCGCGTTCGACCAGAACCAGGATGACCGCCACCGAACGCGGCGAGGAGGTGCTGCGCGCGGCCGTCGACGCGTTCGCAGAATCCGGCTACGCGGCCACCAAGACCGACGAAATCGCCAGGCGCGCGGGCGTTTCGCAGCCGTACGTCATTCGACTCTTCGGCACCAAGCGGCAGTTGTTCCTCGCCGCGCTACACCGCGCCTGCGACCGGATCGAGGAGATCTTCAGATCCTCGCGCGCCCAAGCACCCCCTGCGACAAGCCCCGAAGAGGCGCTCCTCGCGCTGGGCAAGGGCTACAAGACGTTCCTCGCCGAGCGAGAGCTGCTCCAACTGCTGCTCCACGGCTTCGCCGCCAGCACGGATCCCGAGATCGGCGATGACGTGCGCGCACGCTTCGGCCGGATCTACGCCCTGGCGCGGGACCTGACCGGCGCCCCGGAATCCGAGGCGCGTCGGTTCCTGGCCACCGGGATGCTGCTCACGGTGATGAGCGCAATGCGAGTCGCGGGGCCCGACGCCGTGCCCACACCATGGGCGCAGCAGATTCTGGCGGATCTCGGAAACAACGGGGATTGACCTGTCAGGCAGTCTTTCCCGCGGCCCGGTCTCCGCGCAGCCACACCGCTCGGTGTCCGCGATTCGGTGACCTCCAGGACAGGCAGCCGGTGCGACGGGAGGGGGATCAGGATTCCACGCGATAGCGCACGCGTGAGTTCGCGTAGAGGCAGATCGCGGCCGCGGTGGCCAGATTCAGGCTTTCCGCGCGGCCGCGAATCGGGATACGAAGGCGATGATCGGCGCGCTCCGCCACCGCGAGGTCCAAGCCGTGTGCCTCGTTGCCGAACAGCCACGCGACCGGCTGGGTGAAAAGTTCATCGGCGTCATCCAAGTCGACCTCGCCGTTCGCGGCGGTCGCGAGAATGGTGATGCCCGCCGCCGCGATCGCATCCAGCGCTGACGCGGCATCCCGGTGCCGCGCGATCGGCACATGGAAAATGCTGCCCGCGCTGGCCCGCACGCACTTCCCGTTGTGCGGATCGACAGTGTCCCCCGCCAGCACAACACCGTCCGCGCCGACCGAATCGGCGACTCGGACGAGCGTTCCGGCATTGCCCGGCTCGGCCATCTCGACAGGCACAGCCAGCATTCGCGGGCCGGTGTCGAGTATGCGCGCCAAGGGCACGTCGAGCAGGTCGCACACCGCGACCAATCCCGGCGCCGTGACAGTTTCGCTCAGATGCTGCGCAGCGCGGTCACCGACCAGTGTGGTGCGGACCCCCGCGGCGGCCGCGCCGGCGATCAGCGCGTGCTCGCGCTCCGCGGCGGTCGTCGAGTAGAACAGCTCGCGCACTCGCCCGGTGTCCAGTGCCGCGGCGACGGCATTGGCACCCTCGGCAAGGAATCGGCCCTCTTTCTTGCGCTGCGCGCTGCGGTGCAGCTTGACAGCGGAAACGACCCGCGGATTGCGCTCGCTGAGCGCCTCCACGGGCCGTTTCGGCAGGTGTCCGGGTGTCAACGGATTGCGGCTCATGACTACTACGCCTCGCCGACGCTCGGCTCGATCATGCCCCGAGGGCACCGCGTCCGATGAGTCGTTCGCTCATGCCGCCGGAGCGTTGACGTCCTGCGGCAGGGCGGCCTTGGCGACCGCGACGAGACCGGCGAACGCATCGGCATCCGATACCGCGAGCTCGGCCAGGATCTTGCGGTCCACCTCCACACCGGCGGCCTTCAGGCCCTGGATGAAGCGGTTGTAGGTGATGTCGTTGATCCGCGCCGCGGCGTTGATGCGGGCAATCCACAGCTTGCGGAAATCGCCCTTGCGCGCCCGGCGGTCCCGGTAGGCGTAGGTGAGCGAGTGCAGCTGCTGTTCCTTGGCCTTGCGGTACAGCCGCGAGCGCTGGCCGCGGTAGCCCTTGGAGGCCTCGAGGATGGAACGGCGCTTCTTCTGAGCGTTGACGGCCCTTTTGACGCGTGCCACTGGTCAGTCCTGTTCGATCTGGGGGCGCGGGCAGCGCCCGGAAATTGGTCGGGGTTGGCGCCGGAGCGTCTCCGGTCGCGATGTGCTGGTAGCTAGTCTGCGCAGCAGCGCAATCAGATAGCGAGCAGCTTCTTCACGCGACGGACGTCGGCAGCCGCGACGACCTCCGTGCCGTCCAGACGACGGGTCCGACGGGTCGGCTTGTGCTCCAACAGGTGGCGACGGTTGGCCTGCTGGCGAATCAGCTTGCCTTTACCGGACAACTTGAATCGCTTCGAGGCGCCGCTGTGGCGCTTCATCTTCGGCATGATTCCTCTATCTGTCGTGCCGGCGGCCCGCCAGGACCGCCGGTGTTCTGATCGCTGTTACTGCGGAGGCGCCGCTTCGGCCTGCTCCGCGGCCGGCGCACCGGCCGGCGCGGCGCTGGGCGCCGGGCGCGGGGCCGACTCCTGCTGCGCCTTCACCCGCGTCTTCGCACCCTTGTGCGGGGCGAGGACCATGGTCATATTGCGACCGTCCTGCTTGGCCGAGGTTTCCACGAAACCCAGGTCGGCGACGTCGGAGGCCAGCCGCTGCAGCAGCCGGAACCCGAGTTCGGGCCTGGACTGTTCGCGACCCCGGAACATGATCGTCACCTTGACCTTCGACCCGGCCTCGAGGAAGCGGACAACATTGCGCTTCTTGGTCTCGTAGTCGTGGTCGTCGATCTTGGGGCGGAGCTTCTGCTCCTTGATCACGGTCTGCTGCTGGTTCTTCCGGGACTCGCGCGCCTTCTGCGCCGTCTCGTACTTGAACTTGCCGTAGTCCATGATCTTGCAGACCGGCGGACGAGCGTCCGGGGCCACCTCGACCAGATCGAGGTCGGCTTCGAGGGCGACGCGTAGTGCATCTTCAACACGCACGATCCCAACCTGCTCGCCGCCAGGTCCGATGAGCCGGACTTCGGGAACACGGATGCGATCGTTGATGCGGGTCTCAGTGCTGATGGGGCCTCCTAGGTCAAGCGGTGTGGTCGGACGACCGCACGCAATAACTGCAACCCCTGTTCAACACAAAGGCCCCGATGCGATATTCCGCACGGGACCCGAGGTCGACCGATCGCCGATCACGAGAACTCTCGGATCGACTCCCGCGCGACGGTCCTCCCACGAGAACCGAGGCACAAGAAACCCGCCCTCGAAAGGACGGGTGACCGGACCGTTTGACCGGACGATCACTCGTCGGCAACGGTGGGAGTCGGGCTCCACTTATCAGACCCCGAGCAAGCCCGGGGTGGTCGTCAGCAGGCAGTCTAACATTCCATTCGACTATCACCGAATCGGCCGGAAAACCCCGGATAATCCCTTGCCGGCCGGCTCTGCGCGTGCCACCCTCCCCCGATGCTCACATCACGCCGCGACCTGCTGCGCTGGCAGTTCGATCTGACCTGGTCGCTCGCCGGGATCCACCTCGACGCGCTCACACACGGTGACTTTCTCTGGGAGCCCGCCGAGCTCGTCTGGACGGTACGCCCGGAGGCCGACGGGATGTGGCGGCCGGATTGGGCCGATACCGAACCCGACCCCCTCCCTGTCCCGACGATCGGCTGGCTCACCTGGCACATCGAGTGGTGGTGGAGCACGGCGATCGACCACGCCGAGGGACGACCCCCCTCCGCGCGGGATCAGGTGCCCTGGCCGGGCTCAGGCGCCGCGGCGATCGCCGGCCTCCACAACCTGCGCGAGCGATGGTTGCGAGTGCTCGACGGACTCACCGAAGTCGAACTGGACCGGGCGGCCACCTATCCGTGGCCAGCCGATGCCGGATTGACCCTTGCGCATCTGGCCGGGTGGGTGAACGCGGAGTTGATGAAGAACATCGCAGAGATCGGCCACCTCCGGATGCTGCGCGCGGCGTCGCTAGCCTGAACGACATGACTGAAGAGCCCGACACCTCCGTGCGCGAACTGGCCGACATCCCCGCGGTCGAGGTGATCAGCCGCGCCGCCGTAATGCTGATGAGTTCGGCGGCGGAGAAACTCGGGCTCGCCGACGAGAACCCGGACGCCAGCCCACGTCGCGATCTGGACGAGGCTCGGCGCGTGATCACCGCACTGGCCGGACTGGTCACCGCGTCGGTGGAGTATCTCGGCCCCCATGCCGGACCGATCCGGGAAGGGCTGCAGTCCTTGCAACGCGCCTTCCGCGAAACCTCCGCCCACCCCGACGAACCAGGAAAAGGTCCAGGCGAGAAGTACACCGGCCCGGTCTACTGACTCCCGCCGCCGAGCCGAAGCCAGCAGAAAATTTCCCTTCGGGAAATTTTGCCCATTGGGCATGTTTTAGCTGTATTCTGGCGGCATGTCCGAAGAACAAACACTCGGCCTGCGCGAACGCAAGAAACGCGACACACGTCGCGCACTGAGTGACGCAGCGCTGCAATTGGCCTTCGAACGCGGACTCGAACGAGTCACCCGCGAGGACATCGCGGCGCGAGCCGGCGTATCGGTGCGGACCTTCACCAACTACTTCACCGGCAAATTCGACGCACTGGCCTACCGCCAGACCGAGCGCATCCGACGCAGCGTCGCCTGCCTGCGCGCTCGACCCGCGGACGAACCGCTCTGGACCGCCGTCTCCGCGGCACTGCTGGAACCACTCGAGGCCGACGGCGCCGCGGAGACAACGCCGACCCCGGCGCAGCTGGCCGAGATCCGCACACTGCTCACCGTTCCAGAACTGCACTTCGCGATCGCCAAGGAGGCGGCCGAGGACTGGGCCGAGGTGATCGCCGCGCGCACCGGAACCGACCCACACCGAGACCTCTATCCGCGTCTCGTCGCGGGCGTGATCGCCGCCGTCGGCGAGGCGACCATGGTGGCCTATGCCCATGCCGATCCCCCGGTGCCGATCACCACCGTGCTCCGCAGCGCCCTGTCCGATATCGCCGCGGGCCTCCCCGATCCCCCGCGCTGACCGCGCACGACCACATCCATCGAGAGAGAAGGGGCGTCCTCGCCATGCCCGAAAACCCTGTCGACGTCGTCATTTCCGGCGCCGGACCGAACGGTCTCCTGCTCGCCGCCGAGCTCGCGCTCGCAGGCATCCGCCCGCTCGTGCTGGACCAGCTCTCCGAGCCGAGTACCGAGCCGAAGGCCAACGGCCTGGTCGGCCAAGTGATCCGCCTGCTGGATCTGCGCGGGCTCTACCACGAGTTCGGGGGCGCGGCCGGCGCGCCGACGCCGATTCCGGCCTACATGTTCAGCGGGATGCCGGTGTCGTTCGATCCAGTCGCGGACAACCCGATGCACGGGATGGTGATGCCGCAACCTCGGCTGGTTCGACTACTGGAGAAGCACGTGCGGGGGCTCGGCGTGGCGATCCGATGGGGACACGAGGTGATCGGGCTGGATCGCGACGATTCCGGGGCCACCGTCACGGTCACCGGGCCCGACGGGACCTATACCCTGCGTACGCGGTACCTGGTCGGCGCCGACGGCGGGAAGAGCCTGATTCGCAAAAGTGTCGGCATCGGCTTTCCCGGGCACACCTCCGACACGGTCAACCGGATGGGGCACGTGTGGCTGCCCGACCAGCTCCGCACCGCCGACGGCGGTGTCGACATCCCCGGGTTCGGCCGACTTCCGTTCGGCCACAACCGCCTCGAACGCGGCGGGTTCGTCTTCGCCGAGCTCGAACCGGGACGTCCGCTCATCGCCACCATGGAGTTCGACGCCGGCGCGCCGGACGAAACACCCATGACCTTCGATGAACTGCGGGTGAGCCTGCGCCGGGTGCTCGGGGTCGACCTGCCGATCGAGCCGCCGCGGGGCGCAGGACCGCACGCACTGCGACGCGTCCAGGGCCAGAACACCCGGCAGGCCGACCGCTACCGCGACGGAAACGTCATCCTGCTGGGCGATGCCGCGCACGTCCACTCCGCCATGGGCGGCCCCGGCCTCAACCTCGGACTTCAGGACACGATCAACCTGGGCTGGAAGCTCGCCGCGCAGGTGAACGGATGGGCCCCGGCGGATCTGCTCGACACCTATCAGACCGAGCGGTATCCAGTTGGTGAACGAGTGATGATGCAGTCGATAGCGCAGACCGCGCTCATGGCACCCGGTCCCGAGGTGACCGCGTTGCGCGCGTTGTTCGGCGAACTTCTCCACCTGCCGGAGGCGGCCAGGTACTTCGCGCACCTGCTCGCCGGATCCGATGTGCGGTACGACACCGGCGATACCCACCCGCTCGCCGGACGTCTGGTACCCGAACTCACCCTCACCGACGGGCGACGCGTCGCCGAACTCCTGCATGGTGCGCGCCCGGTCTTGCTCGATCTGACCGGCGGTCGCTGTGCCGACGCCGCGTACGGCTGGCGTGATCGCGTCGACACCGTGGTCGGTACGTGCGCCGATGCCCCGGCGGACGCGCTGCTGATAAGGCCGGATGGCTACGTGGTGTGGGTCGCGGACGACACCGCAGACACGCGTGGTCCAGGAAACGCGCTCGCCCGCTGGTTCGGGACGGCCCTGCTCGACTGAACAGCTGACACGTCGCGCACGAGTACCCGAGGAATCGGGCCCTCGACGTTCCGGGCCAGAAATTCCGCAGCCCCTATCGACCTGCATCAACGCCATGACGACAACCGCGCGGCTCGCGGCACCGGCGCACGGGGGCCGACGAACCTAGGACGGGTTCACCCCTCCGGTGGACCGTCGCAGGATGACACGTCAGCCGACCGCCGCCGCCTTCTTTGCCACCCGCTTCGTGGCCTTGGCCGGCTTCGCTGTCGTGGACTTGGCTGCCGTGGACTTCGCTGCCGTGGACTTTGCTGCCGTGGACTTCTTCGCCGCGATCTCGGGTACGGACGAGTTGACCGCCAGCACGTCACGCAGGAATTGGCCGGTGTAGCTGTCCGTAGCGGCGGCGATATCTTCCGGTGTGCCCTCGGCCACCACGGTGCCGCCGCCGGAGCCGCCCTCCGGGCCCATGTCGATCACCCAATCGGAGGTCTTGATGACGTCCAGGTTGTGCTCGATGACGATCACCGTATTGCCCTTGTCGACCAAGCCGTTGATGACGGCGAGCAGCTTGCGGATGTCCTCGAAGTGCAGTCCGGTGGTGGGCTCGTCCAGGATGTACACCGTGCGGCCGGTGGAACGTTTCTGCAGCTCGGCGGCCAGTTTGACGCGCTGGGCCTCACCGCCGGAGAGGGTCGGCGCGCTCTGCCCGAGGCGCACATAGCCGAGGCCGACGTCCACCAATGTCTTGAGATATCGGTGGATCGAGGTGACCGGCTCGAAGAAGTCGGCGGCCTCCTCGATCGACATGTCCAGCACCTCGGCGATGGTCTTGCCCTTGTAGTGCACCTCGAGGGTTTCCCGGTTGTAGCGCGCGCCGTGACAGACCTCGCACGGAACGTAGACATCGGGCAGGAAGTTCATCTCGATCTTCAGCGTGCCGTCGCCGGAGCATGCCTCGCAGCGACCGCCCTTGACGTTGAACGAGAACCGGCCCGGCTGATAGCCGCGTACCTTCGCCTCCGTGGTGGCCGCGAACAGCGTGCGAATCTTGTCGAATACGCCCGTGTAGGTGGCCGGATTCGAACGCGGGGTGCGGCCGATCGGCGACTGGTCCACCTGCACCAGTTTGTCCAGGTGGTCGAGGCCGTTGACCCTGGTGTGCCTGCCCGGCACCTGCCGCGCGCCGTTGAGGCGGTTCGCCAGCACCGTTGCCAGGATGTCGTTCACCAGCGTCGACTTGCCCGATCCCGAGACGCCGGTGACCGCGGTGACCACGCCGAGCGGGAAGCTGACGTCGATGCCCCTCAGGTTGTGCTCGTTCGCCCCGACCACCGTCAGCTGCCGTTTCTTCGCGACCGGGCGGCGCACCAACGGCACCTCGATCCGCTCGCGGCCCGAAAGATACGCGCCGGTCAGCGAATTCGGGTCGGTGAGCAGCTCCTGATAGGGCCCGCTGTGCACCACCGTGCCGCCGTGCTCGCCCGCGAGCGGGCCGATATCGACGACCCAGTCGGAGGCGCGGATGGTGTCCTCGTCGTGCTCGACCACGATCAGCGTGTTGCCGAGATCGCGCAGCCGCGTGAGGGTCTCGATGAGCCGGCGGTTGTCCCGCTGATGCAGGCCGATGGAGGGCTCGTCGAGCACGTAGAGCACGCCGACCAGTCCGGAGCCGATCTGAGTGGCGAGTCGAATGCGCTGCGCCTCGCCGCCGGACAGCGTCGCGGCCGCGCGGGACAGCGTCAGGTACTCCAGTCCGACGTCGAGCAGGAAGCCGAGCCGCGCCTGGACCTCCTTGAGCACCTGTCCCGCGATGGCGGCCTCGCGCTCCCCCAGGGTCAGCGAGTTCAGGAACGCCGAGCAATCGCCGATGGACAGGTCGCTGACCTCGGCGATGGACTTGTTGTCGCCGTTGGCGGCGATGGTGACAGCGAGGATCTCCGGCCGCAGGCGCGCGCCGTTGCACACCGGGCACGGAATATCCCGCATGTACCCGTCGTAGTGCTCCTTCATCTGCTCGGACTCGGTGTTGTCCATGCGCCGCTGCAGAAACGGCATCACACCCTCGAAATCGGCGTAGTACGAACGCTTTCGGCCATAGCGATTGGTGTAGGAGACGTGCACTTGGTCGGCGCTGCCTTCCAGCACCGCCTTGCGCGCTTTCAGTGGCAGGTCCTGCCACGGGGTATCCATGGAGAAACCGATGGACTCGGCGAGACCGGACAGCAATCTGGTGAAATATTCGGCGGTCTGGCCACGCGACCACGGGGCGATCGCGCCCTCGTTCAGGCTCAGCGCCGGGTCGGGCACCACAAGATCCGGGTCGACCTCCTTGCGGATGCCCAGCCCTGTGCAGTCCGGGCACGCGCCGTAGGGCGAGTTGAACGAGAACGAGCGCGGTTCCAAATCCTCGATGTCGAGCGGATGACCGTTCGGGCAGGCCAGACGTTCGGAGAAGCGGCGCTCCCGATCGTGCGCGTGCTCGTCGCGGTCCACGAAGTCCAGCACCACGATGCCATCGGCCAGCCGCAGCGCGGTCTCGATCGAATCGGTCAGGCGCTGCTTGGAATTCGGCTTCACCGCCAGACGGTCGACCACCACCTCGACGTCGTGCTTCTCCTGTTTCTTCAGCTTCGGTGGATCGGTGAGCGGGTACACCACGCCGTCGACCCGGACCCGCGAGTAACCCTGCGTGTTCAATTGATCGAACAGGTCGACGAACTCGCCTTTGCGGGTGCGCACCACAGGGGCGAGCACCTGGAAGCGGACCCCCTCCTCCATCACGAGCACCTGGTCGACGATCTGCTGTGGGGTCTGCTTGGCGATAAGTTCACCGCACACCGGGCAGTGCGGCGTGCCCGCCCGCGCGTAGAGCAGACGCAGGTAGTCGTATACCTCCGTGATGGTGCCGACGGTCGAGCGCGGATTGCGGTTGGTGGACTTCTGGTCGATCGAGACCGCGGGCGAGAGACCCTCGATGAAATCGACGTCGGGCTTGTCCATCTGGCCGAGGAACTGCCGCGCGTACGCCGACAGCGATTCCACGTAGCGCCGCTGCCCCTCCGCGAAAATCGTGTCGAAGGCCAGGCTCGACTTGCCGGAACCGGACAAGCCGGTGAACACGATGAGGCTGTCGCGGGGCAGATCCAGATCGACCCCCTTCAGGTTGTGCTCCCGAGCTCCGCGCACAGTGAGGCGTTCCGCCACAAGCCGTCCCTTCTCATTCGTGTTCGGCGTCCAGACATACCCCCGTCAGCCATGCTAGGCGTGGGCACCGACAGGTTTCGCGGGCCGTGTGCGCCCTCGATGGTCGGCGGGACCTCGGCGGTCGCACATGCCGGACCGAGCCGGACCCCTCCGAAGGATCGCGCGCACGGCCCACCGGGTCAACGGCTCGACGCCGCCCGCCATTCCGATGCAGGTAGGCCCCGGCCGCCGCGGCCCACCGCTACCACGACCGAACGACGACGCGCGGATCAGGCGGCGCCGAGCAGCACGACGGAATTATTGCCGCCCATCCCCAGGGAAAGCTTCGCGGTGATGCCGCCCTCGAACGCCGCAGCGCCGTCCAGTAGACGTGGATGTGCCGACGCCACGATCGGGGCCGCGGGCACGATGCCGCGGTCATAACTCAAGGCCGCCGCGGCCACCTCGACCGCGGCCGACGCGCCCTGACAGTGGCCTACCAGCGGTTTCAGCGCATAAATGTGCGGACGGTCGGCGAACACATGCCCGACCAGATGGTGTTCGGCCACATCGCATTGCCGGGTCCCGCTGCCGTGGGCGTTGAAGTAGGTCACGTCCGTCGCCCGCACCCCCGCGTCGGCGAGGGCGCGGCGGGCGCAGTCGAGAATCCGCTCATGGCTCGGGTCGACGGAAATGACGTGATAGGCGTCGTTGGTCATGGCGCCGCCGAGCACAGCGGCATAAGGTCGGTCCGCCGAACGGGTCAGCACAAAGGCGACCGAGGCCTCACCGATCCCGAATCCACGGCTGCCGGCTTGGAAGGGCCGGCACGCCTGCAGGGGCTCGGCGTCGGCGACCGAGGCGCCCAGCTGAACGAAATGCTCCACCATGTCCGGGGTTGCGGAGAGATCGGTGGCGACGCAGAGCACATCGTCGGCCATCCCCGCGTTCAACCAGAGTTTCGCGGTGATCAGCGCGACATTGGCAGAACTGCACGCCGCGGACACATTCATCGTCGGACCGTGGAAACCGAATTCCTGCAGAAGCACCGAAATCGGCGTGGACGGCAGCAGCGGCAGATAATCGCGGGAGCGCCGATGACCGTTGTCGATGAGGTAGAAATCACGCCAGTTCGCCACGTCGCCGAGCACGATCGCGTGCAGCAACCCCACGGTGCGGCCGGGCTGCCAGCCGCGGTCGCGCGCGTCCGTGATCGCCTCTCGTGCCGCCGCGTGCACGGCACGCCCGTACCGGCTGGCGCTGACCTGCGGGTCGCCACCGTCGGGTACCAGCGACACCCAGGCATCCTGGTCCCGTCCCGGCCCGTAGCCGCTCTGCGTGGACGCGGCCGACGCACCGCTCAGCAGTCCCTGCCAGAAAGTTTCGCGGCCCCAGCCGTACCCGGTTACCGCACCGATCCCGGCTATGGTCATACGGTCTCGACGCTGCGGTATGTCCGTGCGGAACCGCGGGGCCTTGTTCGGGTCAGCGCCCGGCATAGTCTCGCTCCTTCGCCGGTTCTCCGGGCCGACCAACGGTCGGCCCGACTTCGTCGGAGAAACCGGGCTCTGTAATGATCACCAGATCAAACCGGACAAACTGCCCGGACGGTGACCGAAGCAATAACATTGACGGTGTGACCTTGTACACGTCGATACCAGAATAATCCCGTGTTCCAATGGCCATCATCGGGTCGACGATCGGGGGTTCGAGTGGTTGAGGAAAGAGCAGCCGCCGCGGTTGACGCCACCGCCCAAATAGCTGAGCGCTATCGTTCGCTGGTCGAGCACACACCAGACGGCATCTGTGTGCACGAGCGAGGCACGGTCGTCTACGTGAACCCCGCGACCGTCCGCCTACTCGCCGCCGAGAGCGCCGACGAGGTGATCGGCCAGCCGCTGACCAAGTTCGTCCATCCGACCTCGATTCCCGCGATGCAGGACCGCATCAGCACGCTGACCACGGCGGGCGCCGCCTCCCAACCGACCGAGATGATGCTGATGCGGGTCGACGGCGTCAGCGTCCCGGTCGAAACGGTGTCGGTACTGACCGCCTGGCACGACCACCTCGCCTACCAGGTGGTCATCCACGACCTCACTGCCCAGCGGGAGGCCGAGGCCGCGCAGCGCAGGGCCGAACAGTACTTCACCACGGTCGTCTCCCAGTTGGAGGAAGGCGTCGTGGTGATCGATCCGGAGGGACGGATCGAATCGATGAACCCGGCGGCCAAGCACATCTTCGGTACCGAGGGACCGGATGAACAGCTGGCGGGGCGGACCATCCAGTCGCTGCCGCTGGTGCTGCTGGACGCGAACGCTCAGCCGCTGCCGCCGACCCGCCACCCCATCGCGCGCACGCTCGCCACCGGTGAGACGATCACCGGCTACATCTTCGGCGTCGACCGGGTGGACGGCCAGCGGCGCTGGCTGTCGGGCAGCAGTCGCCTGCTCAACCCGGGCGACCCACGCTCGTCGGCGGTCTCGTCCTTCGCCGACATCACCGAATTCCGGGCCAGTCGGCGGCAACTGGAGTATCAGGCCACGCATGACCCGCTCACCGGGCTGGCCAACCGCTCGCTGATCCTGTCCCAGCTCGCGGCCGCGCTGGCCACCATCGAGGAACTGCCGGTGTCCACCGTGCTGTTCATCGACCTGGACGGGTTCAAGTCGATCAACGACAGCCTCGGCCACGCCATCGGGGACACCGTGCTGCAGATCGTCGCGCAACGGCTGCAGCGCGCGCTGCGCAGCGACGACATCGTCGGCAGACTCGGTGGCGACGAGTTCCTCGTCCTGTTGTCCGGCCGCACCCGCCAGGTGGACATCGACGCGTTGGTGATCCGGCTGCGCTCGACCATGGCCGAGCCGATCGTCGCGCGTGGGCACCGTATCGAGGTGAACGCCTCGATCGGCGTCACCGCGCTGAGCATCGGCGACGGCCGTACCCCCGAGGCCGTGCTCCACGACGCGGACCTGGCGATGTACCGCGCCAAGCCGCCCGGACATCGCGAGGGCACGGTCAGCAAGGGCCGCAGGCCGAACAACACCCACGCGTCCTGACCGGTCGGGCAGCCTCTCCAGCGGGTGGAGCGGAATCCGCTCGACGATCATGTCGTCGGCGTGCGCCGGTTGCCGGAATACCGGCGCCACCGCGACGTGTTACCTCACTTCGATAACCCCGGCCGGTGGTCGAGCATGTCGACCGCGGCGCGGCCTGCAGCGGACAACGAGGTCGACGCCATGCCGTCACCCGGGCTTCACCTGCGGTTACGGCGCGCCTGTCGCGATCACAGTAGACTCGACAACTCTGTTTTCCGAGCGTTCACGTGCCCGGCCCGGGCACCGACACGGCTCATCGCGGTGACAAGGAGTTCAGTTTGCCCGACCTCACACAGAACCGTGCGGCCACCGCGGATACCGGCAACGGCACGCCGAGGCCGGCCCCCCGGAACGAGCCCGAGCGGGCTCGCGAGACCGAGCAGGAACAGGCCTACTTGTCCGTGCTGTACGACCGGCTCGACGAGATGCGCCACTACGCGCGCAATCGCTTGCGCACCGTGCTACTGGAGACCGGCGGCACCCCGCAAGCCCGCAGCGAGCGAGAATCCTTCAGCCAGCTCTACACCGAGGACCTCGCGAAATACGATGCCGCCGAACACGGTCTGTGTTTCGGCCGGATCGACCTCGACGGCGAGCAGGAGGAGTACCGCTACATCGGCAGGCTCGGCATCCTCGACGAGAAGGACGACTACGAGAGCTTGCTGCTGGATTGGCGAGCCCCGTTGGCCCGGCCGTTCTACCTGGCCACCACCGCCGCACCGGATGGTGTGACCCGGCGCCGCCACATCCGCACGCGCAACCGCATGGTGACCGCGGTCAACGACGAGTACCTCGACCTGGACGCCGCCCGCCGGGACGGCGTCGCCAACGCCGATGGCGGCGTCGGCAGCGAAAGCGCCCTGCTCGCCGCGCTCAACGCCGCCCGCACCGGCCATATGAACGACATCGTGGAGACCATCCAGCACGAGCAGGACGCGATCATCCGCTCCGAGCACAAGAGCGTGCTCGTCGTGCAGGGCGGGCCGGGCACCGGCAAGACCGCCGTCGCGCTGCACCGCGCCGCCTACCTGCTCTACACCTACCGCCAACAGTTGGCCAAGAGCGGCGTGCTGATCATCGGGCCGAATGCCACGTTCCTCGATTACATCGGCCAGGTGCTCCCCTCGCTGGGCGAGACCGGTGTGCTGCTGTCCACCATCGGCGACCTGTACCCGGGGGTGAAGGCGACCCGCGAGGACTCACTGCGCGCGGGCGAGATCAAAGGCTCGCTCGCGATTCTCGAGGTGCTCAAGCAGGCGGTGCGCGACCGCCAGGAGGTTCCCGCCGCACCGATCCGCCTGAGCTTCGACGGCTATCCGGTCACCCTCGACCGCAAGATCGTGACCAGGGCCCGTGGCCGCGCGCGTTCCTCGCGCCGTCCGCACAACCTTGCCCGGCCGATTTTCGCCAGTTCGGTGATCGATACGCTGACCGACCAGCTCGCACAGACCATGGGTGCCGATCTCTCCGGCGGGACCAGCCTGCTCAGTTCGGCCGATCTCACCGAGATCCGGGACGAGATGCGCGCGGACCCGGAGATCCAGGCCGCCATCGGCGCGCTGTGGCCGATCCTGTCCCCGCAGGAGGTGCTCGCCGACTTGTTCGCCGACCCGAAGCGACTGGATCGGGTCGCGTCCGCGCTCGACCCTGCCGACCGTGCCGAGCTGGTGCGGCCGGACAATGGCGAGTTCAGCGCCGCCGACGCGCCGCTGCTGGACGAGCTGGCCGAGTTGCTCGGCGTCGACGACGCCGAGGAGCGTGAGCGCGCCCGCCGCCGCTGGCGCGCCCAACTGGCCGAAGCGCAGGACGCGCTGGACATCCTGACCGGCTCCGCGCCGCAGGACCTCGAGGACGAACTCGATCCGGAGATCTTGATGGCCTACGACCTGATCGACGCGGGCCAGCTGGCCGAACGCCAGGACTTCCGCACTCGTCAGACCACCGCGGAACGCGCCGCGGGCGACCGCACCTGGACCTACGGGCACGTCATCGTGGACGAGGCGCAGGAGCTGTCGGAAATGGCGTGGCGCATGGTGATGCGGCGCATTCCGAACCGGTGGATCACCGTGGTGGGCGACGTCGCACAGACCGGCGATCCGGCGGGGGCGTCGTCGTGGCAGCGGATGCTGGAGCCCTATGTGGCCACGCGGTGGAAGCTGACCGAGCTGACGGTCAACTACCGCACCCCCGCGGAGATCATGAACGTCGCCGCGGACGTGCTGGCCGCGATCGATGCCACGGCGGTAGCGCCGCGATCGGTCCGCGAGACCGATGGCGTACCCAGCGCCTACCTGGTCGCTCCCGATGAGGTGTATGCCGAGGTCGCCCGGCTGGTCGGCGCCGAATCCGGGCCGGGCACCACGGCGGTGATCGCGCCGCACGGATGGGTGGCGCCGCTGGCCGATCTCGCGGGCACGTCGGTGCGGGTGCTGACCGTGCACGACGTGAAGGGTTTGGAGTTCGACGCGGTCTACCTGGTAGAACCGCAGGGCATCGTCGACGAATCGCCGCGCGGGCTCAACGATCTCTACGTCGCGCTCACCCGCGCCACGCAACGCCTCGGTGTGGTATACAGCACCGAGCTACCTGATGTGCTCGGCAGGCTGCGCTGACGGATCCCACCGACCCGCGAAATGCTCCGTGCCACATCGCAGAACGCGGTGCGCGGAGCATGTCGTCGTGGCGTGCTCAGCGCACCGTGTGCACGATCAGCACATCCGAGCGCGATTTGCGCGCGACGTCGGAGGGCACCGAGCCGAGCAGCCGGCCCGCCAGGGTGTTCAGGCCTCGGTTGCCGACTACCAGCAGATCGGCGTCGACCTCCTTGACCAGTGCCAGCAGCGACTCCACCGGCTCGCCGACCATGGCACGCTCGACGATGTCGACGGCGCCGGCGGCGAGGGCCCGGTCCCGCGCGACGCGCAGGATCTCGCTGGTCGGCGCGGAACCCCGGACCTGGTATGCCTCCTCCTTGAGCACATCGGTAGCAGCGGCGAGATCGCGATCGTCGATCGGGTAGTACGCGCACGCCACGACCAGGGTCGCGACGGACACTCCAGCCAGAGCGGCGGCCTTCTCGACGGCGACATACGACGAGTCCGAGCCATCGGTACCGACGACAATGGTCCGGTAGGCGGTCATTCTCTCCTCCAACTATGCGGTGGGTCGGGAGCCGCATCCGGTCTCCTCCCAGCCGGGCCGGGATGTCGGCGCGGCGACTGGGCTCGACCCTAGCGGCACATCGGTGCGGAAATATCCGAAATCGCAACACATCACACTCGGATGTTCCGCCATTCCCGCCACGAGCGCGCCGGCGAATGCCCAAAAATTTGCGCCGACCAGTCGCAAACCCGAATTAGACATTCGGAATATGTGATTCGACACAATCGCGGGGAACGGCGCCGCAGCGTCCGGATACCCGTCACACGGCTGGCGCCAACACACGAAAATCGGCCCGCCTCGCCACGTGAATCACGCACCGAGACGGGCCGATCTGGCCCGGAATACCCGCTACTACGGCCACGGCCGGTAGTGGGCCCAGAATATGCTGAGAATAGCTGCGATGAGGTCCATGCGTTACTCCCTGGCAGGAAAAGGATGCGCTGGATCAGTGCGGCCGTGCGCTCAGAGGTCGAAAAGCGGGCCGGTGATGGTCAATCCGAGGTCGTCGACATGCGCGAAGAACGCGAACAGCGTCAGTGCGGCGCCCGCCAATGCGACATCCTTGTTGAAGGAGACCATCTCGACCTGTTTGGTCTGCGCATCGGTCTCCTTCCAGAATCCGTGCATCAGAAAGGCGGTCGGCAGTAGGAGGACCGCCAGCAACAGTGACCCGAGATCGGCCCACACACCGAGCAAAACGCTGAGGCCACCGAGCCCGAACAGCACCCCGGAGGCCAGCACGGCGATCTTCGCCATCGGGATGCCCCGGCTCTGCGCGAACTCCGCCATCGCATCCGTCTGAGCGAAGTGCCCGAACGCGGAGCCCAAGAAGAGCAGCGAGAACAACACCCGTCCGATCAACACCACGACATCCATATCCAGCTCCCTGTCTGTTGACGGTCGATAGCGCGACGTCCGGCCACCTGGCCGAATGAATATGCTCCTCCCAGCGACTATATTCTGGTCGGCGTTACCTTCGCAGTTACTTCGTTTCGGGAGCGTAGTGAATTCTTGGCATATTCCAATGGAGCCATTCCGACTTCCGCGGTGAACTCCCGCGAGAAGTGCGCCTGGTCGAAGTATCCCAGCTCCGCGGCCAATGCGGCCAGATCGGCGGTGCGCCCTTTGGCGAGCAAGTCGGCGCCGTCCTGCAACCGATAGCGGCGCAATACCCATTTCGGCCCGGCGCCGACATACCGGCGGAACATGCGCTGCAGGGTGCGAGTGGGGACGCCGAAGCGATCGGTGATCTGATCCACCCTGGTGAGTTCCAGCTCGGTGGCCATCGCCTCGACGATGCGCAACACCAGTCGATAGGTCGGGTCGTCCGCTACCGGCCTGCCCGTGAGGTATTCCTCGACGACGGCGCGGCGTCGCTCATCGGTGGCGGCATCGAGCACACGCTCGGTCAACTCGCCCGCATCGGGCATGACGTCGGCGATATCGACGGAGCAGTCCCGAAACGAGCCGACGTCGAGTCCGGTGAATGCACCGAAACCGCCGGCCCGGAAGCGAATACCGAACGTCTCTCCGAGCCCGCCGAGTTCGCGGACGAATTTGGTGGTGCACACCCCGTTCACGAATCCGCCGGTCCGCGTGTCGGACCGTTCGAAGGTGACGTTCACGCTCGGATACGACAGCACTTCAGCGCGATACGGCGGCCGGCCGCGCAGATCCCACCGCACAGACCAGTACCACTCGACGTAGCGATCCACCGTCGGGCTCGGCGGGCACCGGACCAGGGAGCGATGCTTGGCCTGTTCGTCCGGATGCAGGATGCCCTTGGTATCGCTGGGTATCGACGGCGTGCGAGCCGGAGCCGGCTCGGCAGCGCCCGATTCAGCACGGTTCGGCACGATGTCGCCTTCTTCCAAGACCGGCGGTCCACGGTCGACAAGAGTTGAGGACATGACGAACACAGTGAATCCGATCGCCGACGGCTACCACTCGATCACCTGCTTCCTCGCGGTGGGCGACGGCAACAAGGCCATCGATTTCTACACCGCCGTCTTCGGCGCCGAGGTACTCAGCCGCAACGATCTGCCCGACGGTCAGCCCGCCCATGCCGAACTGAAGTTCGGCGACTCGACGCTGCAAATGGGTATGCCCATCCCGGACAGCGGCGTGCTCGCCCCGAATGGCGAGTGGGTGCACACCTCGATCGTGCACTACTGCCCCGATGTCGACGCGGTGGTGCGGCGCGCCGTCGAACACGGCGCCCGCAGCGTGGAGGAACCGCAGACCTTTGTCACCGGCGACCGCTACGGCGTGGTCATCGACCCGTTCGGCCACCGCTGGGCGGTGCTCACCAAGGTAGAAGAGGTCTCGCGGGCCGAAGCCGAGCGCCGCGTCAACGAGTGGATGGCCACGCAGAGCTGACCACCCCGGCGCCGCCGCGGCCGGGCAATGCCTGAACCGCGGCGGCAGAGCCGATGCGGCACAACTCAACTCAACCCGGCGGCATCCATACCGCGCAGCTCCTTCTTCAGGTCGGCGATCTCGTCGCGCAACCGACCCGCGAGCTCGAACTGCAGCTCCCGCGCCGCGTTCATCATCTGGTCGGTGAGTTCCTTGACCAGATCGGCGAGTTCGGCGCGCGGCATCGACTTCACGTCGCGCCCCTCGTACACGCCCGCACTCACCGCTCGACCCGGCTCACCCTGCGCACGGCGACCACGGCTGGCATTGCGTCCGGAACCGCCGACCTCGATCTCGGACTCGTCGGCTTCCCGATACACCTGGTCGAGGATGTCGGCGATCCTCTTGCGCAACGGTTTCGGGTCGATACCCATTTCCTCGTTGTAGGCGACCTGTTTGGCTCGGCGGCGTTCGGTCTCGTCGATGGCGAACCGCATCGAGTCGGTGATCTTGTCCGCGTACATGTGCACTTCGCCGGACACATTGCGTGCCGCACGACCGATCGTCTGGATCAGCGCGGTGGTACTGCGTAGGAAGCCCTCCTTGTCCGCGTCGAGGATCGCGACCAACGACACCTCGGGGAGGTCGAGGCCCTCACGAAGCAGGTTGATACCCACCAACACGTCGTACTCGCCGAGGCGCAGTTGCCGCAGCAACTCCACCCGGCGCAGGGTGTCGATCTCGGAATGCAGGTAGCGCACTCGGATGCCGAGCCCGAGCAGATAGTCGGTGAGGTCCTCGGCCATTTTCTTGGTGAGCGTGGTGACCAACACCCGCTCGTCGCGCTCGGTGCGCCCCCGGATCTCGTGGATCAGGTCGTCGATCTGGCCCTTGGTCGGCTTCACCACGACCTTGGGGTCGACCAGACCGGTCGGCCGGATGACCTGCTCGACCACCTCGCCACCGGTCTGCCCGAGCTCGTATGGGCCGGGGGTGGCCGACAGATACACCGCCTGCCCGATGCGTTCGGCGAACTCTTCCCAGGTCAGCGGTCGATTGTCGACCGCGGACGGCAGCCGGAAGCCGTACTCGACCAGGTTGCGCTTGCGGGACATGTCACCTTCGTACATGCCGCCGATCTGTGGGACGGTGTTGTGCGACTCGTCGATGACGAGCAGGAAGTCCTCGGGGAAGTAATCCAGCAACGTCGCGGGAGCCGACCCCGACGGGCGTCCGTCGATATGCCGCGAGTAGTTCTCGATGCCCGAGCAGAACCCGACCTGTCGGATCATCTCCAGGTCGTACTGCGTGCGCATCCGCAACCGCTGCGCCTCCAGCAGCTTGCCCTGGCGCTCCAGTTCGGCCAGCCGCTGCTCCAGCTCGGCCTCGATATCGCGCACCGCGCGCTCCATCCGTTCCGGTCCCGCCACATAGTGGGTGGCCGGGAAGATGCGCAGCATGTCGACCTGGCGGACCACGTCGCCGGTGAGCGGGTGCAGGTAGTACAGCGCGTCGATCTCATCGCCGAAGAACTCGATGCGGACGGCGAGCTCCTCGTAGGACGGGATGATCTCGACGGTGTCGCCACGCACGCGGAACGAACCGCGGGTGAACGCCATGTCGTTGCGGGTGTACTGCACATCGACCAGCAGCCGCAGCAGCGCGTCCCGATCGATCTCGGTGCCGACCTGCAGCTGCACCGACCGGTCCAGGTACGACTGTGGCGTGCCGAGGCCGTAGATGCACGACACCGAGGCGACCACCACCACATCGCGCCGGGACAGCAAGCTCGAGGTCGCCGAGTGGCGCAGCCGCTCGACATCGTCGTTGATCGAACTGTCCTTCTCGATGTAGGTATCCGTCTGCGCGATGTACGCCTCGGGCTGGTAGTAGTCGTAATACGAGACGAAATACTCGACGGCGTTGTTGGGCAGCATTTCACGCAACTCGTTGGCCAATTGGGCGGCGAGGGTCTTGTTCGGCGCCATCACCAGCGTGGGCCGCTGCAATCGCTCGATCAGCCAGGCCGTGGTGGCCGACTTACCGGTGCCGGTGGCGCCCAGCAGCACCACGTCGCGCTCGCCCGCCCTGATCCTGCGCTCCAACTCATCGATCGCGGCCGGCTGGTCGCCAGCCGGCTGGTGTTCGCTGACCACCTGGAACCGGCTGTCGACGCGTTCGATCTCGCCGACCGGACGGAATTCCGAGTGCGCGAGCGGCGGCGCCGCAGAGGCCCTGCCCTCGTAGCCTTCCGCCGGGATCTCGGTTGCGAATGCCATGCGAACCAGCCTAGGCGCAGACACCGACAGCTTTCGTGGGCGCAGGACCAGGCCGTGCGGTGATGAGCGGCGGCATTCGGTCAGGTGGTGTCACATCCGAGTCGTCACCTGTGTGGCAGAACGGCGTGTGGGTTCGTCACTCGAATTCAGTAGGCGTCGTCACTTTCGTATCCGTGGCCGGAGAGCCGCAGCCGGCGGGTCGGTCGCAGAATGTCAGTCGCGCTGGGCGCGGAGTGACGCCTTCCAACCCCCCATACCACAGTGGCCACCTTGAGACCTGAGTTGGGACATTTGCTTCAGTGCGCTGGTTCGGACTGGTTGATCCGGTCGAGGATCGCCGCCTGAGCCGGCGGGATCTCGGGCGGAAACGTCTGGACGACACCACTGAAGGTGATCGTGGCGCTGCGCAGCGGCCGCAACTGCTTCACGACGCTCCCGGTCACCACCTGAACCCGGCGGGCCACCGCGAGCGCAGTGAACACGATCGTCGAGTGCGCCTCGATCGCGTCCCGCGTCCGGTGGAACATCGGCCGCGCCGCCAGATCGGTCTCCGACACGCGGAAAGACCGTTCCACCTGCCAAAGCTCGTGATACTTCATCATCACCTCCGCGGCCGGCATCACCTCGCTGCAACGCTTTCTCATCGAGAGCGCGGTCCTTGCCGGCGACGGTCACGAAACGTGTCGCCTTCACAGCCTTGTCACCAGCCACAACTGCCCCAACGCCTCATCCAGCAGCCGTGAACTGGTTGAGGTAGTCCGGCCCGGCACTGTCACCACAGTCGACGGTTCCGTCGCCACCGGCAGCCGGCCGTTACGCCAGTCGGCGACATCATTGATCCGGTCGACCGGGACGACGGCCTCCACACCCAGGTCGAGTTCCTGCTGGCCCGCGCCGTCGACACACGCACGCACTCCATCAGCACACCGAGTTCGGTGTCAGAATGGGCGGATCCGACATGCTCGACAACCTCCACGCGGCCACGGACTTTCGCGACCACCTGCACCGCTACCGCGCCGGACGTGGTCCGTACTCGCCGCACGAACACCCTCCGACCTACCGTCAGTGCGCCGATCCACACCCAGAACCAGCCATCGATCCAGGTCACAGCCCCAAAGGCCGAAAAACCGGCCCAGTATGTCCTAACTCAGGTCTGGGCTTCCAACCCACCCCCTCCCACAGTTGCCACCTTGGGAATGGGAGCGGTTTGGCATCGGCGGCCCGAACCTGTTCGGACCGCCCCGGATGGTACTTGTCCATGTCGCTCATGTACGCATCCCGCTCGGAACGGAAATGACTGAGAATCACTGGTAGTAAGTCCAGTCCCATCATATGAGAGACTCCATCGTACAAAAATAGTTTGGATGTAGGAATGACCAATGCATTGGTATAACTGTGCTGGACCGGCGAAAACTGGTCGGCGGTACCGTGTACGATATCAACTGGAACCCGGTAATCATCGAACTCGATCCCCCAGGGTTGGCCAACTTGGATGACATCGTCCACCCATGCTTCACGATTTTCCCGCAGCCCGCGCTGATAGCTTTCGGCCAGAAGGTCGGAGTTCCGTCCCGCCCACTTGTAATCCAGCTCCGTAAAGTAATCTTCGTTGAGCGCGAGAAGCCATTCGCCGCGCTCACTCGTTCTCTGCGCCATTTCCATGATCACGCCATCGTCAAACGCTGCCCTATTCGCCTCAGCCATCCCTGCTGACCAGTTACCACTTTCATCGAGTTTAGGAGACAGGCCCCCAACAGGGACGGCACGTTCGACCCGCCTAGGGTCCAGCGCGCCGACGCAAATGGCTGTCGAACCACCACCCGACCGACCCAGCACCGAATATCGGTCGAGTGCGAACAGATCGGCTACATGCATGATGTCGCGGGCGCAGTCCGCAACCTGACGGTCCGGAAGCCGGGTGGAAGCGCCGTAGCCCGGCCGCTCCACGATAATCAACGCGAATCCTCGGTCGGTCAACACGTCCAGGTCGGGCAGGGGACCATCGACGCCGACGGGTGAACCCGGCGACATCATGACCGGATACCCGTGCGGATCGCCCGCCACACGGAAATGTAGGACTCTGCTGCCGCCCGGCACTCGGTCGTCCAGTATTCGCGTCGCGTAGAGCGGGGCCTTCTCGAAGTGCTTCGCCATCGCGTCTTCGGTAGCCCACACCACATCGTCCGGTAGCGCGGTCAGCGCGGCCTCGTGACCGGACCGACGCCCCAGTTCCCGTCGCTGGTCCCGATCGTGCTGCGATTCGAGCAATGCGTCCGAGTGGGTGGAATCCGGTTCACCCTGGGCCGGAACGACATGCTCGCCGGAATCGAGTGGTTGCGTGTCATCCCCGACGGGGCTCTCGACCCGAGCGAGCGGACCAGCACCATCGCCGCGGGCGAGTACCTCATCCGGCCAGCCCAACGTAATCCGAGGGTCGATTTCAGGATTATTCGGGTCGAGGACTCCAGCTTCGACCAATACGCGCACCGCTTCGGGTTCGCTGACCGGCACCTGATCCTTCCACCCCGACACTATCGCCAAACTTCTATAATTGCGCAGATCCATTTCGACTCGCGATGGGATCCTATCGGCATCGAGAGGATACTCTTTCGAATGAGGAAGTGCCGCCATCTCGGCTGCAGCTTTCCTGAATTCGACGCCCTTAGCAGCCGACACCTCGGTGGAATCAGACCCGTTGAAAATTCCATCCCGGTAGGGTTCGAATGCAGACTTGACTTTAAATTCTGCGTATCCATAAACTTGTGGGTATGCGTACCTTAGCCGACTATTCGAATCTCCAGGCAGCTCATCGTCAAGCCAGAATTTGCCATATCTTAGATATCGCTCGGACTGCCTCCATTTCTCGTATGCCTTGACATCGCCTGCTCCCGACCAAATCCCCTCGGGCCTGTCCTCATCGCTGAACAACGTGCTTCGGTTTTCATCACCGCCTTCCCGAACGGGCGGATGGTTCGGTTCCGGATCCCTTGCGAGATCGGACCGCTCGATGGGTGGTGCATCCAAATCTGTCTGTGGGGAATCGGATTTCGAAGTGCCGAGCAGGTTGTCGTGCTGTGGGGGGTTTGTGGCAGGGAGATTCTCAGGGGAGGTCGACGACGGCGGGATGCCGGCGAAGTCGTGCTGCGAATGCACGAGTCTCGAATCGTATGAAGGTACAGGGTTGCCTGCTTGTCGGTGCGCGACTGCGGGTGTGCGGATACCTGCTTGTGCAGCGTGCACCGCATAGGCGCTGCCGCCGACCACGCCTCCGACGATCCCGTAGACCATCCCGGTGAAGAAGTCTTTCCCGTTCAGAGTGAACTCGCCGGTGTCGATGGCATTCACCACACCCGTCACCGCGGTGTCGGCGATAGCACCGCCGACACCTCCGGCGCTGCCGAGCAGGAAAGTGGAAGCAACAGTGGCGGGAACGACGCCGAACCGGTTGGTGATCGTGACAGCGGCGCGTGACACGGCCGGGGCGGCGGCATGGGCCGCGGCGGCGCCGGCCAAACCTCCCACCACGCCGCTGAGACCGGAGAAGGCGATCGACCGATAATCGAGCTGGTTACGGTTGCCTTCAACCTGCTGCCATACTTGCGCGCCGTAGCTGACCGCGATATTGATGAGCCCACCGAAAAGTGCCGATGTCAGCAGCACCCTGGTCCTGGTGAGGGTGAACTGCTCCCCCACTACGGCGACCTTCTCCAGCAGCGAGGTCAAAAATCGCCGCCACGCGGACTGGACGACGGCCCGATCGGCGGCGGCTTTGGCCGCGCCCACATGCAGCAGAACAGCGTCAGCGGCCAACTGGGTGACCAGCACGGCGCCGAACGCAAGCCAGGTCAGCTGTCCCAGCTCGATCGAGGTCGCCCCGTCACGCAGTTGCGAGGCCAGGCTGTCGCAGTAATCCGCGTGCCGCCGTAACTCGGTTTCGCAGCCACGCAGCCGCGCTGTCAACTGATCGGCTGCCTGTCCTTCCATGATTGCCGGCAACCGCTCCGCCTGCACGACGCAACCATCAGCTTGCGCTCGACAGACAGCGGCGGTAGCCGACCACCCCAGCGCCAAGCGACGCATCGCCGCCGGATCCCCCTCCGGACACGGACCCAACACCGGCTCCACCAAGCCTATTGGGAAGCCCTCGGGAACCACCATCACAGTTCTACCAGGCGTGAGGCGATTCTCGGCGGGGAGTCACCCGGTCGTCGCGGCGCTTACCAACAGCTGATGCAAGCCCTTGGCAGGCCCGCTGGCGTCTTGCCCCTCGAGTTCCACCTCGGTGAATGCTTCGCTCAACGCGCTGTGCGGATCGAAAACGCCCTCGACCACAGCACCAGGTAACGCACTCCGCCATCGCCGATAACCGCTGATCACGCCCCCCGCAGCCGCGGCATCGGCCCCGTTGACTCGCAGATACTCGCCGATCAACACCCGCTGCGTGTGCCGACCGGCCCGGAAACCGCCAGCGCCATCGAGCAACCGGCCGAATTCGCCGACGACCGTCGAATACATCACCCGTTCAATGCATTTGCGCACCTTCATACCGGACCGGATCGCCGCCCGTACCGCCTCCGCATGAGCAACCGGATCCGCGGCGAGGGTCCGGTCCAACACGATCCAGGCGGCCGGTCGCACCGTTGGACTGTCGGTTGTGCGGCTCTCGCTCGCGCTGTGCTCCCACACGAGGCCAGACGGCGCCCCCTCAGCGAGGTCGGTCACCGCGATCCCCCGTAGGGGAACCGTGTACTTGCTGAGCATATCGTCGACAGCGGCCGCGATCTCGCCCACCGTATGCACACTGACGAGCGCGGTTTCGAAGCCATTTATCCACAGCCGATGCCGCGCCGCCATCGCCACGGCAATCTGCAATGCCGCCGGGTCGGTGCAGGGATCGGGGATCGACCTGGACGGCACTGGCGGCGATCGGCGGGGCGCGGTTGTTCGCGGGGAGAACGGGGACCGAACAGGTTCGCCTCGTCGCCGCAGCTCACGAGGAGGAGAGACGCGAGGCGGGGTCCCGCCCTCGGGCGCGGGGGACCGCGGAGGCGACGACCACGGTGTCGGCGAGTACCTCGACCACGGACTACTCCGATCCCGGCCCACACCATCGGGTGCAGCCCCCACCGCCAGATGGCGGTCGGCGGCTGTCTTCGCTACCGGCGTCACCACACGGTCTCCCCCGCCGGCCTTCGCATCACCAGCGAAGAAATTCCGGCCGCTGGGCCCCTGACCGGCGCCGACCACATCTTCCGATACCGGACCGTCGGCATCCATCCTGTCGGCATCCATCCTGTCGGCATCCACCGAATCCGGCGCCGACCGATGCCGATCCTGCGCGTCGAACGAATGCGGCTTCTTCGATTCCGCACTCCCAGTCGGCGCGGCAACGCTGCCGACGTCATCACGCAACGGTTTCGCTACAGCGTGATCCGGCGCGGATTTCTGCCCGCCCAACCCGTTCAACCCAGCCAGGGATACCGCGTTCATTCGCTCGTCCGTGCCGAAATCGGTTCCACCCAAAGCATTTCCGCCGGTCGAATCTACCGCTTGTATACGAAACGCTCCGGCGTGATCTTCGTGGTGGAAAGCGTCAGCGACCTCGGCGACCCGCGGTGGGATCGCCTGCAATACCTCGGCCACCACGTCAAGACTCTCCACGGCATGCTGAGCATCGGGCAAATAGCCCTCCTGGAACGTCCGACCGATATCATCCGCGCCCCAACACAACCGCTCCTCCGCGATGAGCGCTTTCAACTCGCTGATCGCCCGAGACACCTCATCGGCCAGGTTCTCCAATCCCGGAACAATCCCCCGCAGCGAGTCCGTACCGACTCGCAGTGGCTCACTCACTCGACCGGGTGCGCAGCACCGAGTGCCGCATGCTGTAGGTGAAGTACACCACCAGGCCCGCGGCCATCCAGACCACGAACCGCAGCCAGGTGTGTACCGACAGGTTCAGCATCAGCCACGCGCAGGCGAGTACCGCCAGGATCGGGATTACCGGCACCCACGGCACCCGGAAGCCGCGTGGCAGATCGGGGCGGGTGCGGCGCAGGATCGGCACCCCCACCGACACCAGCACGAACGCGAACAGCGTGCCGATGTTCACCATCTCCGCGAGGGTGCCGAAGTCGACGAATCCGGCCAGCACGGCGCAGATCGTGCCGACGATGACGGTGATCTTCACCGGCGTGCCGTGGCCGCCGGTGTGCGCCAGCCGACGTGGCAGCAGTCCGTCGCGGGCCATGGCGAACATGACCCGGGTCTGGCCCAGAAACAACACCATCACCACGGTGGTCAGACCGGCCAGCGCGCCGATGGAGATCGCATTCTTGGCCCAGGTGATGCCGTGGATCGCGAACGCGGTGGCGAGGGTGGCCTCGTCGCCGGACAGTTGGGTGTAGGGCACCATGCCGGTCAGTACCAGCGACACCGCCACGTACAGCACGGTGGCGACCGCCAGTGAGCCGATGATGCCGCGGGGCATATCGCGCTGGGGATTCCTGGTCTCCTCGGCGGTGGTGGCGACGATGTCGAAGCCGATGAACGCGAAGAATACGATGCTCGCCGCCGACAGCAGGCCGTACCAGCCGAACGTGGAACCGCCGGCGCCGGTCAGCCAGGACAACAGCGACTGCTCCAGCCCGTGTCCGGTTCCGTTGCCCGGCTGTGACGACGGGATGTAGGGCGACAGGTTCGATGCTGTGAAGTACCGCAAGCCGAGGACCACCACCAGTGCGATCACCGTCAGCTTGACGGCCACCGCCACCGCCGACACCCGCGACGACATCTTGGTGCCGACCGCCAGCAACACGCCGAGGACCGCGACCAGCCCCGCCGCGCCCACATCGAACGACACCGACCCCACGTGCACGATCGGAGTGTACGAGCCCAGCACCATGCCCAGGTACTGTGACCAGCCTTTGGCTATCACCGAGGTGCCCAGCGCGAACTCCAAGACGAGGTCCCAACCGATGGTCCAGGCGGCGAGCTCGCCGAAGGTGGCGTAGGAGAAGGTGTAGGCGCTGCCCGCGACCGGCACCGTCGAGGCGAACTCCGCGTAGCACAGCGCGGCCAGTCCGCATGCGACGGCGGCGAAGACGAACGCCAGCGACACCGCCGGGCCCGCGACGGTGCCGGCAGTGCGCGCGGTCACGGTGAAGATTCCCGCGCCCACAACCACCGCGACACCGAAGACCGTGAGATCCCAGGCGCTCAAGTCCTTGCGCAGCCTGGACTCCGGCTCGTCGGTGTCGCGGAGGGACTGTTCCACCGACTTGGTGCGGAACACTCCACCCCATCGACTTGATGTGGCATCGAGGGTCATGCTCTGCTGCGACTCCGGGGTAGTCATCAGTCACTCCTTGCTCGAGCGGCGTCGGCGACGACGCCGCACCGCGACGCGGGAACGGTGCGTCGCGACAGGGTCGGCTCAGGGAACTCATTGGTGAATGCGGGGCCTCGAGGAGGTGACCAGCAGGATCCAACCCGGCGGTGGGTATCCCTGA
>NZ_JBEZDE010000028.1:0-97940 GCF_040648115.1 Nocardia sp. NPDC049190
GGTGGTCGTCCATCTCGCCCTGCAACGCGGACTCGACCACCAGCTCGGTCAACCGGCCCAGCAAGCCACCCTCACCAGTGAGCTGCAAGCCATCCACCCGCGCTTGATCGACCAGCGCACGCAGCTGCGAGTCACTGAAACCATCACCGGCCGAACCGGTCTCGCGATCAACCACATCAGTCATCGTGGTGCATCTCCGTTCAGAGTTACACCGTTGTTCTTACAGTCCCGCGGCAAAAAGGTTCCGCTCAGGATTGGGTCGGCATTGACACCCATGGATGGTTCCGTCGGTTGGCTGCGGTCCAGTACTCGATAGCTGAGGCGATATCGAGGAGTTGAGACTCGGCCGCAGTCGATCCAAAGCGATAGCGGTTCACGATGGGGCCAGCTGCGCGCTTATGAACGTTGCGTAATTCCAGCCAACGCTTGACGCCTGCGAGGCCGCCTATGTCGGCGAGCAAGAAGGTTGGGTATTCGTTCATGGACGGCGGCGTTTCGACGGCCTTCGGCACCATCATCAGTCGCTGGGACCACCATTTGGGAGTGGTCGAGTGAGGATCGTGCTTGATCAGGTCGAAGTTGGCGAGCCCTCCATCGGCGACTACGAAACCCTTGTACGCAAGACTGAGGACGTCTTGAACGGCGATCAGGACCGACAGATGTTCACGCCACTCAAGCGGCGCATCGGACAGAGACGCGAGGTTGATGGGTGCGTTGAACGTCTGACGATCACGTGGTCCGGAGACATCCCAGTGGGTTGAGAGGACGAGCGACCGCCCGTTGCCCCGGTCCTCCGTCCAGGCTTCCCGAACCCTGACGGTCGCGGTGACGAATTGAAGGCGGCCGTCATCTCCGGTCTCGTCAGCGATGTGGATCCCTTACATTCCGGACCAGAGCGTTAGGCCAGGGAAGTGCGCTTCAAGCCGGGTTGGGCCGGTGCTACGAAGGTCATGAGCGTCGACATGGACTGCAACGAATCCAGCGTGGTAGCTGCACGTAGAGACGGCGCTGCCACCCCATATTTGGTTTGTCCGAACACGCCGGAAGTCGAAGAAGATTGCCCCGGTCGTCGTGGTCCAGGCCGGAATGGCCTCGGGTATCGACTCTTCAAACCCTATGTCTGGCAAAGAGTCCATCGTATCCAGGAGCAGTTCGCCTTTGTCGGTCAGATGGACGTAGCCAGGAACCGAATTGGAGTCGATGCCCTTCGTGTCGTAGCTCACACAGAAGTAGGCCAGAGTGCCATCGAGGGTGTGCCTCAGCTTCTCGTACACGGCCGCACCGTATCAGCGGAGATCGACACGGCGGGGTGGGTCGGCTGCCCCGAACGAGGCCGCCGAGAGCGCCAGAGTTGTTGACTGATGGACAAGGACCCACCCCCCAGACTTGTATGCGTCTGCCCCACGAAACCGGTGTGGGGCAAATCGAAGGCCGGACAACAGCCCCTCTACATGGGCTGACTTGTGGGCGCAGAGGGGATCGAACCCCCGACCGCTGGTGTGTAAAAGCGCGCCGAACCGTCCGGCGGGTATCGCCCCGTCCGTTCTGCCCAGGTCAGGGGCCTATTCATGTCCGGGTAGTGTCGCCCAGTCCGGCCCGTATCGCCCCGTTTAGGAACACTGTAGGAACACTGGCGGGTACGCCGATAGCACCTGCGACCTGCGTTGACATGGCCCGGATCGGACGAAGGTGCGGTGCAACAAGCGCCCGCGACTCACTGCCGTTGGCGCGATGAGTTTCGGCGCTCCCTGATCATTTCGGTGAGAGTCTTCTGGTTGCGGAGCATCCGCGTAGGGATCGGTGCGGCACAATTGATCGAGTCGACAAATTGTCTCAGCGAGAGCGGCAGAGGCTGGCCCAGCCACCCTCCGATGAAATCGGCGATGTCACGGCGAGGTGAGTAGTACTCGGCGATGCCCTCGACCAGCGCTAGTTCACTGACGCTGATCGGCACAGGCGCGCGTGTACTACCTTGCAGATCTCTGAAAGGCTCGGTGGCACGTTCTCGCCAGTCGATCTGTACCGATGTGATGCTCGACAGCCCGTTGTCCGGTACGACGACGAATGGGTAGAAGACAGGGCTGGCGCCAATCCCGAATGGACGGGTCTCGCGAATCTTCTTTGCAGTCGCGACTAGCTGCTCGAACTTCTTTGCAACAAAGGCAGTCTCGACATCCTCATTGAAGTCCTCGACGGATGCCAGCCCCTGTGCCAGGTTGGCGCTGAGGTGGTGGTTGGTGGCGTCCAGCAGAAAGCACCCTCGTCCGGCAACCATCAGGAAATCGCAGACCGACGGCGGCGAACCGCGACGCTCGGTCCATTCGTCTTGCATCTCGCTCTCGGTCACCACCCTGGTGATCTTCTGGCTACGGGAAGCGATCTGTTCGAGAGTATCACCGACAGTCCGTTCGAATGCGTAGTTCATGGCTTGACTGAACGACTCTGCCGTAGAACCTGCTGTTGGTCGCCCGAATCCGAAGAAGGTCTGCCAGTAGAGCTGCGCCCCGAAGAATCGGTCGATGATCCACTGGTAGCGAAGGGCGGATAGGTGCCCATTCTCACGCGCGAGGAACGGGCGCTCGGTAAACACGTATCTCTGATCGAGAACTGGCCCGCGTGAGCGGTCCTTTTCCAGACGGGTTCGGAATCCCGATGCGTCGTAGCTCATGTTTTCGAACACAAACTCTACGGCTTCGGCGGCAGCGCCTTCGGCTAGAAGGTCTTCCCTCGTGCAATCGTAGTTGCCAGCCAGCACACGCTCGGTGACGATTTGGCCCACGACCATGACGTCGAGGAGGGCGACACCGTTGGCAAGTTCAAATGCGGATGACGGGGTGTCGCCGACACGGGTATCTGTGACTCGATCCGGCCAGGCGCGAAACCATAGGTCGAAGGTCGACGCGAGAATAATCTCCAGCTTCACAGGGGCGTTGCTCTGAAGGTTGGCAAGTTCGCTGAGAGCCAATCTTCGATTGGCAAGAATGCTCTGCTCTGGGGTGTATGCCGAGATTTCGGCCATAAGCTTCTGCAATTCTGCGGGGTCCGGATTTGGATCCGCATCGAGCGGACTGCCATCAGCAAGTTGCTCTGTCGTGATCGACATGATGAGTTCGAGAACCGCTGCAACTGAGATGTCACCGGCGTCGGGTTCAGTGTCGCCGAGTTCAAGCACTTCGCGCATCAACTGCGTCATTGAGCGAGGTGGGATAAGACGATGTGTGCGGCCCACCTTGTCATCAAGCAGAGCGACCCAACTAGGGTCTGCTTCGGTCAGAAGCCGCCGCTCGACTGCCCCTTCGGTCCAGTCAGTTGTGGTTGCGACATCGAGCTGTGACTGGATCGAGACGAGGGTCTGCAACGCCGAGGCGAGGTTGAACCGACGCAGAAACTCGATGCGCTTCGGGTGGTCCATCGCCACTAAACCAGCATGGCCAGAAACGATTGGGAACATCGGGGTGCCGAGCAACTCCTGTGCCGCCTCAAGGGTCATGGCGTCGCCGCCGCGCGCACGAGGGTTTGCGCGCTTAGTTTGTGGGCGCGGCCCCTTCCGCTTTTTCTTGCCCATCGGCGATCAGCCTCCACGACTCGGATGAGTGCCCGCCGAAGAGGGATCGACGACTTGCATACCGTAGCCCGGACAGGTCGGATGGATGGCAGCAACGAGTCTCGTTGGTTCCGGTTGCTTGCTTCGGCGTCCCAGGGAGGTACAGGTCGCCGCCATACAAGGTGCCAGACGCGCCGCCGCTGTGGATCAGGTGTCAGCTCACTCATGCAGCACCCGTACGCCGCTCCAGCGCTCGCACGATGAGCGCTCGGGCGGCCTCGTTGTAGGCGGCTTGCTCGGCGAGCACCGTGAAGGTCTTCTCGTGCAGGGCGATCTCGGACGGCCGGGTGATGGTCAGCTCAGCGCTGACGGTCTCGGTGAGCACCTGGGCGCGGTCGTAGATGACGAAGTTCGTCGCCGGGGCGCGGTAGTCGGTGTCCAGCGGGATCACGCCGAGCCGGAGGTTGGGCCGCTCCAGCTCGCCGAGGAGGTGTTCGAGCTGCGCGACCATCACCGCGCTGTCGCCGACCGTCGGATATAGCGCGGCCTCGCCGATCAGGATGTGGAAGCGGTGCCCGGCGCGCGTCAGGACGCCCTTGCGGGCCATCCGCATCGCTACGGCCTCGTCCAGGTCGTCACGGCCGCCGATCATCGAGATGCAGACGCGCAGGATCGCGCGGGCGTAGCCCTCGGTTTGCAACAGGCCGGGCATGGTGTCCGGGTCGTACCAGCGGATGAGGCGGGTCTCGCCTTCGGTCTTGATGGACTGGCGCTGTCGGTGGGCGTGCCCGGCGGCCAGGGTGCGCTGCCACTCCAGGTACATCGCGCGCAGGTTGCGCAGGCTCGCCACCAGGTCATCCAGGACGGCCATGCTGTCGCACGCCGCGCACCAGTCGGCGAGGTCGGCTTCGGATGGCGCTTGCTTCCCGCGCTCGATGCGGCTGATCTTGCTGGAGTGCCAGCCGCATCGAGCGGCGAGATCGACGCCGGATAGATGGGCGGCTCGGCGCAGCTCCCGAAGGCGTGCGCCGAGCGCGGCCCGTGCGTCATCGACAGCTCTCACGGCGCGTGCGCGTACTCACTGTCGGCGTAGCGGGCGTGGTCGATTCCCTTCGGCCACAACGTCGCCCGTGCTCGCACGCACAGGCCGACGATTCCCGGATCGGCGGTGATGGACAGGCCCATGAACTCTCCCGTCTCGGCGAACGTCGTGAACGCCACCGTCTCGTCATCGAACAACCAGAAGTCATCGCCCGGCACCTCGGCCACGTCGGCGAGGTGGCGCGGCAGCCACCGCACCACCTCCCCGACCTCCACGTTGTTGGCCGTCTCGCTGAGTAGCCACCGGGTGTAGGTCGAGTGCGGGACCGTGACCACGCGCAGCCGCTCCAGCGAGACGCCGCGCCCGGCCGTGGAGGCCATCAGCTCATCCCACGCCTTCCACGACGCGGGCTGTTCCTCCGGTTCGTAGGTCTCCCCGGCCTCCCAGCGCCGCAGCGCTTCGACCTCATCGGCTACGCCGTAGGTGTCCTGCACCTCCAGGTGGAAGGCATACCGGCGGGCCGCGCGGAACAGCGGCTCGAATACCTCGTCACCGACGACGTGGAGCATCAGCGCACCACCACGGCCGTCTCATGGTCGGCGAGACGGAGCTGTGCGAGGACTTCGGGCGCGGTGACCTGCTCGCCGCTGACCAGGAGCTTGCCGGGGGCGTCGGTGGCCTCCACGGGCAGCGTCATGCCCGGCTCCAGCCAATCGAGCAGGACGTGAGGCACCAGCACAGTCCCGGTTCTGTCGGTGATGTCGCCCTGTACGACCAGCTCGCCGGTCTCGGCGGCGTACACCGCTGGGCAGGTGCCGCTCTTGGAGCCGGAGCCGAGCAGGCGCAGTGTGAGGTGAGAGTGCATGGTGAGGCCGTCCTTTGCGATTGAGGCGAACGTACCCCGCAATGGTCGCCGTGCTCGCCACTGGCTCACAAGGTTGCGCGCAAAAACACACAAAGTCGTATCGGGTCCGCGCGGTGCCCGCCGAGGATTCGTTTATGCCCGGCCGTCGGGTGTTGTGCCCCCGGCGGCCGGTGCAAGCCACCAGCGAGACGACAGGGGACGACATGGACGGCGCGCGCTACCTCCAGCACAGCGATGGAACCTGGGAGGTGATCGGCGCGGACGGCTGGCCGATCCCGATGGCCGAATACGTGGAACTCCACGCCGATGTGGTGGCCGCCCTCGCGGCCGTGGAACAGACGCCGGTGGATGAGCGCCTGTTGGTCGCGGTGCGGCGCGGCCTGCTATGCCTCCGGGGAGCGCGCCGGGCGGCGCGGTGATCGTCCTCGGGTGGGTGGTCGTGGTCGCGTTGCCCGTGGCGGTGTGCGTGTGGGCCGTGTGTTGGCCACATCGCCCGACGCAGGGCTCTGCGCAGCTCAGATCACATTTCGATGTGCTTTCGCGCTGCATTGGCCGTTCGTACTTACCGTTGACGAGTGACCGAATGGCCACGGCGATCCACCGAACGAACGGAGTGATCATGGTCGGCGGAGGCGATTACGAAGACACGACCGATAAGTCCCCTCGCGAGGACACCACGGATAAGTCCCCCCGTGAGGACACGACAGATAAGAGCCCGCGCGAGGACACCACTGACAAATCTCCGCGCGAAACCCGCTAAGTGCCCTCGGTCGCACCAGGTTTGTAAGCGAAGACCGGCACCCACGCCAGGCACTGATCGCACAGGGTGAAGTTCGTAAAGCGCAGCGCGCCAGCGGCGTAACGCTGTGCGTCGGTGTCGCTGACGTGTTCAAGGGCGGCGTCGGCCTCGGCGGAGGTAAGCGGGTGATCGCCGCAGCGGGTGCAGCCGGGGCGGTCGCAGCCCGGTCCGTCATCGCCAGTCGTCAGCTCGGCGTGCAGCGCCGCACGGTCGGCCGTCACCTGATTCGCCACCGCGACGGCGCGCGGGCAGCGGCGACGGCGGAAGGGGATCACCTCGCCGCCCATGATGTCCTTCCGTCGGGCCACTCCAGACGCCGGGCGAGGGAGCGCGATATCGGCGTCACCTTTCCGGCACCGGCGCGGCGCTCCGCCGCCAGCGGGGAGCCGAAGGTCATCCGCTGGCCGACAGACCGGCTGAGGGTGTCGAAGGCGATCACCGCCGCAGCCAGGGCGTCGGGCTGGTGCTGTCCGGCGTGCCATTGGGTGGCGGCGCGCTCGAACTCGAACAACTGCCCAGCGATCCGGCAGGTGCCGACTTCGAGCCCCTGGATCAGACCGGCCGAGCGGGCAAGGGCATCCCCGGTCCGGCCCGCACCCTTCGGCGGCCAGCTCGTGACCTGGATCGGCCGGTCAGTTGTGGAGCGGCGCAGCGCATCCCGCACCACAGCCCGATACGTCGTCGCCGCGCTGAATCCCTCGACAAGGATTTTGGACGCTCCGACATCCAGCGCCATTTCCACCGCAGCCTTCGCCCACTGCTCGGAGGTCATCGGCTTGGAGATGTCGCGGTGGATGACCACCACGCCGTCACCGGTCAGGCTCGCGGCGATGATTCCCGCAGCATCCCCGTGGCCGGAATCGGCCGGATCGACCGCGACAACGGTCCGCATCGGGCGCTCGGGTTCGGCCGGCAATCGCCAGCGGTCGAACCATTCCTGATGGATCAGGCCGCCGTCGGGTGGGGCGGGTACACCTTGGAACATCGAGAACCAGGCCCGCTCGCCGACCATCGACCGCAGCTCGGCGAACTCCTCAGCGGTACGCCCGAGCGCGGAGACCATCGCCGCGCCGGGGGTGCGGTCGAGCGCATCGGGGATGCCGGTCTCGGCGACGGCCGGAATGTTGACCACCTGCCACTTGTCCGGCTCCTCGGCGAGCAGGACGCCTGCGAGGTCATCCGGTGCCCACCTGGTCATCACGAGCACCACCGACGCGCCAGGGTGCAGTCGAGTCGCCAGGGTCGAGCGATATTCGTTGAGCAGCCGTTGTTTGAAGGCGGGCGAGTCGGCCTCGGTCCGGTTCTTGATCGGGTCGTCTATCAGCAGCAGCGACGAACCGTGGCCGGTGACGCCGCTCATGATGCCGGTAGCGAGCAAGCCGCCCGCGTGCCCGGCGACGCGCCAACGTCCCACTGCCTGCTTGTCGGCGGCGAGGGTGAACCCGAGGAGGTTCGCGTTCTCGGTGATCATCCGCCGCGCTTCGCGGGAATGCTCCTCGGCGAGCGAGTCCGCATAGCTGGCGAGGATCACCTTCGCGTCGGGGTTGTCCATCAACGCGAACACGACACCGATCTGGCTGATCAGAACGCTCTTGCCTGTGCGCGGCGGGGTCGTGATGATGATCCGCCGCCCCGGTTGGGTGATGGCGTCGGCCAGAACATCCGAGATCATCCGGATGGCCGGGGTGACGTTGTAGCAGGGGATGAGCCGCGCGGCGAGGGCGGCCGGGGTTGCGGGGCGGGTCGCGCCGTGGGCGCGGCGCAGTGCCTCGGCGGCTCCCACCGTCAGCGCCAGCTCAGCCGAAGACACAGCCATTTCGCTTCCTCCCGAATATTTTTCAGCTTTGGACACCACGTTCGGCGGGCATTGTGGAATGCGCTGACCAGCGGAAAAAGGGGGTGCGATGCACGGGTCAAGACACACCAATTTTCACGGGCGGCGACCAGCACCCGGACTTGATGCTCGCGGCGACGGCGGAGGTCTCGACGCCCCACAGCGGCAGCCCGAGCGCCTCGGTGATCTGCCGGTGTCCGATCCGCCCGTCGCGGTAGAGCGTCGCCGAGAGTTCACGGACAGCAGGCCAGACGGTTTCGAGCCAGCGGCCGACCCGGTAGGGGTCGTCATCCGGTGACGCAGCCGCAACTACCGCGAAGTCGTCGGGTTGCGCCGCAAGTTCGTCGCGGACATCGCGCCAGCTCGGCACCGCCCCGGTTGTCCACCGGGCAGCCGCCCACGGTCCGGCGACCGCGACCAGCGCTTCGGCACTGGTGGGGAGGTCCGCAGTCTGGCACTGCCCGTGCGCATCTGGACCCGAGGACAATGTCACCTCGGTGACCCGGCCTCCGGCCAGTACCGCCGCGATGGCGTGCCCGGCCTCATGGAATGCGACGGCGATCCGCTCGCGCTCGGCGTCGGTCAGCTTCATCGGTTCGCAGCCTCTCGGGCTCGTGGGTTGGAGTTCGGCGGTGCCGGTCGCCGGTCGGCCCGTAGCCAGTTCACCGGAGACCGACACCATCGGCGGGCGGAAAGGAGGACGCCCGACTTCGGTCAGGTTCATGGTGGTGCGGTCTGCGCCAGGTCTCGGGCGCGCTTGCGGCGTTTGCGCATCCCGGTGCGTCGGTTGCGGGCGGCCCGGCCGTGGGTGTTGGTGTGCGCCGGGCAGCGGGTCACGCAGGCGGGGGACGCCGGGGCACCGCACAAGGTGCAGGTTGGACAGCACGCCAGGCATCGCCAGTCCGCCCCGGCGTCCGGGTTGGAGGTGAGCATCCCGCAGCCGGTACAGGTGGCGGCCATGATCAGCGCCTCACGGCCTTGTCGGTGGTGAGGCGGATACCCTTCGCGGCCAACCGTTCCCGAGCGGCGGCGTTGGCCGCGAGAGTGTCCAGTCTCTTGCTGGCCGAGCGGATCGCGGTCCGGCACAGGCCGATATGCCGCCCGGCGTCGAACCGGCGGGCCTCGAACTCGAACCTCGGCATCCGCGCCGGGGTGCGGCTCAGCGCCTTGCTCGTCGCCGAGACGGCGGCCGTCAGGGGTTCGGCCCAGGTGCGAGCCGCGACCGCCGAGGCGTCGAACACGACGGGCCGGGGACGGGCCACCTGCGCGAGGTCGGTCATATCGCGTAGGGGAACGCGGAGATCCTCGGCGAGGTCTGCCGCCACGGCCGCCGTTCCGGGCATCGGCGAGGATGCCGCCCGGTCCGCGAAGGCGGCCAGCTCGGCGAGCAGTTCGGCCGCGCCGGACAGCTCAGGCGGCACGGGGTCGGCGGCTGGCTCGGACACCGCCCGGCGCGGCCGGGTGTAGAGCCTCACGACGCAGCCCCTCGCGTCCTCAGCATGTCGAGCATGTGCTCGGCGAGTTCCACGGTCATCGCTCCCCGGTCGATCTCGCCCGAGAACAACCGGTGCGCAGCCCACCAGGCCAGCGCCCGGCGGCACTCTTCCACGCGCGGACCGTCGGTCTCGCCCTGGCTGACCAGCCAGCCGAGACGGCCGTTCCATGCCTCTGGCGGACGGGAACGCGGGTCAGTGTCGGCATAGGTGGTGCTCATGGTGGCGACGGTAGCGAGCGGGGGTGCAGGGGGTCCGGGGGTCCGGTGCACCGCCGGTCTCTAGCTTGGCGATTGGCGGCCTCACCGACCCGAACCGAGAGGCCCGACCATGACCACCGACACCACCCATATCAGCGACACCACCAAGATCAGCGCGGCCATCTTGGACGCGCTCGCCGACGGCGAGGTTCACCGCTGGGCCGAGCTGCGCGCCGGGTTGCCGGGTCGCGACGACGGGCAGCGCGGCCGGGTGCTCGTCGCGCTCATGCACGCCGGTCAGGTCCACGCGGTGAAGATCGACGGCGCGACCCTTGTCGCGCTGCCGCTGCACGCCGCTGCCCCGGCCGCGTGAGCCGAGCCGGTCCGGGTGCGAGGTGCCCGGACCGGTCTTCCACACCGGCGGTCGGCGCTTGTCGAAAGATCGGCGAATGGCGGTGTCACCGCAGCTCAATCGGTGTTTCTTGCCGGTCCGCGGACGGCCTGGCGACCGAGGCGTGGACAGCCAGTGTTCCGGCAGCGTTCCTACGGGCGGTCGGAATCGCTGTCGGCAGGGTCGGCGGTGGCCTCGGCGCGGCGCAGCACAGCAGCCCATTCGGCCACCTCATCGGCCGTCAGCCACCCGGCGGCGAGGACACCGCGTGCGACCGCGACCTGAGCCTCCCGGATCGGCCCGTGCGGGTCGAAGGTGGTTGTCATGAGGTCGGTGCACGCCTCGGCGGCACGGCGCTCCAGGGCGGCCGGATCAAGGCGTCCGTCGGCGATATCCCCGGCGACGGTCATCACCTCGTCCACGAGCTGGGTACGGGTCACGGTCATCAGATCACCTCTGCGTCGATGGCGGTTTCCAGGGCGGCCTGGTCGGTCGTGGCGGCCATCTGCATCAACTTCTCCCGAGCGTCGGCGACGACCGCGCCGGGCGTCTGGCTCACCTGCACATCGACGTGCTGGCGGACGGGCGCGTACAGACCGTGGAGCCGGGCGCGATGCTGGGCGATGCGGTCGCGCGCCTGATCCACGATGTTGCGGCTGGCGATATCGCCGACGGGCAGCTTCATCGCAGCCGACATGATGTAGCGCTCGCGCTGCTGGAGTTTCAGCTCCTCCATCATCAGCGTCTCCCCGAGGTCCTTGCCGTCGCTCATACGGCACAGGTACTTCCGCACCGAGGCTTCAGCGGCGTTGGCCGAGGCGTACCCGAGTCGGGCGGCGACGTTCTGCCACGTAGCACCGGCGGCGCGCAGCTCAACGGCCTGTCCGATCCGCTCCAGGGTCGCGGCCCTGTCCTGGTTCGTCATCGGTGGTCCTCCTGACTTTGACCGGTGGGCGGGTACTCATGCCGGAATATTCCGTCATTAAGCCACGTCGGGGTGCAAATGAGAATGCCCGCTGTTGCGGGTGTTCTGTTGTGGCCGTGGTGGTTTGAGGTGCGCGCGTCGGGGGCGGTGGGCGTAGACACAGCACTCAATCCCCGGCCGGGGTCACCGAGGCGGAGCTGTGCCGCCCTCTGCCCTCCGGTGTCGCACAGCTCTACATGTCGGTGTCAGTAGGAAATCAGAGTTGAGGTTGCTTGCTTCTCTCTCACCTCATCCGGCCCTAGAAACGGCGGGTGGGGAGTGCCGGAGGCCGACCCCCGACTAGGGAAGTCCTTAAGGGAAGAGTCAACTCTGAATCCCCCGCATAAGTGTCGTAATCCATTGGTATACAACAACTTTCACGACATCGTCGACAGCCTTCGGACGGGTGCAATATCGAGTTGCCCGCCCCAACTCGATATTGGCGTTTGCGCAGGTAGATGGGCATTTATGCACTCGGTCGGGGCGGTGCGAGTTCGAGTTGAGAGGTCTGATTCAGAGTTTGCAACTCCAACTCTGAATTCCGCCGAGCCGGATCATCTGCCCAGGTAGAGGCCAACTTTTGAGGCTGTGCGCCGCATTCAGAGTTGAGAACGCACCTCGGCCAACTCGATATCGTCGCCGTGGCGACGCTTATCCCGGCGAGTCATGCCGCCGCGCCCGCAGGCCCGGCGTGACTTGGCGTGTACCGGATTGGCGGTATGGTTGACGGCGGTCGATATCTTCGACCCCCTCCGGCTGCTACCTCTGACGTAGCGGCCTCCCGCACACGCTCCCGCCTCCGGCACACGCTCACGCCTGCGAGGGAACCATCCAGCACTTCTGGAGCGTGTGTCATGGCGTCTACGCCGTCGTTGTCTTTCCTCTGCGAGTCCGACCGGGAAGCTCTTTCGGCTCCCACGCTGTCCGTCATCGACGCCGGGCGCGTGCTCGGTGTCGGCAAGACGACCATCTACGAAGCCATCCGCTCGGGCGAAGTCCCGTCCTTCCGCGTCGGCCGCCGCGTCCGCGTGCCCTCGGCGTGGGTTCGGGCGCAGCTGTGCCTGGACGACGTGCCCGCCGACGCGGTAGCGGAGGCGTGATCATGCCCGAGACGTGGAGCGGCCCCGGTACCGAGGAGGAAACCGGGGCCACTGAACCGACCGAAAAGAATGGCTTGCGGGCCAACTCCGAGACTACCGGCCACGGTGCCGCGTCGGCGGGACATCAGGCCGCCGCCGGTCTGGCGGCGATGGTCGGCCACAGGCTGCCTGGTCAGTGCGAACACTGCGACGCCGAGGGCGAAGTGGTGCCGGACGCGGGAAACGCCCGGCTGTTCCATCTGCGCATCTACCACGCCGATCCGTGCCCGGTGCTGCGTGCGCACAGCAACCGCCGTCGGCGTCGCCGCAACTGATCTGAATCCGCACCGGCACAGCGGGATTGACTCCAGAAACGGGAAGTGCCCACCCCTCGCGCGTCCTTGGGCCTCAGCGCGTAGTAGGGGCGGGCATCCCAACCCATCCGAACAGAAAGGCGAACACTGTGAATAGTACCAAGGGCGAGGCATCCGGCGAGGTCGCCGAGGTCGTACACGGCCTGGACGCCGCACACGCGGGCAGCAAGGCGCGCGAGTCGGCCGGCAAGGACGATCCGGTGATCGAGTCCGGCGCGCGGCTGAGTCGCTACCTGGGCGCGGACGGCTACGCCCTCTACGAGGAGTTCTGCGCGACCAACGGTCTCGTACCCGGCGAGACCTTCGATGAGGCCGAGGCTGTGCCGCTCGCGGCGCTGGCGCAGCTTGCACCGGACTACGCACCGACCAGGGCCGAGATTGCCGCTGCTGCTGTGGGGCGTGGCCGCAGCGACCCGCACGCCGTCGTGGAGGCCGCCCGTGCGGCGAAGGCGAACGGCTCCGGCACCGGGAAGACCGCCGTGTACTCGCTCGTGGAGGCTGCCCGACGCTTCGGCGATACTGCCTGGATCGCCGCTGCCACCCGCGAGTGGATCGCCGAATGTGACCAGGCCGAGGCGAACCGGACCCCGCTGCCTACTGGCCTCGCCGCCGAGCGCCTGATCGCCTTCGGCGCGACCGCCGCCGATATCGCGGCGCTGGCCCCGATCACGAGCGTGGTGGTGAATGCGGAAGCCCGCGACTACGCCAAGGAGCAGCTTCTCCACGCCGCTGAGGCCCGGCGCGAGCGGGTGGCCGAGGAACGGCGTCTCGCCAAGCTGCGGGCTGAGGGCTACGTCCCGCTGGCCGAGGCTGTCTTCAACCGCCGCAGGGACTTCGCCTCTCTGCGCGCGCCGGAGATGTTGATTCCGGGGCTCATCGAAACCGGGTCGCTGGTGCAGGTGATCGCGGAGCCGAACCAGGGCAAGACCTTCCTCGTGCTCGCGTGGGCGTGCTCGCTGGCGGTGAACGGGGAGCACGTCATCTACATCGCGGCCGACGATTCGATCTACCAGTTCACGCGCCGTGCCACGGGGTGGTGTGCGGCTCACGGTGCGGACCCGGACGAGGTGTCCGACCGGATGCCGACGATCACCCGCCCGGTCCAATTCGCCGATCCCGCCGACATGGACGCACTGGCCGAGATGGTGAAGGCGAACGGCACGGCGTTGGTCGTGTTCGACACCCAGCACCGGTGCGCGGAGGGGCTGGTGGAGAACAGCAACGACGACACCCACAAGATCCTGGATGCCGCCGATCGGCTTCGGAAGCTCGGCCCGGCCGTGGCGCTGGTGCATCACACCTCCGACGGCAAGACCGGGCGCGGCGGGAAGTCGATGGAGGCCGGGCTCACCACGACGTTGCTCGTCACCGACGTGGAGAAGAACGGGAAGAGGTGCATCAAGGTGGTCGAGAACAGGCAGAAGAACTCGGCCAAGGACGACGCGAAGTACTTCCCGTTCGAGCTCGTGGAGATTCCGCCGGAGCTGCGCGGCGGAGTCATCCCCGACGATGAGAACCGGTTCACGCTCGTGGTTCGCACCTCGGGCGATCCGTTCGCCTCCGCCGACGGAAGCGTGCTGAACACCGCCGACCTGATCCGGGCGTTCCAGACCTACGGCGTGCTGTGGGCGCTCGGGGTGTCCACCGTCGCGTCGCCCGTGAGCCGCATCGGCAAGTTCTCCAGGGAGCGCGTGAAGCCGCTGATGGCGACCAGGGAGTTACTGACCGCGAGGGGTCTTCTGCCGAAGGGCTTCACCAACGGAGACGTGACCGCGCGGCTCACCGAACTCGCCGATGCCGAGGGCGATCCGTGGGTTGCGGACGTGACGAAGCCAAACGGCACGGTCGCCTACTACGAGCTGACCGACGCTGGCGACAAGGAGCTGAAGCGGCTGGCCGTGGCCTTGCAGATCGAGGAGGAGGACGACACCTTTCAGCCCGAGGCCGAAGACTGACCTGCGGAAACGGCGGCCTGGATGACTGCAGCATCACTCTGAGTATCGTTTCAAGCATGGATCAGAGCATCAAAGTCAGGGAGAATCGGCTCCGCCGGGCCGCCGACCGGCAGGGGCTGCGGCTGGAGAAGTGCGGGCGGCGCGACCCCCGCGCCCTCGGCTACGGCACCTACCGAATCACCGACGCCGACGGCGTTGTCACCGCCAGCACCGGGCCGTCCGGCTACGGGCTCACTCTCGACCAGATCGAAGCGGAGTTGAACAGATGAGCAGCAAGACCGACAAGGCGCAGGCTTCGCGCCGTTCCGAGCCGATCAACACGCGCACCGCCAAGAACGGGACGGTGAGCTACCACTTCCTGGTGGACGTGGGCCTCAAGGCTGATGGCACCCGCGACCGTCGCCGGTTCACCTACGACACCAAGACCGAGGCGCGGCGCGAATATCGGCGGATCACTACCGAGGTCGCCGAGGGCCGCTACGTCGCGCCGACCAAGACCACGGTGGGCGCGCACATCACGGCCTGGCTGGATGGGCGGCGCGATGTCCGCCGGGTGACAGTGGAGGGCTACCGGCACGCCCTCAAGCCGGTGGTTGATCGGCTCGGTGATCTGCCCCTCCAGCAGCTCACCAAGAAGCATGTGGACGACCTGGTGACCTGGCGGCTCACGGAGGGGCGCGGCGGCAAGGCTCCGGCCAACGACGCCGTGACGGCCGTGCTGGCATTCGTCGCCGAGCACCCCGACGGCGTGCGCTACGCCGAGGTAACCGAGAAGTTCGGCGAGAAGGCAGGGCGCTACCTGGACCGGTTGCGCAGCTCAGGCAAGGTGGTTCGGCCCAAGCGCGGCGTCTACGCGCTCGCTCCCGACACCGCCGCGCCGCGCGCATCGCAGGGCGTTTCCGCCCGCACCGTCACCACCATGCTGATCCAGCTCTCGGCCGCGCTCGATGACGCGATGGAACAGGGGCTGGTGACGCGCAACGTCGCCCGGCTGGTGAAGCGACCCGACGTGGAGGACACCGAGATGCAGTTCTGGACAGAAGGTCAGAGCCGCGCCTTCCGTGAGCACGTCCGCGAGCACCGCCTCTACGCGCTGTTCCTGCTGTCGCTGTGCGGGCTGCGGCGCTCGGAAATCATGGGGCTGCGGTGGTCTCGCATCGAGGACGGCACCTTGCACATCCGCCGGGGCCGGGTGGCGGTCGGCAAGGACGTAGAGGAGGACGACCCGAAGTCGCGGCGGTCCCGCCGCAGCCTGCCGCTTCCGGCCGACGTGGTGAAGGCTCTCGGCCGGTTGAAGATCGCCCAGAAGGCCGAAGCGCTGGCCCTGGGGCAGCAGTGGACCGACGAACGTCTCCTCGCCGTACACGAGGATGGCGAGGAGATTCGGCCGGAGTGGTACACCGACGAGTTCCAGCGCCAGGCGAAAGCGGCCGGGCTGCCGGTGATCCGGCTGCACGACACCCGGCACACTGCCGCGACCATCCTGATTGATTCGGGTGCGTCGATCATCGCTGTGGCGAAGTGGCTCGGCCATGATCCGGCGGTGCTGGCACGGGTCTACGCCCACGTGCGGCCCGAGATTCTGGAGGCGACTGGCGCGGCCCTATTCGGCGGGGACACCGAGGCGACCGGAACCTAGCTCGACCGCCCGTAGGAACACTGTAGGAACACTGGCCCGTTTCGGGCCGCTGGCGGGAACACCGCCGGTTGATCAGAAATAGCCTCTGACCTTGGCTTCAAGATGGTGGGCGCAGAGGGGTTCGAACCCCCGACCGCTGGTGTGTAAAACCAGTGCTCTACCGCTGAGCTATACGCCCCAATCGTTACCGACGGCTTATGAATCTAGCGCGGCGAGCGCTTTCTCCCAAGCCGCCTGGTCACGGGGCTCGCCCGGGCCGTTCATCTCGGCGAAACGGATGCGGCCCTCGCGGTCGACGACGAAAGTGCCGCGGTTGGGATAGCCGGATTTCTCGTTGAAGACGCCGTAGGCGTGGGCGACCGCGCCGTGTGGCCAGAAGTCCGACAGCAACGGAAAGGTGTAGCCCTGTTCGGCGGCCCAGATCTTGTGTGTGGGCGGCGGGCCGACCGAGATCGCGACGATCTCGGCGTCGTCGTTTTGGAACTTCGGCAGTTCGTCACGCACCTTGCACAACTCGCCCTGGCAGATTCCGGTGAACGCGAGCGGATAGAACACGATGAGGACGTTCTTCCTGCCGCGGAAATCCGACAGGGTCACGTCCTGGTTGTTCTGGTCCTTCAGCGTGAAATCCGGCGCGACAGTGCCTACCTCGAGTGGCATCGCAAGTCCTCCATCGTGTCGGGTCTCCACCGGGCGGCCAGCCGATGACACCGCCCGGTGAAAACCATAGCGAAGTGGGTCAGCGCTGCTTCGAGGGCGCCTTGGGCTGCACCAGACGACTACCTGCCCAGGTGCCGAGGCTGATCGCCGAGGTCTGGGTCAGACCGGCGGTAGGTGCGGATTCTGCGATTTCGCTCGGGTCGACATGGCCCGGATGTCCAGTTTTGGGGGTGAGCACCCAGACGAAACCGTCATCGGCGAGCGGGCCGATCGCGTCCATCAACGCGTCCACCAGATCACCGTCCCCGTCGCGCCACCACAGCAGCACAACGTCGACGACTTCATCGGAATCCTCGTCGACGAGTTCGCCGCCGATCGATTCCTCGACGTCGGCCCTCAGGTCGTCGTCGACGTCTTCGTCCCAACCCAATTCCTGGACAACCAAGCCGTGTGCGATGCCAAGCTTCTGAGCGTAGTTCTGCGCGTCCGCCGCGGCGACCACGGTGGTGTCCTCCTCAACTCCCGACAGTAGGTAGTTGCAAGCGAACATGGTTATGGGCTCCAGCGCAAGCTGATCCGAAGAAATAGGCGGTGAATGTCGCGTTGCAATGGTGTGTCAAGGACCTGCTTCAGCGTCTCGGGCAGGCGTCGCGGACGACGTTGCGCGCGTCGTTCACCCGTTTGCTGGCGTCGTTGAGCGCCCCGACCGGAGCGGTGTAGGTCATGGTCCGAGTCTCGGCGGCCAAGGCGCGCGCCGCGTTCACGTACTCGGTGAATTGGGCGGCCAGGTCGGGTGGCAGCGCGTCCCGGGCGGTGCGTACGCTGCTCTCCACCTTGTTCGCGGCGTCCTCGAGGGTGGAGACGGCCAGATCGCGCTTGGCGAGGTAGTCGGGCGCGTTCGCATCGTGCGCGTCGACGAACTCGTTGTACTTGGAAACGCCGAGCCCGCTGATGGTGGGGAACTGGCCGCAGTTGTCGGCGATCGCCTTGCTCTGCGCTGCCGCTCGCCGCGAGGAGGTCGCGGCGGCCGATGAGGACGCGGCCTCGGTCTTGTAGGCCGCCAAGTCGCTCGCGTTCGGGTTGGCCACGCCCTCTACCCGATTCGCGCATCCCGCGACGGTCAACCCGATGGCGACCGCACCGGTCGCGCACACCAACCCGAACCCACGTGGGTCAAGCAGCTTCATCGTCCTCCCCGCTCCTCACAGCTCCCACGGCTCGACTCGCCTTGCCTGTCGAACGGTACTGGATTTCCGGCTGACATGATGACCTGGGACGCGCTATCGGCAAGGATGGGTGGTGCGCCCCGAATCTTTCCAAAACGGGCGGTCCGCCAACCACGCGTACCGCCCGGGGATACCGACGCCATCAGCATGCCCACCCCTGTATGAGGAGCAGATTTGACCGACCTGATCCACTCTTCCGCGTCAGCGAAATCCGCTGGCACCAACTCCGCGCCCGCTCCCGCTGCGAGCCGCGACCCGAATGGCTCGCAGCATCAGCAGCCGGGGGGACGGGTACGGGTGATCCGCGAAGGGGTGGCGTCCTACCTACCGGACATCGACCCGGAGGAAACCAGCGAATGGCTCGAGTCGTTCGATGAGATGCTCGACCGGGAGGGTCCCGGTCGTGCGCGTTACCTCATGCTCCGCCTGTTGGAGCGGGCCGGTGAACGTAATGTCGCCATCCCGTCTTTGACGTCCACCGACTACGTCAACACCATCCCCACCGAAAACGAGCCGTGGTTCCCCGGCGACGAAGAGGTCGAGCGCCGCTTCCGCGCCTGGATCCGCTGGAACGCCGCGATCATGGTGCATCGCGCCCAGCGTCCCGGCATCGGCGTCGGCGGGCACATCTCGACCTACGCGTCCTCGGCGGCACTCTACGAGGTCGGCTTCAACCACTTCTTCCGCGGCAAGGACCACTCCGGCGGCGGCGATTCGATCTTCATCCAAGGTCACGCCTCGCCCGGCATCTACGCGCGCGCGTTCCTGGAGGGCAGGCTGTCGACCGATCGGCTCGACGGGTTCCGACAGGAGTACAGCCACGGCGGCCCGGGCCACGGGCTGCCGTCCTACCCGCACCCCCGGCTGCTCAACGACTTCTGGGAGTTCCCGACGGTGTCCATGGGCCTCGGTCCGATGAACGCCATCTACCAGGCGCGGTTCAACCACTACCTGCACGACCGCGGCATCAAGGACACCTCTGATCAGCACGTGTGGGCGTTCCTCGGCGACGGCGAAATGGACGAGCCGGAGTCGCGCGGCCTCGCGCATGTCGCGGCGATGGAGGGTCTGGACAACCTCACCTTCGTGGTGAACTGCAACCTGCAGCGGCTGGATGGCCCGGTGCGCGGCAACGGCAAGATCATCCAGGAGTTGGAGTCGTTCTTCCGCGGCGCGGGCTGGAACGTCATCAAGGTGATCTGGGGCCGTGAGTGGGACGCGCTGCTGGGCGCCGACCGCGACGGCGCGCTGGTGAACCTGATGAACAGCACGCCCGATGGCGACTACCAGACCTACAAGGCCAACGACGGCGCCTATGTCCGCGACCACTTCTTCGGCCGTGACCCGCGCACCAAGGCGCTGGTGCAGGACCTGTCGGACCAGGAGATCTGGAACCTCAAGCGCGGTGGTCACGACTACCGAAAGGTGTACGCCGCCTACGCGGCTGCGATGGCGCACAAGGGTCAGCCGACGGTGATCCTCGCCAAGACCATCAAGGGCTACACCCTCGGCAAGCATTTCGAGGGCCGTAATGCCACGCACCAGATGAAGAAGTTGACCCTGCAGGATCTCAAGGACTTCCGTGACCTGCAGCGGATCCCGATCACCGACGCCGAGTTGGAAAGGGACCCGTACCTGCCGCCGTATTACCACCCGGGCATGGAGTCGCGCGAGATCCAGTACATGCTCGACCGGCGCAAGGCGCTGGGCGGTTTCCTGCCCGAGCGGCGCACTGCGGCGAAGCCACTGCAACTTCCCGGCGACGAGGCCTACCGCTCGGTGCGCAAGGGCTCGGGCAAGCAGAACGTGGCCACCACGATGGCGCTCGTGCGGCTGATGAAGGAGCTGCTGCGGGACAAGGAGATCGGCAAGCGGATCGTCCCGATCATCCCCGACGAAGCACGGACCTTCGGTATGGACTCGTGGTTCCCTTCGTTGAAGATCTACAACCGCAACGGGCAGTTGTACACGTCTGTCGACGCGGAATTGATGCTTGCCTACAAAGAGAGCACCGTCGGGCAGATCCTGCACGAGGGCATCAACGAGGCCGGATCGACCGCGTCGTTCACCGCGGCAGGCACCTCCTACGCCACCCATGGCGAGCCGATGATCCCGCTGTACATCTTCTACTCGATGTTCGGCTTCCAGCGCACCGGCGACGGACTGTGGGCTGCGGCAGACCAGCTCGCTCGCGGGTTCGTCCTCGGAGCAACCGCTGGGCGAACCACGCTGACCGGTGAGGGACTCCAGCACAACGACGGACACTCGCTGCTGCTCGCCTCGACCAATCCGGCCGTGGTGACCTACGACCCGGCGTACGCGTTCGAGATCGCGCACATCGTGCGCGACGGCCTGCGTCGGATGTACGGCGGCGGAACACCCCCGCAGAACGCCGTCGCGCTGCCGGGCGCCCACCCGCACGGCGACGGTGGCGAGTTCGGCGGTGAGGACGTCTTCTACTACATCACCCTCTACAACGAGCCTTACCAGCAGCCCGCCGAGCCGGACGACGTGGATATCGCGGGCCTGCTCAAGGGCATCTATCTCTACAAGCGCGGGGGAGAGGGTGCGGTACGCGCCCAGATCCTGGTCTCCGGTGTCACCGTGCCCGACGGTCTGCGCGCGCAGGCATTGTTGGCCGAGGAATGGGGCGTGCAGGCGGACGTCTGGTCGGCGACGTCGTGGGGCGAGTTGCGCAAGGAGGCGCTGGACAAGGAGATCGCGGCTTTGCGCAATCCGGGCGTCGATCCCGGTGTGCCCTATATCACCGAGGCGCTCTCCCGGGTCGAGGGTCCGTACATCGCGGCGACCGACTGGATGCGCGCGGTGCCCGACCAGGTCCGCAAGTGGGTGCCCGGTGACTTCACGACGCTCGGTACGGACGGATTCGGCTTCTCCGACACCCGCCCGGCCGCGCGGCGGGTGTTCAACGTCGACGCGCAGTCCATCGTGGTCGCCGCATTGGCCGGCCTGGCCAGAACGGGCAAGATCGACGCCGCCAAGGTCACCGAGGCGGCGGCGAAGTACCGCATCGACGATGTCGACGCCGCGCCGAAGCCCGCGGCAAGCGCCGAAGAAGAACTCGCGTAGCGGACTATTGGATGGTGGACCGTAAACCGCCGCGGCCGCGTCGGATCTCCGAGGGCTCCTCGCAGCACGAGGTGTATCTGCCGACGGGCGCGCTATCCCCGAACCGGCAAACTCGCGACCCTCTTCCGGACACGTTGCTCAAGCGGGTAAAGCAGTTTTCCGGCCGCCTCTCGACCGAGGCGGTGGGGTCGATGCAGGATCGGTTGCCGTTCTTCACCGATCTGGATGCCGCCCAGCGGGCCGGTGTACAGATGCTGGTGCAGACCGCGGTGGTGAACTTCCTGGAATGGCTACAGGACCCGGACAGTGACATCCGGTTCAGCCTGGACGCCTTCCAGGTCATCCCACAGGACCTGGCGCGGCGGCTCACCCTGCGCCAGACCGTGGACATGGTCCGGGTCGCCATGGAGTTCTTCGAACAGTGGCTGCCCGCGTTGGCCCGTAACGACCGGCAGTTGGTCGCCCTCACCGAGGCGGTGCTGCGCTACGGGCGCGAGCTCGGATTCGCGGCCGCCTCGGTGTACGCCAGCGCCGCGGAGTCGCGCGGCGCATGGGATACCCGGTTGGAGGCGCTCGTCGTCGACGCCGTGGTGCGCGGGGACAGCGGACCGGACATGCTGTCGCGGGCCGCGACCCTGAACTGGGATGCCACCGCACCGGCGACGGTGCTGGTGGGCACGCCGCCTGGGGAACAGGGCGTGTCCTCGGTCGGAGCCGTGCACTCCATCGCCGCGCGGCACGGTCGCGCGGCGCTGGCGGTGGTGCAGGGCACCAGGCTGGTGATGGTGGTTTCCGGGCATCTCGGTGAGTCCTCCCATGTCTCCCCGTTTCTGGCGGACCTGCTCGGCGAGGTGTTCTCCGACGGTCCGGTGGTGATCGGCCCGACCACACGCACGCTGGGTGCCGCGCACGCCAGTGCGGTGGAGGCACTGGCCGGAATGGAGGCCGTCGTCGGCTGGCGCGGGGCGCCGCGGCCGGTGCACGCGGCGGAATTGCTTCCAGAGCGCGCGCTGCTGGGCGATCGAGCTGCGGTCGACGCGTTGAACGAGTATCTTGTCCTACCGTTGGCCGCAGCGGGATCGTCGCTGGCGGACACCCTCGATGCCTATCTGGATTGCGGCGGAGCGGTCGAGACGTGTGCGCGTCAGCTGTACGTCCATCCAAATACGGTTCGGTATCGCCTCAAGCGCATTGCCGAGATCACTGGGCGTGATCCGATGAATCCGCGGGACGCGTACGTGCTCCGGATCGCCGCGACAGTGGGTCGTTTGACACGAACCCGTAACGAATCGTCAACACCAGCCCCTGAAGTCACGCAAGTCGCACCCGGCTCCGAGGGTCTGTAACGCATCCGTCGATCGGGTCGATCTCGACAAGTCACATGGAGTTTTGTGGGAGTCCCACAAAAGCTGTTCCAAAGCTTCATCCGCGTCGACATCTCGTGCGGCCCGTCTCACAGTGTTTTCTTAGAGGCGTGATCGCGTTGTTCGCCCCTGGACAGGGGTCCCAGACACCCGGCATGCTCGCGCCCTGGCTCGACCTTCCCGGCGCGAGTGATCGCCTGAACCTCTGGTCCAAAGCTTCCGGCCTGGACCTGGTCCGTCTCGGCACCACCGCGACGGCCGAGGAGATCACCGACACCGCCGTCACCCAGCCGCTGGTGGTTGCCGCTGCGCTGCTCGCGTTCTCGGAAATTCCGCAGGATTCGCTTCCGGCCGCTACCATCGTCGCCGGACATTCGGTCGGTGAGCTCGCCGCCGCCGCGGTCGCCGGCGTCATTTCCGCCGATGACGCGGTCAAGTTGGCCGCTATCCGCGGAGCGGAGATGGCCAAGGCGTGCGCGCTGACGCCGACCGGTATGTCCGCGGTGCTCGGCGGCGATGAGGCCGCCGTGCTCGAACGGCTCGCCGACCTCGACCTCGTTCCGGCCAACCGCAATGCGGTGGGCCAGATCGTGGCTGCCGGTCGGCTGGACGCCCTCGCGGAGCTCGCCGCGAACCCGCCGGAGAAAGCCAGGGTTCGTGCGTTGCCTGTCGCGGGTGCGTTCCACACCGCGTTCATGGCCCCGGCACAGGATGCTGTGACCGATGCCATAACGAAGATCGTGCCGAACGAGCCGACCAAGACACTGTTGTCGAACTTCGACGGCAAGTCGGTCGGGTCCGGACGGGACGCGATAGATAAGCTCGCTGCGCAGGTCACCCGGCCTGTCCGATGGGACCTGTGCACCGAGACCGCGCGGCAGGCCGGGGTATCGGCGGTGGCGGAACTGCCACCGGCGGGCACCCTTGTCGGCATCGCGAAAAGGGAGATGAAGGGTACGCCGACGCTTGCCCTGAAGACCCCGCAAGACCTCCCCGCGTTGGCTGAGCTGACCACATCCGGCTAGCTTTCCTCCGCGACCTTGCATCACCTATGCGAGGTCGTGACCGAGCGGGCGGTAACTATTGCCCGACTCGATCCGAAAAACCAGTAGAGCCCTGCAAAGAAACAAGAAGGGAGCCACGAAGTGGCCGCTCTGACCCAGGAACAAATCGTCGAGGAACTCGGCAAGATCATCGAAGAGGTGACGGGCATCGAACCCTCCGAGGTGACGATCGAGAAGTCCTTCGTCGATGACCTGGACATCGACTCGTTGTCCATGGTCGAGATTGCGGTTCAGACCGAGGACAAGTATGGCGTGAAGATCCCCGACGAGGATCTGGCCAGCCTCAAGACGGTCGGCGACGCCGTCGGCTACATCCAGAAGCTCGAGGCCGAGAACGCTGAGGCGGCCGCGGAGCTCAAGGCTAAATTCGACAACGCCGAGTAGGGCCGACACTGTGACCACTCCTTCCACCTTGAATGGGAACTTCCCCAACGTCGTCGTAACTAGCCTGGCGGCGACCACGTCGATCGCGGGTGACGTCGATGCGACGTGGAAGGGACTCCTCAACGGCGAGAGCGGTATCGACGTTCTCGAGGATTCCTTCGTCGAGGAATACGACCTTCCGGTCCGCATCGGCGGTCACCTGAAGGTCCGGCCCGATACCCTGCTGACTCGTGTCGAGTGCCGGCGCATGGCGTACGTCGAGCAACTCGCGACCGTGCTCGGTCGCGAGGTGTGGCGCAACGCCGGTAGCCCGGAGGTCGACCCGGAGCGGCTGGGTGTGGCCATCGGCACCGGGTTGGGGGGCGGCGACGCCCTCATCGACTCGGTGGACAAGCTGAAGAACGGTGGCTATCGCAAGATTTCCCCGTTGGCTGTGCAGATGGTCATGCCGAACGGCCCGTCGGCCGTTGTCGGCCTCGAATTGAAGGCCAGGGCAGGAGTGGTCACTCCGGTCTCGGCGTGCTCGTCCGGCTCCGAGGCGATCGCCAATGCGTGGCGGATGATCGTCATGGGTGACGCCGACATGGTGGTCACCGGTGGCGTCGAAGGCTTCATCGATGCGGTGCCGATCGCGGCCTTCACCATGATGCGCGCCATGAGCACCCGAAACGACGATCCGAAGGGCGCCTCGCGTCCGTTCGACAAGGATCGCGACGGCTTCGTTTTCGGTGAGGCGGGCGCCCTCATGGTCATCGAGACCGAGGAGCACGCGAAGGCGCGTGGCGCCACGATCCACGCGCGTCTGCTCGGCGCAGGCATCACCTCCGACGGCTTCCACCTGGTCGCACCGGACCCCACGGGTGATGGCGCGGCGCGGGCGATGACCAGGGCGATGCAGACCGCTGGGCTGACCAAGAACGACATCACCCACATCAACGCCCACGCGACCGCTACGCCGATCGGCGACACCGCCGAGGCGAACGCGATCAACAAAGCGGTCGGCAACCACGCCTCGGTCTACGCCCCCAAGTCGGCACTGGGCCACTCGATCGGCGCCGTTGGCGCGCTCGAGTCCGTGCTCACCGTGCTCGCTATCCGAGACGGCATCGTTCCGCCGACGTTGAACCTGGACAACCAGGATCCCGAGATCGAGCTCGATGTGGTGCACGGGGAGGCCCGGCGCCAGGAGATCGAGTTCGCGATCAACAACTCCTTCGGATTCGGCGGGCACAACGTCGCGCTCGCCTTCGGTCGGGCATAGCCGCGCGATCGACTGCACAAACAACCTCCCGGCGGGGTCGGCCACTGAAACTGGCTCGGCCCCGCCGTGGTTGTCCATACGCAGCCGCAGCAGCGGCGAAATGCATTGAGGTCAGGAGACACCGCGATGACGATCATCGCTCCCGCGTCGCAGCAGGAAACAGCGACCGACCCGCGAGATCCGCTCGGTCGACTCCAACGCCTCTTCGATCCCGGCACCACTGTTCCGCTACACCCGCGAGACAAGTCCGGTGTGCTCGCCGCCATCGGTGAGGTGGACGGTGTCCGTACTGTCGCCTACTGCTCGGACGCCACCGTCATGGGCGGCGCCATGGGCGTAACAGGTTGCCAGCACATCGTCGACGCCATCGACACCGCCATCGACTCCGGCGTCCCGGTGGTCGGGCTGTGGCACTCCGGGGGCGCTCGCCTCGCCGAGGGCGTCGAGGCTCTGCACGCGGTCGGTCTGGTCTTCGAGGCCATGGTCCGTGCGTCCGGCCTGGTTCCGCAGATCTCCGTGGTGCTCGGCTTCGCCGCCGGCGGCGCCGCGTACGGTCCCGCGCTGACCGATATCGTGATCATGGCTCCGGAAGGCCGCGTTTTCGTCACCGGTCCGGACGTGGTTCGCAGCGTGACCGGCGAGCAGGTCGATATGGTCACGCTCGGTGGCCCGCATACGCATGGCAAGAAGTCCGGCGTCACCCACATCGTTGCCGACGACGAGGCCGACGCGCTGCACCGGGCGCGGCGTCTGGTGTCGATGTTCGCCGAGCAGGGCACGTTCGACCTGGTCGCGGCCGCGCACGGCGACGTCGATCTGAAGGCGATGCTGCCCGAGTCGGCCAAGCGGGCCTACGACGTGAAGCCGATCATTCACGAACTGCTCGACAACGTCGACGGCGAGTCGTCGTTCGAGGAACTGCAAGGTCTGTATGCGCGCAGCATCGTCACCGGTCTCGGCCGGCTCGGTGGTCGCACCGTCGGCGTGCTCGCGAACAACCCGATCCGGCTCGGTGGTTGCCTGAACTCCGAAAGCGCCGAGAAGGCAGCGCGTTTCGTGCGGCTGTGCGACGCCTTCGGGATTCCGCTGATCGTCGTCACCGATGTGCCGGGCTATCTGCCCGGCGTCGGTCAGGAGTGGGAAGGCGTCGTGCGCCGCGGTGCGAAACTGCTGCATGCCTTCGCCGAGGCGCGCGTACCGCGGGTCACCCTGGTCACCCGCAAGATCTACGGTGGCGCCTACATCGCGATGAATGCCCGCTCACTGGGCGCGACCGCGGTTTACGCGTGGCCGGGCTCCGAGGTGGCCGTGATGGGCGCCAAGGCCGCGGTCGGCATCCTGCACAAAAAGGCACTCGCGGCTGCGCCGGAAGACGAGCGCGAAGCGCTGCACGAGCGGCTGACCGCCGAGCACGAGCGCATCGCGGGCGGCGTCGAGCGCGCGATCGCGATCGGCGTCGTCGATCAGGTCATCGACCCGGCCAAGACCCGCAGCATCCTCGCGGCGGCCCTGGCGGCGGCTCCGTCGCACAAGAGCCACCACAAGAACATCCCGCTCTGACTCAGGGCAGTGGGAGTCGGCCTCGGACGGTGTCCGGGGCCGATTCCGCGTTTCGCACCGACATCGCACAGTCGCCGGATTATCCGCACAGTGCGGCGCCCTCGCGTAGGTGCGGTGAGTCTTTCGACGGACGTGCGCGCGAAGTCGCCGATATACCGATGCGGTAGCGGGGACGCAACATCGGGGACACCGGTCGGATACCGGGGATTCGTAGGGTCGTCGCGTGACTTTGATGAGGAAATCCTCGATGGAAGTGCGCGACGAGGAGGCGTCGAAGGCGCCGTGGTATCGCTCGCTGTTCGTGCAGTTGCTGGTCGCCATCGTGGCGGGCATTGTGATCGGGGCGTGTTGGCCGGCGGTCGGCGCCGATCTCAAACCGCTGGCCGACGGGTTCATCCGGTTGATCAAGATGGTGATCGCACCGATCATCTTCTGCACGGTGGTGCTCGGGATCGCGCACGTCGGCGACATGCGGTCGGTGGGGCGGATCGGCGTGAAGGCGCTGATCTACTTCGAGGTGATCACCACCTTCGCGCTGCTGTTCGGGCTGTTGGTCGGCAATCTGGTCCAGCCGGGCGCCGGGTTCGACGTCGATGCGCAGACCCTGGCCGCCGGTGCGGACAAGATTGCGCAGAAGACCGGTAACGGGGAGTTGCCGCACGCCGTCGAGTTCGTGCTGAACATCATTCCGGCGTCGGTGATTTCCGCGTTCGCGGAGAACGCGCTGCTGCAGGTGCTGTTCTTCGCGGTGCTGTTCGGGCTGGCTCTCGCCAAATTCGGCGAGCAAGGACCGCCGGTGATCCTGGCGGCCGTCGACCACATCGGACGGATCTTCTTCACGATTATCGGATGGATCATGCGGTTGGCGCCGTTGGCCGCGTTCGGTGCGATGGCCTACATCGTCGGACAGTACGGGCTGTCGTCGCTGGGCAGTTACGGCACACTCATCGTCTGCTGCTATGGCGCGGCGCTGTTGTTCTTGCTCGTTCTCGCGGGGGTGGCGCGGATATTCGCCGGGGTGAACCTGTGGAAGTTCGTGCGGTACATCAAGGACGAGTTGTTTCTCGCGCTCGGCACCGCCTCCACCGAGGTGGTTCTGCCACGGATCATGATCAAGCTGACCGAGGCGGGCTGTTCGCGGGCGACCACGGGCCTGGTCGTCCCGACCGGCTACTCGTTCAACCTCGACGGTGCGACGCTGTACCTGTCCATCTGTGTGCTGTTCCTCGCCCAAGCGCTCGGCGTCGATCTGAGTCTGGGGGAGCAGATCACCGCGGTAGGAGTACTGATGCTGACCTCGAAAGGGATGGCGGGAGTACCCGGTTCGTCGTTCCTTGCGTTGTCGGCCACTATCAGCGCGATCGGGCACGGCTCCATCCCGGTGGCGGCGGTCGCGCTGCTGCTCGGCGCGGATCGCGTCATGGATTCGATGCGGGTCACGGTCAATCTGCTCGGCAACTGTGTCGCCACCTTCGTGGTCGCGGCATGGGAAGGACAGCTCGACACCGAGCGAATGCGCGCGGTGCTCGACGGCGAGGCGGTCGCGCCGCACCAGCAAGAGGAGCCGAGGGTGGCGAACGCGTAATCAGGCCGAGGCATCGCGAGACTCTCGCCGCTGTCATCCCGTGCGTTGTCGATACCCGGTGCTGGAATCGAACGTCGCGATCGGTGGCGACGCCACGACTGGTCAGGGACTGTACCTCCGCGTCGTCGCGATCAGCGAGCCCGGACAAGGCAGAATCCCAGGGTATGGCTTCCCAAGGGCCCGCCGCGCGGGACCGTAAACGGCACGGTAGGCATTACACGCCGCCCGCGCTGGCACGGTTCCTGGCCAGCAGGCTGCTGCAGCACGCGGCGCCGTCGGAATCCGGGGTCTTGCGTGTGCTCGATCCGGCTTGTGGTGCGGGTGAGCTGCTGTTCGCGTTGCACGCCGAGGTCGAGGCGCGGTCCGCCGGCACCCGTCTGGTCCTGACCGGCTATGACCTCGATGGCGACGCACTCGCTGTGGCACGGGAACGGGCCGGTGCGGCAGGGATTGTCGCCGATTGGCAGGGGGCCGACTTTCTCGCGGTCGAGGAGGGGCTCGGGGACGGTTCGTTCGACGCGGTGATCACCAACCCCCCATATGTGCGGACCCAGCAGTTGGGCGGATCGACCGCGCAGCTGCTGAGCCGGCGGTTCGGGTTGCGCGGGCGGATCGATCTGACGCACCCGTTTGTCGCGACGCTGCCCCGGTTGCTGGCGCCCGGGGGCGTGCTCGGACTGCTGTGTGCCAATAGATTTCTGACCACCAAGGCGGGCGCGAATATCCGGCGGCTTTTGCTGACCGAACTGGCGCCCGTCGAGCTGTACGACCTGGGTGACACGAAGCTGTTCGCCGCGGCCGTGCTGCCCGCGATCACCATCGCGCGTCGCGACAGCAACCGTGAGATCTGCCGCTACGTCTCCGCCTACGAGGTCAGCTCCGACGAAATCCCCGGTGAAAAGCGACTTTTCGACGCGCTCATCGAAGAACACGGCTCGTTGGTCCAGCACAACGAGCGCACCTTCGCCGTCGAGGTCGGCAGCTTGGCGACCGGGCAGCAGCTCCCGGATGCGACGACGCCCCGGCGGCGGTCCGTGGCAGGGACTCGCGCCGCCGACGTGTCCACCGCGGGCTCGGGCGCTGGGCTCGCGGCCGATCTCGCGCCGGAGCGCCCGGCGACGAACGAACCGGCACAACCACGGCGGAGGCCGACCGGCCTGGTGCTGGGTGCCCAATCCGACACCGCGTGGCGGATGTCGCACGATGCGGTCGACTCCTGGCTGGCTCAGGTCGACACCGCGACCTGGCGCAGTTTCGGGGAGGTCGCACGCATCCGGGTCGGCATCAAGACCACCGCCGACCGGGTGTTCATCTCCGACCGCTGGGCCGAGGTCGACCCGTGTCCAGAGCCCGAACTCCTGCTCGAGCTGATCACGCACCACGAGCTGGACCCGTGGCGGACCACCCGGCGCCGCGATCTCCGGGTGCTGTACCCCTATGACCTCACGCGTCCGCGCCGAGCCGCGATCGATCTCACCGACTTCCCAGGTGCCGCGGCGTATCTACAGGCTAACAAGGAGACCCTCGCCGCCCGTCGCTATGTCACCGCGAGCGGGCGGGAATGGTTCGAGATCTGGGTTCCGCAGCGGCCGCATCTGTGGCGTGAGCCGAAGCTGGTTTTTCCGGACATCAGTGATCGGCCCCGATTCGCGCTGGACTGTTCGGGTGCGGTGGTCAACGGTGACTGCTACTGGATCTCGCTACCCGATCTGGCCCGCGCTCCCGCGGAGGCGAGGAGGTTGGCGTATCTGCTGATGGGAGTGGCCAATTCAGCGCTCGGGCTGCGGTTCTACGACGCGGTCTGCGGCAACCGCCTGTACTCGGGCCGGCGGCGCTGGATCACCCAGTATGTGTCGCGGCTCCCGCTGCCCGACCCTTCGGCTGCCCGGTCCGCGCACGTCATCGAGCTAGCCCGTGAGTTGGTGGATGGCCGGGTGCCCGACGCCGAGGCCCGGGCCGAGCTGGATGAGCGCGTGGCGGCGGCGTTCGGCGTCCGGCTAGGCGCTCACCCGGACGCCGACCATCGGCAGCAGGGTGCGGCGGGCGAATTCCCGCGCGGCGTCGTGGTCGTTGACCGGGATGAGGCCGTCGGGTGTGAGGGCGAGCGAGAGTGCGAGCCGGGCCATGATCTCGGCGACCAGATCGGCGTCGAATTCGTGCGTGCCTCCGGTTTCCCGTAGCTCGCGCAGCTTCTCGGCAAGATAGCCCCGGCCCACGGCGAGGATCGGTCCCGCCTCGGTCGTGAGCCGTGGCAGGATCAGGTCGGGCTCGGTCCGCAGCAGCCTGCACAGCAGTTCATTGCGCGCGATGGCGCTGATGAAGGCGACGAAGATCTCGACGAGCTGATCGTCGGAGTCGGAGACCGTCCGTACCTGTTTGTCGATGGCGGCGACGAAGCGCTGCGCCTCCCGTACGCTCACCGCCTCGACGAGATCGTTTTTCGACTCGTACCGTCGGTACAGAGTGGCCGGGCTGATGCCTGCGCGGCGGGCGATCTCGCCCATGCTGGTCCGCTTGATGCCGAAGTCCAGGAACGCCGAGAGCGCGCTCTCCAGCAGTTTCTCCCCGTCGGTGACCGGTTTCTCCAGGATGCGCTGCAGCATGGGCGGGGCGGTGGCCATCGGGTCTCCAGTGGGTACGGCGCGGACACCGGGCGGGTGGCCCGCGGAAGCGGCATCGCGACGGTGCGGACGGGGATGTTCATTATCCCATCGAGATACGGCGATGCGGTCGGGCATGCCGGAACCTGCGACTCGACGGTAGGCGCACCCGCTGCTCGAGCCCGCGGATCGCACAACACCGCCGATGCCGAAATCAGTTCCGGTCGAGTGCTTCTAGGGCAGCGGGACCGCGCAACCACACCGCCGAGCCGGTCGTCGCCGGTGCGTTCACCGGGCTGGCCACCCACCGCGGCGAGGTGTGGCTCCGGTCGAGATCGTGAACTCGGTGCAGGGCGCCGAGGATCAGCAGGTGCGGATCCGCGTATCGGCGGGACCTGCCATGGTCACCGTGGCACATGGCGTCCGTGGTGTCGACATCACTGGCGAGGCAGATCCAGCTCGGCCATTTCCTTCTCGATCGCATTCGCGGCGAAATCGACTCCGCTGGAACGTAATTCATGAACCCTGCGCTGGAGTGCCTCGACTCCTCCGGGTTGGGCCGCGATGTCGGCCACGCTGAGCCGGCCCCTCGACCGGTATGCACCCGACTGCACGTACGACACCGTGATACCTCCTGCCTACATGCCCACCCGCCCACGACCGGTGGGTTCACCACTGCGCTACAAGCCGCCACAAGCGCCTCGGCAGGAGACCCCCGGGTTACCGGGCACGCTGGCTGAATGTTATCAGCGATTCCGGTCTAACAATTGGCCGATGTGTCTTGTATCACACCTCATTTGCGGTGCGGTAATCGGCCGAATTGTGTAAATAGGCAGTCGCATTCGGGCGAATGCGATCTTGCTCCACCACGTACGGTTTCGCGGCACACGTTATCGGGCACACTTGCGGGTGGTGCGCCGGGTGGAAACCCGCGCCGCCCGCTGCTCAACGCGTCGGCCGGCATCGTGCCGACGCTCTGGCGGCTGCTCCGCCTGGAACCGCCGCACCTCTGCCGACCAGCGCTTCGTCGCCGGTTGTCCCCCTGCGCAGGATCGTGGTGTCCCACGGGCACTCTGCTATCGATGGTGAGTGAGAAGCTCGAGTCGATCTGCGGCACACAGCAAGTACCGGATATCGGGCGGGCGCCGACCTCGGTTGCCGCCAGGTCGGCGTGCCGTACCGCGTCCCGATCCACGCTCGCTCGATGGCGAGGTGCGCATGGCCGATCACCACGGCGTTCGACGCGCTGTACGCGCACTCCCCGATCTTCGGCGAATACTTGCCCCGAATCCACCGGGGTGCACATCGCTGCCATGGGCAGCGCGGCCAGCCTCGGGCAATGGCCATGCACCCCGGTACATCGCATGCTCGTCCAGGTAGGCAACATGCCGAGAATGTCGTGCGAAGAGTCGCCTTCGGGTGGCCGGTGTGCCCGATCGGCGCGTCGGTTCTGGCGGTGGCCGAGACGTCGGGCCACGATGACGATATGAGGATCGGAGTGCCCCGGGAGCTCAAGGAGCAAGAGTTCCGGGTAGCCCTGACTCCGGCCGGCGCGGGGGAACTGACCGGACACGGACACGAGGTAGTGGTACAGGTCGGTGCAGGCGCCGGGTCGGGCTTCGGCGACGACGCCTACGCTGCGGTGGGCGCGCGACTGGTCGCAGGCGCCGACCAGGTGTGGGAAGCCGATCTGGTGTTGAAGGTGAAAGAGCCGGTCGCCGCGGAGTACCCGCACATGCGTCGCGGGCAGGTGCTGTTCACCTTCCTGCATCTGGCCGCCGACCGGGAGTGCACCGATGCCGTCCTACGCTCGGGGATCACGGCCATCGCCTACGAAACGGTGCGTACCGCCGACGGCGGGTTACCCCTGCTCGCGCCGATGAGCGAGGTCGCGGGCAAGCTCGGCGCCCAAGTCGGCGCGTATCACCTGATGGCGCCGCTCGGCGGGGCCGGACTGTTGCTCGGCGGCGTTCCCGGGGTGCGTCCGGCCGACGTGGTCGTGCTCGGCGGCGGGGTCGCGGGCTCCGCCGCGGCCGCGGTCGCCGCGGGCATGGGCGCCCACGTCCGCGTGCTCGATGTCGACCTGCGGCGGCTGCGCGCACTCGACGCCCGGTTCAACGGACGGGTGACCACTCTCGCGTCGAACGCTGTCGAGATCCGGCGCGCGGTGTTGTCCGCCGACCTGGTCATCGGGTCGGTGCTGGTCCCCGGCGCGCGTGCGCCGGAACTGGTCTCCGACGAACTCGTCGCGAGCGGGCGCCCCGGCTCGGTGTTCATCGACATCTCCATCGACCAGGGCGGGTGCTTCGCCGCCTCGCACCCGACGACGCACGCGAATCCTACTTTCCGCGTGGCGAATTCCCTGTTCTACTGTGTCGCGAACATGCCGGGCGCGGTGCCGCACACCGCAACGGTCGCGCTCACCAACGCCACGCTGCCGTACGCCCGCGCGATCGCCGACGTCGGCTGGAAGGCCGCCTGCGCTGCCGACCTCGACCTCGCCCATGGACTCACTGCGGACGCCGGGCGGCTCGTGTCGGTCGAAGTGGCCGCCGCGCACGGGTACGCGGCACCGCGACCGGTGGGCATCGCGGGCTGATCGGCGGCGCGGTAGACCGCTGGTCGCAGGTGCGCCGGGTGTCCGCGGCTACGCCTGGTCGGCGCTGCCCTCGTTCATGTACCAGTCGGGCTGACCGCTCATCGGTAGGTCGTGCAACTTGTCCGGGTTACGGACCACGTCGATCGCGACGATGCGGCCGTCGTCGACGGTGAAGGAGAAAACGCCGACGTGTGTTCCGTCGAACACGACCAATCCCGGCTGTCCATTGACCAGCACCGCGCGGCCCCAGGCGCCCGCCGCGGACGGGGCGTGGAACCACCCCATCAGCAGCTTGGCCACCAGTTCGGCGCCGTAGGCGGGCTGTCGGATCGCGGGCACCTTGCCGCCGCCGTCCGCGGTGAGGCTGACGTCGGCGTCGAGCACACCGAGCAGGGCGCTCAGATCGCCGGAACGCCAGGCCAGCGCGAAGGCCGACACCACCTTCTCCTGCTCGTCGGGTGAGGCGGGGAAGCGCGGGGTGCCGTCCTCGACGCGCTTGCGGGCTCGGGAGGCGAGCTGGCGCACGGCCGCCGGAGTGCGGCCGACCACGTCGGCGACCTCGGGGCCGGACATCCCGAACACGTCCTGCAGCACGAACGCCGTGCGTTCGGCAGGCGACAGCGATTCCAGGACGACCAACAGAGCAGTGGTGACCCGCTCGTCCTGGGTGATCCGATCGGCCGGATCGTCCCAGCTGGTCACCTCGGGCTCGGGCAACCACTCGCCGACGTACTGTTCCCGGCGCATCCGGGCCGAGCCGAGCTGGTCGAGCGCGATCCGACCGGTCACCGTGGACAGCCATGCGCGCAGGTTATCGATCTCGTTCGCGGCGCCCGCCTCGTGCTGGCGCTGCAGCCGCAGCCACGCCTCCTGCACCACGTCGTCGGCGTCGGTGAGGCTACCCAGCGTGCTGTAGGCCAGCCTGCGCAGGTACGGCCGGTGTTCCTCGAACCGACGGGCCAGCTGGGCCTGGTCGAGGGGCTCCGAGGTGGAGGGCTGTTGGAAAGTCACTACTGTTCGCCGTTCGGTCGTTCGGCTCCCTTGTTTTTCAGTGTAGAAATGTCTTCTCCGGTCGACGATGCGGGGTCCAGGAGCGTGGTGTATCAGGTCCCCTCCGCTACCTCCGACTGTGGTGTGCGTTCGGCAGGGGCCGTTCGCACACCGCCGAACCGTGCGTTCCGCCCGTCGGACCCACCCGATAATCTCGCCGGGTGCAGAAGGGGACCTCTACCGCAGTCGGATTGCTGCTCGGATTCGCCGTGGACCGGGTGCTCGGCGATCCGCGGCGCCGGCATCCCGTCGCCGGATTCGGCTCGGCGGCGGCCGCGCTCGAGTCGGTGACCTACGCCGACCGGCGCACCGCGGGGCTCGTGCACGAAGCGGTCGCCGTGGGCGCGATGGTCGGACTCGCCATGGTGTCGCGGCGGGGCGGGATGCCGGCCACCGCGGTCGTGACCTGGATCGTTCTCGGTGGCCGCAGCCTCGTGCGGGTCGGTCACGCACTGGCCGATCGGCTGGAATCCGGCGATGTGGACGGCGCTCGCGCCCTGCTGCCCTCGCTGTGCGGGCGCGACCCCGAGGTGCTCGACGCGGACGGGCTGGCGCGCGCCGCGGTGGAGTCCATCGCCGAGAACACGTCCGACGCGACCGTCGCGCCACTGGTCTGGGGCGCGGTGGCGGGCATTCCCGGTCTGGTCGGGTATCGCGCGATCAACACCCTCGACGCCATGATCGGTTACCGGAACGAGCGCTATCTTCGTTTCGGCTGGGCCGCCGCCCGCACCGACGACCTGGCCAATCTGATTCCGGCCCGGCTCACCGGCCTGCTCACGGCCTTGCTTGCCCCGCTGGTCGGTGGTCGGCCCGCCGCAGCACTACGTGTCTGGCTCCGCGATGCGGCCGCGCATCCCAGCCCCAACGCGGGGGTGGTCGAAGCATCGATGGCGGGCGCGCTCGGTGTCCGGCTCGGCGGGCGCACCCACTACCGGCACGGCACCGAACTCCGACCGGTCCTCGGTGACGGGCCGGCTCCTACGGTCGGTGACCTGCGGCGGGCGGTCCGGATGTCCGAAGCTGTGCAGCTGGCCGCCGCCCTGCTCCTCGCCGCTGTCGCTGCCGGCAGGCGTTGACCCGCGTCGTGCACGCTCAGTGGCGGCCGCGGCCATAGCGGTCGGCCAGCCGCGCTTCGGGTGTGGGCGCGGCGGGCACGGTCGCCGGTACTGCGGCGGCCGGAGCCGCCGGCGCGGGAGTCGGTGCGGCACCGGCTTTCTCCTTCCGCCGTTCTCGGATCTCGGCGTACACGAAATAGCCGAGGCCGAGCGGCGCCATGATGCCGAAGGCCAGCCATTGCAGGCCGTAGGACAGGTACGGGCCTGCGTCGAGTTGCGGGAGCGGAGTCGGCGTGAAGGCGCCCGGCTGGTTGTCGCCCAGTTGGAGATAGCCGCCGCGTTCACCGGTCGGTATGGCGGTGAGTGCCTGTCCGAGGACTGTCGACTCCTGGGCGGTATCGATGGAATACACCTGCCGGTAGCCGTCCTGGACGCTCGGGTCTTTGCCGGGCGTCACGCCTTCGGACATCCGGACGCGCGCTTCGATGCGTTGCGGCCCGGCGGGCGGTGCGGGAATCGGTGGTGGGCGGGACCCGTCCACCGCGCCGACCAGACCCCGATCGATGAGCAACACGCGCCCGTCATCCAGCCGGAACAGCGCGAGCACACCGTAACCGGGTGCACCGTCGAGATGGCGTAGTCGCACCAGCACCGTCGATTCCGGCAGGTAACTCCCGGCGGCGGTGACCCGCCGCCATTCCGTGTGGGAGTCGGTGGGGGTGTCGCCGAGTACCGTCGTGACGTCCACCGGATGTGCCCGCACCGAATCGGCGATCAACTGGTTGCGGTGTGAGGTTGCCGTGTTCTTGCCGAGCTGCCATGGCGCGAGCACGGTAAAGCACAGGTAGGCGAACGCGGCGACCAGCACCGCCAGAATGAGCCAGCTGGGGCGCAGCAGGAAGGCGAGTCTGCGCATCACATTCGTCCGTCCGAGGCGGGTCCCGGGTCGGGCGGTGGGGTGAACGCAGGCGGTGGGGTGACCGCGGCCAGTTCGGCGCGTACCCACTCGAGTAGGCCGGGGATCGCCGCTTCGATCTGGCTGCGCACCAGGTCGAAGTCCGCCTCGTCGCCGTAGTAGGGGTCGGCCACGTTCCGGCCGTCGGCGTCCGGGTCGAAGGTGCGCAGCAGTCGCAACCGCGCCCGTGGCACGCCCAGACGGGACAGTTCCCGCTCGTGCGAACTGTCCAGCGCGATGACCAGATCGGCGTCGTGGTGCTCGGCGCCGAAGACGGCGGCCACGTGTCCGGTGGGGTAGCCGTATTTGCGCAGCGTCGCGTCGGTGCGTGGGTCGGCGGAGTCGCCGACATGCCACGCCCCGGTGCCCGCGCTGCTCACCTGCACCTGGTCGGCCAGTCCGGTCCGGTGCAGATGCGCTGCGAAGATCTTTTCCGCCATCGGGGAACGGCAGATATTGCCGGTACAGACGAACGACACGTGCAGCTGACCCACGACTGCCATTCTGGCCGGTCCGGCGCCCGGCTCGCCACGTAGGGTGTGATCCCGTGCCCGAGGACAGCGCCGATCGCGCGAGACTGCGCCACCACGGCGACGTGGATGCGCACCCGGGCATGCTCGATTTCGCGGTGAATGTCCAAGGCGCAGCGCCGCCGGAGTGGCTGCGACAGCGCTTGGCCGCCCGGCTGGGCGCGCTCGGCCGGTATCCGAGCGCCGCGGACGCCGACCGGGCATGCCGTGCCGTCGCGGCCCGCCACGGCCGCGCTCGCGACGAAGTGCTGCTGCTGGCGGGCGCCGCGGAAGGTTTCGCGATGCTGCCCCGCCTCGGATCGCGGCTGGCCGCGGTGCTGCATCCGTCGTTCACCGAGCCCGAACTCGCACTGCGCGATGCGGGTGTCCCGGTGACCAGGGTGATGCTGGCACCGCCTTACCTGCTCGACCCCGCCGCGGTGCCCGCGCAGGCCGATCTGGTCGTGCTCGGCAATCCGACCAACCCGACGTCGGTGCTGCACCCGGCCGACACGATCCGTGCGCTGCGCAGGCCAGGGCGCACCATCGTGGTGGACGAAGCCTTCGCCGACGCGGTCGCGGGCGAACCGGAATCCCTCGCCGCCGACCGCTCACCCGATCTGCTCGTGCTGCGCAGCCTCACCAAGACCTGGGCCCTCGCGGGTCTGCGCTGCGGCTATTTTCTCGGTGACTCCGCGCTCTTGGCACGGCTCGAGCGCGGGCGGGCCCATTGGCCGCTGGGCACCCTGCAACTGGAGGCGATCGCCGCGACCGCCGACCGAACGGCCGTCGCCGAGGCCGAACGGCGTGCCGAGACACTTGCCGTGGCACGTGTCGCGATGATCGAGCGACTGACCGAGCTGGGTGTGCAGGTGTATACCCCGGCGGAGGGCCCGTTCCTCCTGCTGCGCGTCGCGGACGGCGAACTGTTGCGCAAGCGCCTCGCCGACCGGGGAATCGCGGTCCGCCGCGCCGACACGTTCCCTGGGCTCGGCCCGGATCATCTGCGGGTCGCGGTTCGCGGCGCCGCGGAAGTCGATCGGCTGGTTGCGGCGATCAGGTCAGCAGGTGTGGGGTGACCGCCCGACATCGACTACGCGTTGTTCGTGACTCCGGCGGCCGCACCAGCGCTGTTCGCGATCGAATATGCCGGAATGCGGCGGCGGAGCCGCAACGGGCAGATCCGGTTTCTCCCCGGTGACCGCGGCCGGCGGTGCCTAACGAAATCCAGGGGCAGTGCATGAACGAAGCGAAGGAAGGTGGACGGATGACCACACTCGCGGATCTCACCGCGGTGCTCGATACGGCTTACCCGCCGAAGCTGGCGGAGTCCTGGGATTCGGTCGGCCTGGTCTGTGGTGATCCCGCCGACGAGCTGACCCGGGTTCTGTTCGCGGTCGATGCCACCGCCGCGGTTGTCGACGAGGCGATCGACTGGCATGCCCAGGCATTGGTGGTCCATCACCCGCTGCTGTTGCGCGGTGTCGACACCGTCGCGGTGAACACGCCGAAAGGCGCGCTACTGCACCGGCTCATCCGTGCCGGCTGCGCCCTGTTCACCGCGCACACCAACGCCGACTCGGCCGATCCCGGCGTCTCCGACGCGCTCGCGGCGGCCATCGGCCTCACCGTCACCGGGCCGCTGGATGCCAAACCGGAATCCGCGGTGGACAACTGGGTGTTCCAGGTGCCGCGCACGCACACCGACGCGGTGCTGGCCGCGCTGTTCGCGGCCGGCGCCGGCGGCAGTGGGGACTATCGCGACTGTGCGCTGCGGATGCCCGCGACGAGCCAATTCCGTCCGGTGGCCGCGGCGAATCCGATGCGGGGCGTCCTCGGCGAACTCGAGCACGTCGAGGAGGAACGCGTCGAGGTGCTCGCCCCGTCCGCGGCGCGCTCGGTGGTGGCGGCCGCACTGCGTGCCGCCCATCCCTACGAGGACCCGGCCTACCAGGTCAGCGAACGCGCACCGCTGCCTTCGTCGTTGGGCATCGGCCGGGTCGGCACCCTGCCGGAGCCGGAGTCGTTGCGCACCTTCACCGATCGCGTGGCTGCCGCGCTGCCGGCCACTGTCTCGGGCGTGCGGGCCGCGGGTGACCCCGCCCGTATAGTCTACACGGTCGCGGTCTGCGGCGGGGCGGGCGACTCGTATCTGTCCGCGGCGACACGTCTCGGTGTCGACGCCTATGTCACCGCCGACCTGCGCCACCATCCGGTCGACGAACACCTGCGCAGGGGCGGACCCGCCCTCGTCGACGCCGCCCACTGGGCCACCGAATTCCCCTGGTGCGCACAGGCGGAGTCGGTGGTTCGGACCGCATTGCCCGACCTGGACACCCGAGTGTCGACGGTGCGCACGGACCCGTGGACGGTGCGAGCCTCCGGCTGACCGCCGCGCCGATATCGAATGCCGTTGTCCCGGTGTCGGAATGGCATCGGGCTCGGCGTGTCGGGGCGTGTCTACGCGGGACCGGAAGGCCGCGGACGATTCGCGTGGATGGCGTGGCTCGGGCGGGGTACAACTACCCCATGAACTTCCCGGTCGATGTCGGGCTCGTACAGATCGGGCTGATCCTGCTGTTGCTCGTCGGTGTCGCGTTGATCGTCTCCGGTCTGCTCATGGCGCGGCGAACCGGGTGGCGGGCGCTGGTCGCGCGGGGCGGGAGCGGCCTGGTTCTGCTGCTGGTCGCGGCGGTGTTGCTGTGGGTGGCGACGCTGATGCAGACGTATCTCGGGTTGACCGGGGAGATCAAGGCGGCGCACGTGGTCGCGAAACAGGTCGCCGGGCAGGAGCACCAGCTCGACGTGGACCTCACTCTCTACGGCGACGACCGTCATGCCGAACAGCGCACGACCTATCGGGTCGAGGGCGACATGTGGATGCTGCAAGCGGGCATCGTGGAGCTGGAGCCCTGGGTGAACGCCCTCGGCTTCCACTCCGGCTACCAGATCAGCCGCCTGTACGGCCAGCGCCTGGACGGTGTCGCGACCACCCAGCACCACATCTTTCTCAACGGTGGCGACCAGGACTTCTTCGCCGACATGCGCGAGGGCCGCTGGTGGACTCAACCGTTCGTGCGCTCCGCCTACGGTAATGCGGTGATCGCGGTACCCGGCGAATACGATGTCTACGTCTCCAGAGACGCCATCAAAACCCGTACGGTCGGCGGCTAGCGCCAGGCAACAAGCTCGGCGGGGTACGGTTGGACACCAACCGTCCACCGCGTCCAGGAGTTTGTCTGCGTTGAATGTCGAACCCCCGATTCAGGCCAAGCTGTTGCAGCTCGCCGCCGTCGACGCCGAGCTGACGCGGATCGCGCACCGTCGCACCGTGCTGCCCGAGCAGCAGGAGGTGGCCAGGCTGGAAGCCGAGCGCAACGCGCACAAAGATGCCGCGGTGGCCGTCGAGATCGTGCTCGACGACCTCGATCGCGATATCCGCAAGCTCGAGGGCGAGGTCGAAGCGGTGCGCAAACGCGAGGACCGCGACAAGGGAATGCTCACCGCCGGATCGGTGAACGCCAAGCAGCTCACCGAGATCCAGCACGAACTGGGCAGCCTGGAGCGCCGCCGTTCGGTGCTCGAGGACGAACTGCTCGACGTGATGGAGCGCAAGGAGGCTTCGGTCGCCGACCACGAGCACGCGGGCGCCAGGCTGAGCAAGACGGAAGCGGATCTGGCCGACGCGCAACGACAGCGCGACGAGGCGCTCGCGGATCTGGCTGTGGCGCAGGGCCGCTGCGACGTCGACCGATTGGGCCTGATCGCTCTGTTCCCAGCCGATTTGCTCGCGGTGTACGACCGTCAGCGTGCGCAGCACGGCGTCGGTGCCGCGCTGTTGCAGGCGCGCCGTTGCGGCGCGTGCCGTATCGAACTCGACCGTGGCGAAATCGCCCGGATCGCCAAGACGGCGTCCGAGGTCGTCGTCCGCTGCCCGGAGTGCGGGGCGATTCTGGTCCGGACCAAGGAATCGGGGCTGTGAGTTCGTCGGTGCCCGGCCCCGCCGAACAGAGGCGGCGGTGACCTCCTCGGTGGTCGTCGAGGCCGACGGCGGTTCACGCGGGAATCCCGGTCCCGCCGGGTACGGCGCGGTGGTCTACGACGCCGATCACGCCACAGTGCTGGCCGAACGCCGCGAGTTCCTCGGCGTCGCCACCAACAACGTCGCCGAATACCGTGGCTTGATCGCCGGATTGGAGGCGGCGGCGGAACTCGGCGCCGAATCCGTCGCGGTGCGAATGGATTCCAAGCTGGTCATCGAGCAGATGTCCGGACGGTGGAAGGTCAAGCATCCGGCCATGATTCCGCTTGCCGACCGCGCGCGCCGGCTGGTCGCCGGTTTTACCAGGGTGAGTTTCACCTGGATTCCCCGCGAACGGAACGCGCACGCCGATCGGCTGGCGAACGAAGCGATGGATGACGCCACCGTGGTGCAGGAGGTGCGCGCCGCCGAATCCCGCGAGCAGCGCGTATCCGCGACGGGGCCCGCCGATCCGGTTGTCGCGGTCGGCGCCGAGCGTGCGCTGCCGAGCTGGATCGACGAGGCCAGGGACGCGGACGCGGCGGCGAAGGCGGACCGGAGCGGACCCGGCTGGACCGGAGCCGCCGGCCGACCCACCCGTCTGTTGCTGCTGCGCCACGGCCAGACCGAGTTGTCGCTGCAGCGTCGCTACTCGGGCCGCGGTAACCCGCCGCTCACGTCACTCGGTCGTGCGCAAGCTGCTCGCGCCGCGAAAATGCTTGCCGTCAAGGGAGGTATCGCCGCTGTTGTCAGCTCCCCGCTCGGCCGTGCCAGGGAGACCGCCGACGCCGCGGCCGCCGCGCTGGACGTGCCGGTCAAGGTGCTCGACGGCCTGACCGAGACCGACTTCGGCGCCTGGGAGGGGCTGACCTTTCTCGAGGCCGCGCAGCGCGACCCGCAACTGCATGCCCGCTGGCTCGGTGATCCCGCGATCTCGGCGCCTGGCGGTGAGAGTTTCGACCAGGTCCGAGAGCGGGTGGAGGCGGTCCGTCGCGATCTGATCGGGCTGTATCCCGGCGCGAACGTCGTGGTGGTCAGCCACGTGACCCCGATCAAGACGATGCTGCAACTGGCGCTGGGCGTCGGCCCGTCGATGCTGTATCGATTGCATCTGGATCTGGCGTCACTGTCGATAGCGGAGTTCTATCCCGATGGCGAATCGTCGGTTCGTCTGGTGAACGACACGTCCTACCTGTGACGTCGTTGGCGCGCGGGCGCACCGGCGAATACGCGGTAGGTCGGCTAATTGCGCTATGCGGCAATATATTTGGGTAGAAGACTGCGGCATGTGGCGATTCCCGCTTCGACGCTGCCCTGTGCGGCGAAGAGCGGTAGGCTTCCGGGCGGTCAGGCACAGATGTCCACCCTGCCTGGTCGGGTTGCCTATGGGCCCTCGATCGGGCTGTTCCAGGTGACGATGGTTCGCACGGTGTCGTTCGAGGTCGCCGCCGCGGCGGGAAGCGCCCATGCCGTCGAATAGTTCTATGAGAGTGCAGGTTCGATGAGTAGTCCGGTCAAGGTTGTCGTTCTCGGGGCGGGGATCGGAGGACTTACCACCGCGGCCGCCCTGCGAAACGCGGGTTTCGCCGTCGAACTTTACGAGGCGGGCGCCGACTTGCGCGCTCCGGCACTCGGTGTTTCGGTGCAGGCAAACGGAATCAACGCCTTGCGCACGCTCGGTCTCGGTATCGAGGACGAACTGCTCGAACGTGGCGCTCGGGTACAGTCGTTTCGCCTCTGTAATCCGGACGGCAGCCCGATCAGGGTGGTTCCGGTGCACCGGCTCGACGCCCGGCTCGGCGCGCCCGCCGTGGCGCTGCACCGGGCCGATCTGCATGATGTCCTGCTGCGCGCGGTCGCGGACACTCCGACTTTCGTTGACGCGCAAGCTACCCGGTTCGTCGATGACGGCGACCATGTGCGTGTCGAGTTCGCCGACGGCCGCATCGCCGAGGGCGACCTGCTCGTCGGCGCGGACGGTCTGCACTCGACAGTACGCACCCAGTTGCACGGCCGCGCCGAGCCGAGGCCGGGCAACTACGTGTGCTGGCTGGCCTGCGTTCCGTTCGAGCATCGCAACGTTCCGCGTGGCCTGTCGGCCCACTTCTGGGGAACCGGAATGCGTTTCGGTCTCCACGACATCGGCCACGGCCGCGTGTACTGGTGGGGCACCGGACCCGCCGGCCGGGCCGCGACCTGGCAAGGCGGCAAGGAAGAACTGCTGCGTCGGTACGCCCATTGGGCGCCGGAGGTGCGTGCCTGCCTCGAGCGGACCGAGGAGTCCGCGATTGTGGCAGTGCCGGCCCAGGACCGCCCACCGCTCGCGCAGTGGGGCCGGGGCCGGGTGACCCTGCTCGGCGACGCCGCGCATCCGATGCTGCCCAGCCTCGGCCAAGGGGCCAACGCCGCCATCGAGGACGCGGTGGTGCTTGCCGATGTGCTCCGCAGATCGCTGGATCCCGTTGCGAGTCTGCGTCGTTACGAGCGACTACGGGCCGACCGCACCGCCATGGTCGTCAACGCCTCCGCCGCGCTCGCCAAGCTCGAGCAAACCACCAGCCCACGCCTGGTGCAGGTACGCGACAGCTACTTGCGGCACGCGCCCACCGAATTCTTCCTGCGCGAGCTCGCCAAGCCGATGTCGTTCCCCGCGCTGGGCGGCCCGACCGCGCAGCTGCCGCGCACGCTGACACCGGTAGAGCGTTGGCATTGGATCGCCGACCAGCTGGCGCCGCTGCACATCGTGTCGCGGGTGCGGATCCGCGGGCACGTCGACGCCGAGCAGATCAGGGCGGGACTGGACGAAGTCCAGCAACGTCATCCGTTGCTCCGGGTCGCGGTGGCCACCGAACCCGACGGCACCGTACCGCGCTTCGTGCCGGTCGAGGCGTCCATCCCGTTGCGTGTGGTCGAATCCGAGGACAGCACGACCTGGCTGACCGAGGTCGACGACGTCGAGTTACGCGTGCCGTTCGACTGGCGGGCCGGGCCGCTGGCCAGGGCCGTGCTGATCAAAGACGCGGACGGCACCAACGAGTTGATCATCACGCTGCACTACGCCATCGCCGACGGCGAGAGCGCGCTGACCGTGGCGAAGCAGGTACTGCAGGCGGCCGCCGGGGAAACGGGCGACATCCCGCCTGCGCCGGTGCGGCCCGGCCCCGAAGAACTGTTCCCGTCCCGTTTCCACGGAACCGGCGGCGCCGTGCGCACCGCAGGCTCATTTCTGCGCGACCAGAAGTCGCAGTTGCGCAGGCCGCGCAGACTGGAGCCCACCGCGCTGGCGCCACCCGCGCAGCGCCGCAGCCGAGTGATCCATCGCAGTCTCGACGCCGACCGACTCGAGGCGCTCACCGCGGGCTGTGCGCGCCACGGCGTCGGATTGCCGGCCACCCTTTCCGCGGCGCTGCTGATGGCGGCGGCCAGGGAGGCGGGCACCGCCAAGGCGACCTGGTACACCGTCGGTAGTTCGGTCAACTTCCGTGACCATCTCGACGGGGCCGCGGCCGACACCGAGGTCGGCAGCTACCAGGGCATGGTCCCCACCCCGGCGAAGTACGCGCCGTGGGCCTCGCTCTGGGAGATCGCCGCCGAGATCGAGCGCCAGTACGACGCACGAACGCAGCGCCGCGATCATCTCTCCGCGCTGAATCTGCTGAAGGTGGCCGCGCCGAAGTCGGTGGCCACCAGCGCGTCCACGGTCGAACTCATGGACACCCGCGGTCCCGGCCATCTCGGTATGGCCTACCTCGGCGCTTATTCCTTCCCCGACAAACTCGGTTCCTGGCGGCTGGAAGAAGCCCAGTTCGTCTCCGGCATGTCGGTGAGCGGTTTCGTCATGGCCACCGCCAATACGACGCACAACCAGCTGTCTTTCAATGTCGGCTACGTCGAGCCGGCGGTATCGCGCAAGCGTGCCGAACGTCTCGCCGACGAGAGTGTGCGCGCCCTGCTGTCGGCAGGTTGATCGCTGAATCGCCACACCACAGTTTCTGGCTTCGTCCTTGGGAGCGGAGCTGGGGACGGTGGCGGGAATACACGGCGTGGAACGCGGTGGTGTCACCTGGTTTCGATGTGGGTGGCGCCAGAGGCGCGGGGGACCGGGGTCAGCGGACCTCTGGTCGGCGATCCGCGGCGGGAATCGAGAGGCAACGGTGCCTCTGTGGCTCGGTTTGCCGGTGCCCGCGCCGGGTAATCGCCAGGCGCGACAAGCGGCGGTACCTGCCAGCACTCTCAGTCTGTCGACGCCGCGCCAGCCGAGCGTGACTCACCCGTCCAGGGGCATCCACCCGGCACGCCGCCGAGGACAGGAGACAGTGATGAACGAGCATAAGCCCCCGGGTCCGGAAACCGACGGATACCGGGAGGTCACGGACGCCGTGCGCGGCGAAGCGCCCGACACCGAACATCGGGCCGAGGACGCTGCCGCCCACGTGCGGCGTGCAGCCGAGAGCAAGGCCGCCGACGTGTGCCGCTCAGCCGCACCGCCGAGCCGGGAGGACGAGGGGAAAGCGGTCCCCGAACGACGTGGGGGGCAGAACCAGGAGGCTGCGCACAAAGCCGCCGAGTCGATTCGCCGAGCCGCCGAGCGCGCCGACCTTGACCAGGCGAACGTCGCCACCGCGGGCGAGCGCGGTGCCGCCGGACCTCCCGAACCCATCGCCCACCCCGCACGCACGCTCCTGGATATGGTCCGTAACCAGCCGCTGCTTGCCACCGCGCCTGCCGCGATCCTCACCTTCGTCGTCTGGCGGGCATTCCGCAGGCGGTGAAGGGCGGCCCGCGCGGACGACGGTTCGCCACGGCAGCCCATCGCGAACCGTCGTGGGGCCTGTGCCCCGCTACGTCCACGGCCGCGAGCCCAGGCTCGCAGGGAACGACGGGCACGGCTCGATCAGCCGGCCGGGTCGGCTCCGTGGCATCTCAGGGTCGTAGCACCGACACGAGGAATTCGGTCTGGTCGTAGACGGCCTTCTCGAAGACGTCATCGAAGTAGATATCGAAATGCCCGGCCGGATAACGCTTCACGATCGCGTGCTTGGTCCGTTCGGCGGCCCGCAGTGCCGATTTCACCGGGGCGACGGAGTCGTTGTCGCACAGCACGTACAGCACCGGCATCTTCAGTGCTTTGGCGCGGCGGCCGGGGGTGTCGAGCAGTGCGGAGAATGCCACGCGCGCAGCCACTTTCGGCTCGTATGTCGCACTCTCCTCGACCAGCCTACGGTAGCCCTCCGGCACGTCGGGCGCGCTCATCAGCGCCGCCGCCCAGCGACGGCCGGCCAGCTGGATGCCGATGGGTTTGCGTCGGAGCGTCCCGAGCAGCAGATCGGTCGCGGCGATCGCGGCGACCTTCGTCAGGCTGATCGGTCCCTTCGCCAGCGCCGAGGCTATGCCGCTGGTGAAGGGGGCCTGTGCGACCACGGCCGCGATGTAGGCGTCGTCCGGCGCCACCGACAGCACATGCCCGCCGCCGAAAGAAGTTCCCCACAACGCGATTCGGGTCGCGTCGATGCCGCGAACGGTACGGGCGAACGCGATCGCGGCATGCCAGTCCGCGCGCTGGCGCGCGATGTTCAGCAGTTGGCGCGGCGTGCCCTGGCTGGCGCCGAAGTGCCGATAGTCGAATATCAGGACCGCGATTCCCGCGGCGACGAAGCGTCGCGCGTAGCGGTCCAGCCCCATTTCCCGATTGGCCCCCAGGCCGTGTCCCATCACCACGAGCGGGCGGGGTTTGGGTGCACCGTCCGGATGATAGAGCCACGCGGCGCACTGCTCGCTTCCCGAGGGGAAGCCGACCTCGACACGTTCCATGGCCGATAACCGTACCTAGTATCCTGTCGGAGCGGACGAGTTGGTCGGGCGACCGCGACGTCGGGAACGGGCACACCTGTGCCGCTGCCCGGTGTCGAGGAAAGTCCGGACTCCACAGAGCAGGGCGGTTGCTAACGGCAACCCGGGGTGACCCGCGGGACAGTGCCACAGAAAACAGACCGCCCATGGCCTTTCGGGGCTGTGCGGTGAGGGTGAAACGGTGCGGTAAGAGCGCACCAGCGCCCCGGGTGACCGGGGCGGCTAGGTAAACCCCGCCCGGAGCAAGGTCGAAGGTCGCATCGCTCGCGGTGCGGCTGCGCAGGTGTTCGAGGGCTGCTCGCCCGAGCCTGCGGGTGGACCGCTCGAGGCACCCGGCGACGGTGTGTCCAGATGGATGGTCGCCCCCCGGTGCGAACCGGGGACAGGATCCGGCTTAGAGACCAACTCGTCCGCCCCTGCCGGGCCATGGAATCCCGGTGGGATACACCGGCCATCGGCCGCCTGGGGCACCGCGTGCGATATCGCATGTGCCGGGCGTCCAGGCGCCGATGATCCGGCGGCTCCACGAGGTCGAGAAGGCCGCCGGTGAAACAGCGGGTGTGTCACGATCGGCGACATGCCGACGTCTCCGACCGCAGTTTCTGCTCAGCACATCAGCTTGGCCATCTGATAAATCGCCCTGGCTTCCTCGGTGCTGGGCTTGGTGTTGCCGCCCGCGCGCACCGTGATGCTCTCGACCACGTCGTCTTCGGACTTGCCCGCTGTGAGGTCCGTGCACGACTCGGACAGGATGCTCGCGATCTTCGCGTCGTTCTTGCCTTCGGCGAGCTTCGGGAATGCTCCCCGGAAGCTGACGACGAATGCCCCCGACTTCACGTTGTCCACCGCCGGGGCGCTCTGCGCGGCCGCGGAGGTGGTCGCGGCGGCACTCGACGCGGTGGTCGTGCTTGCCGTTTCGTTCCCGCAACCGGTGAGTAGCAGGGCGAAGAGGCTGGCGATGGCCGCTGACGCGGCGGTAGTTCTGCTCACGAAGCGGGATGCTAGCGGTCCCGGACGAAGGTCGCCTCCCGTCCGGTGGACGGGAGGCGACCAGGTAGCGGAAAAAGAGCCGTGCGGTCAGGTCGGGTTGATCATGAAGACCTGCGCCCAGTACGCGGCCTGTTCCGGGCCGAGCAGAGGCAACAGGTAATCGAACAGAATCGATGACATCGGTGTGAGCTCCCAATTGTCGACGTACAGGACATTTCGGAATGCGCGGGCGAATGCGACGCCCGTCACCGCGGGCCACGTTAGCAGCCGCGCGGAGATGTGTCGCCGCACGAGATTTTCGCCGTGCCGATTGGTGCGGAACTGGCCTTCATCGTGATCGACGTCATAAAGTAGTCGCCGTTGGTACGGCCCGTTGCCGGGCAGCAGCGGGCCATTCATATTCCGATCGCGGGAAAGCAGGTTTCAACTCATATGCGAGTAGTTCGCTCATTGGTCGCCGGTGCATTGGTCGCCGGGGCCGCTTCGGTTTTCGCCGTGCTCGGCGCGGGTTCCGCCGGTGCGGTCGCGGTGACCCCGCTGCCGGGTGGGGTCCAGGTGGACCTCAGCCCTGCCGATACGGTCTGGGTGCATCAGACCCACTTCGGCCAGACCCTCGCCGGTCTGCCGCATCCGTCCGCCGCCTCCTTCGGTCAGGCGCTGGATGCTGCGGCCCAGGTGTCGTCCTCGGTTCCCGGCGGCCGGGTCACCTTCACCGTCTACGGGCCGGTCGATCAGTTGAACGGCTCCATGCTGGCGCTGCAGTAGGACCGGCGCTCGAGCGTGGAACTCCGCCAACGGATCGTCTCGGCGCCGGTCGATTTCGGCGCTATCCGTGCGGAGTTCGGCCTGGCCTCGGCGTACCCCGCCGAGGCCACCGCGGAGGCCCGCGGCGCGATCGACGCGTTCGCGGGTGACCGGGTCGATCGCACGGATATCCCATTCGTGACGATCGACCCGCCCGGGGCCATGGATCTGGACCAGGCCCTACATCTCGAACGGACCCCTACCGGTTTCCGCGTGCACTACGCTATCGCCGACGTCGGGGCCGTGATCACCCCGGACGGCGCGCTCGCCAAGGAGTCCGGAACCAGGGGACAGACTCTCTATCTCCCCGACGGCACCGTGCCGTTGCATCCGCACGTGCTGGCGGAAGGGTCCGCGAGCCTGCTGCCCGAGCAGACCCGTCCGGCGGCGCTGTGGTCCATCGAACTCGATGAACAGGCCGAACCGCAGCGGTTCTCGGTGGTCCGGGCCCTGGTGCGCTCCCGCGTCCGGCTCGACTACGCCGGTGTGCAGGCCGACGCCGACGCCGGTCGGCTACATCCCTCGATCGCGGCCCTGCCGGAATTCGGTACGCGGCGCATCGCGGCGGGACTGGCGCGCGGCGCGATCGAACTGAGGCTTCCCGCACAGAGCATCGTGCGCGACGACACGGCCGACGGTCACTGGCGGCTGGTCGCGGAACCGCGCACCGCGGTCGACGACTGGAACGAGCAGGTCTCGCTGCTGACCGGTCTGTGCGCGGCGCGGATCATGCTGGACGGGGGCACGCAGAGCGAGCAGCGGGTCGCACTGCTGCGTACTATGCCGCCTCCGGCCGAATCGGCTATCGAGTCGATGCGGCGCACCGCGCATGCACTGGGAGTTGCCTGGCCCGCCGAGGAGGCGGTCGGCCGGATGCTGGCGCGGTTGAACCCGAACACCCCCGCGACGTTGGTGTTGATGTCCGAGGCTACGAGCCTGCTGCGCGGCACGTCCTACACCGTGGTCGATGGCGCCGCCGGGGAGCCGCCCGCGGCGGAGACGCTGCGGCACAGTGCGATCGGCGCGCCGTACGCCCATGTCACCGCCCCGCTGCGGCGACTGGCCGACCGGTTCGCGACCGAGATCTGTCTGGCCAGGTGCGCCGGAACCGAGGTGCCGCGGTGGGTGCGGCGCGGATTGGCGGACGCCGTCGACACCATGCGCCGCAGTGACGGCGTCGCGGGCAAACTGGAGCGCGCCTGCATCGATCTGACCGAATCGACATTGCTGGCGCCGCGTACCGGCACGGAATTCGACGCCGTGGTCGTGCGCGAGGCCAATGGCAATCGGCCCGCCGAGATCATCATCGCCGACCCGCCGGTGCTCGCGCCGTGCGAAGGCGAACCGCCGGAGGGGGCAGCGGTGCGAGTGACACTGACGTCGGCCGACCCGACTAGCCGGAAGGTGATGTTCGCTTATACCGCGTGAACTCGCCCGGAGCAGATACGCGGTAGCGCACAGGATTTCGGTCAGCTCGAACTCGGCTGACCGAACACTGCCGCGGCCGTGGCCGGATAGTGACGGAGCGCGCGGCCGGCCGCGGCGTCTTCCGCGGCCGCGAGTATTTCGTAGGTTCCGGTCCGCTCGCCCGCCGCGGCGGCTTCGGCTGCTCTGGCGAGGATGGTCTCGTGCGATTCCACAGTGTCCCGGTGGTCGCCGAGTATCGTCTGCAACTGCTTGGCGCGTTTGCCGAGATCGGCGGCGTCGCTGCCGACCGTTTGCGCCGCCGCCTCGCACGAATACCGTAAACGCTTGGCGCTCTTGCGGATATCGTGTAGCCGCTCCACCCGCTCGGCAGCCGCCACCGTCGGTTCTGCGCGGACGAGGGCTTGCAGCCGCTCGAGGTCGCGCCGCAGCACCGTCCCGAAGAAGTCCGCGGCGGTTCCCGCGGCGCGGGAATGGCGCAACGGGGGTTCACCGCGCCAGCGCGACAACTCGCTCCGCAGTTCGCGGTAGCGTGCGTCGTCCAACGCCGTCAGGATCTCCTCGTGTGCCGCGCGGTAGCGGTCTCGTTCGGCCAGCACCAGACGAGCGGTGACAGCGGCCAGGTCATCGGGGGGTCCTTGCTCGGCGTGGTCAGCCAGCAGTGTCTCGAACCGGTCGGCACGCACTTCCGCGTCGCGGGCCGCGCCGAGTAGTCCGGCCAGCCACGTGAGTTCCGCACCCATCGCGGTGACCGTCCCTTTGCCGAACAGCTTGCGATAGGACCGCAGCACGCTGCGTAGCCTGCGGGTGGCCACTCGCATCTGATGCACGGAATCCGGTGCGTCGGAACGAACCTCGGGTTCGGCGGCCAGCAGTCGGTCGATGTCGTCGCGCAACGCGGCGACGAGAGCGTTCCCGGCGGTGGTCATCGTGCCTCACCGTGCCTGCGCGAATCGGTCGGTCGCCTCGACCAGGTGGTGGGTGATGCCCGGCTCGTTCGCCGCGTGCCCGGCGTCGTCGACGAAGTGCAGTACCGAACCGGGCCACGCCCGGTGCAGTTCCCACGCGCTGACCGCCGGACAGACGATGTCGTGGCGGCCGTGCACGATCACGGCGGGGATGTGCGCGATGATGCCGATGTCGCGCAGCAGCTGGCCTTCCTCGAGAAACCCGCCGTGGCGGAAGTAGTGGTTCTCGATCTTGGCGAACGCGAGCGCGAACCGAGGTTCGGCCGTTTCGGCGATCCGATCCGGTCGCGGCAGCAGCGAACTCGTCGCGCTCTCCCAGGTGGACCAGGCGACGGCGGCCGCGCGCGCGACCTCGCTGTCGGCCGAATGCAGCAGCCGGTGATAGGCCTCGACCAAGTCCTGGTTGCGTTCGGCTTCGGGCACCGGTGCGAGGAACTTCGCCCACTCGTCCGGGTAGATGTAGCCCGCGGCGCCGTTGTAGAACCAGTCGATCTCTTTGCGGCGCAACAGGAATATGCCACGCAGCACCAACTCGGTCACCCGTTCGGTATGTCGCTGCGCGTAGGCCAGCGCGAGCGTCGAACCCCAGGAACCGCCGAATACCTGCCAGCGCTCGACGCCGAGATGCTCGCGCAGAGCCTCGATGTCGGCGATCACATGGCCGGTGGTGTTGTGCTCGAGGCTCGCGCCGTCGGCCAGGTGCGGGGTGGACAGGCCGCACCCACGCTGGTCGAACAGCACGATCCGGTACGCGGACGGATCGAAGAACCGCCGGTGGAACGGCACGGTGGCGCCACCGGGACCACCGTGCAGGAACACCACCGGCTTACCCTCGGGGTTCCCGCTGACCTCCCAGTACACCGACTGGCCTTCGCCGACCGCGAGCATGCCGGAGTCGTGCGGTTCGATCTCGGGATAGACGGTCCGCATGTGGCGCGCCCGGATCAGAACGCCAGACCGGAGGCCAGATCGGGGATCCCCAGCGCCTCGATGGCCTGTTGACGCACGTCGGGGCACATCTTGATGGCAGCGCGGTCGATCATGGCCTTGTCGGCCAGTACCGCGCCGTTGATGCCGCCGTTGCGCAGTGCCCACTCGTGCACGAGCGCGTTCAACCCGATCTTGCCCAGCGTGCCACCCTGGATCCGCCAGTTCGACAGTTCCGGTCGGAGCATGTCGCACAGCTGCGTCGCGGAGGCGTCGCTGACGTCCGGACTGGCGGGGGGAGCGGAGGTCGCGCCCGGCATCCCGGTCGCCGAGGCCGTGGTCGAACTCGAGCTTGTGGTCGGCGCGGGGCTCGAATCGCTGCCGCACGCGGTGAGTGCAGCGGCGGCGAACACGCCCGCTATCAGCAGTGTGCTGCGGGAAATCCAACGGCTGTGCGGCATCGGTACCTCTGCTCGTGTCGGTCTTGTCCGCATCGAGTCTGCCATTTTTTCCGCGCAGCGGCCCGTGCCTGGCGGGTTTCGGCCCCGCGTCGGTGCGAATCCGGGTGGTCAGCGGCCATCCCGACGGCGGGCCTGTGCCTGGTCGCCGATGATGTCGACCCCGTGGGTGCGCAGCACCTCGTCGGCACCCGCCACCGGCCGTGGCCGAGCAGTGCGACGCAGACGTGCGCTGCTCGGCCCGGTCATCGGCCGCGCGGGGTGGCGCTTCAGAAGCTGTGTTCCGACCCCGGGAAGACACCCTGGCGCACTTCGTCGGCGTAAGCGGCTGCGGCGGAACGCAATTCGTCACCGACGTGACCGAACCGCTTGACGAACTTGGCGGTCTTGCCGCTGGTGTAGCCAGCCATGTCCTGCCAGACCAGCACCTGCGCGTCGGTATCGGCGCCGGCCCCGATACCGATGGTCGGAATCGTCAGCTTGCGGGTGACCTGCCCGGCCAGCTCCGCGGGCACCATCTCCATGACCACGGAGAACGCGCCCGCTTCCTGCACCGCGATGGCGTCGGCGATCAGTTGCTCGGCGCCGTCGCCGCGGCCTTGGACGCGGAAGCCGCCCAGCGTGTGCACGCTCTGCGGGGTGAAGCCGATATGTGCCATGACGGGGATGCCCGCCGCGGTGATCGACGCGATCTGCTCGGCGACGCGCTCGCCGCCCTCCAGTTTCACCGCGTGTGCTCCGCCTTCTTTCATGAACCGGGTCGCGGTGGCCAGCGCTTGTCGCGGCGAGGACTCGTAGGTGCCGAACGGCAGATCGGCCACCACCAGCGCGTGCGGGGCGCCGCGCGCCACGCCGCGCACCAGCGGGACGAGTTCGTCGACCGTGATCGGCACAGTGGTGTCGTAGCCGTATACGACATTGGCCGCGGAGTCGCCGACCAGCAGCACCGGAATGCCCGCCTCTTCGAACAAGCGGGCCGAGGAGTAGTCATAGGCGGTGAGCATCGCCCATCGTTCGCCTTCGGATTTCATCTGCTGTAGATGGTGCACCCGGGTCTTGCGTAGGGTCTTCTGCCGCTCGGCGGGCACCGCGCCGTAGGCAGGGGTTTCCGAATCGGATACGGACATCGTCGTCCCTTTCGTCTGTGTCGCCTCGGGGCCCGACCGGGTCCCCGGGTTTATCTGACGAACCCCAGTGTGCCACCCGCCACCAGCGCGGATTAAGGGCTGTGACCGGTGCAATTGGTCACAGCGCCGCCCGAGTTCGCCCGATCGGAGCGCCACCGGTTTCCCGATGGCGGTGTCGGTGTTTTCGCGATGGCAATATCAAGGGCATGTCGATGGTGCGCAGTGGGCGCGGTGTGCTCGTGGTGGCGGTGCTGGCGTTGGTCGCGGCGGGCTGCGCCAGCACCCGAGACGAGTCGGGGACCGCGCTGCCCGCGCCGCCGACCGGGCTGGAGAGGTTCTACGGCCAGACGGTGCAGTGGGGCGGCTGCACCGGCTTCGGCGGGCCGGATGACCGCCTGCCGCCCAATGCGGAGTGCGCGCGGATCAGCGTGCCGGTGGACTACGCGGCACCGGACGGGCCGGTCGCGCAGATCGCGGTGTCTCGGATCAAGGCGACCGGTCGGCGCATCGGTTCGCTGCTGGTGAACCCGGGTGGGCCGGGGGAGTCGGGCCTTGCGCTGTCGTCCCTCGGCAATAAGACGCCGCTGGCCGAACGGTTCGACCGGATCGGCTTCGACCCGCGCGGCGTCGGCTCCTCGACCCCCACGATCGTCTGTCAGACCGCCCAGGAGCAGGATGCCGAGCGCGCCGAGCCGCAGCAGGACAACTCACCCGAGGGCATCAGCGACGCGGAGGCCGACAACCGTCGTTACGCCGGCCGCTGCCTCGAGCGGACCGGTAAGGATTTCCTCGCGCACGTCGGCACCAGGGAGGTGGTGCAGGACCTCGACGTCATGCGCGCCGCGCTCGGCGACGCCCAGCTCACCTACCTCGGCTACTCCTACGGCACCAGGATCGGCTCGGCGTACGCGGAGAGATTCCCGACGCGCGTACGCGCTCTGGTGCTCGACGGTGCGATCGATTCCGCACAGGACCCGGTACAGGAGTCGTTGCGGCAGGCGGCGGGTTTCCAGAAGGTGTTCGACGCCTACGCCGCGGACTGCGCGCAGCAGCGGGACTGCCCGCTCGGCACCGATCCGGCACAGGCCGTACCACGATTCCGTGCGCTGGTGAACCCGTTGTGGGACAAGCCTGTCGCGACCACCGATCCGCGCGGGCTCGACTACGACGACGCGCTCACCGGCGTGCGACAAGCGCTGTACTCCGACGAGCTGTGGAAGGTGCTCACGCTCGCCTTGTCCGAACTGCGTGACGGCCGCGGCGACACCCTGCTCTCGCTGGCCGATCTGTATGACGGCCGCCGCGACGACGGGACCTACAGCAACACCACCGACGCGTTCAACGCCATCCGCTGCATGGACGACCCGCGCATCAGCGACCGCGCGGTCACCGGACGGCAGGATGCCGAGTACCGCAAGGCGGCGCCGTTCCTGGACGACGGCCGCGGCACCGGTGCCGCGCCCCTGGAACTGTGCACCGCCTGGCCGGTGCCGAACACGAGTGAACCGCACCGGATCTCGGTGAGCGGGCTACCGAAGACGGTAGTGGTGTCCACGACCGATGATCCGGCGACGCCGTACCAGGCCGGTGTCGACCTGGCCGACCAGCTCGGCGCCGCGCTGATCAGCTATCGGGGCAACCGGCACACGGTGGCGCTGGCGGGTGGCGTGCCGTGTGTTGACGACGCCGTCATCGCCTATCTGGTCGACCTTTCCGAACCGCCGGCGGGGCTCACCTGCTGAACCTGTCGAGACCTGGCCGAACGGTGCGGTACCCCTGGTCGCCGGTCGGTCGCGGCGGCAAACCGCGCAAATCGGATGATCCGCTGGTGTGAATTTTTCTCGGAAGAAACCTGATCCGAATTCTCGAGCGTGTATGTAACACAGATTTAACGCCAAGTGCTTACGCTCGCGGTCATGGATCGCCAGAAGGAATTCGTGCTGCGGACGCTCGAAGAGCGGGACATCCGCTTCGTGCGTCTCTGGTTCACCGACGTCTTGGGCTACCTGAAGTCCGTCGCGATCGCTCCCGCCGAGCTGGAGGGCGCGTTCGAGGAGGGCATCGGCTTCGACGGCTCGGCCATCGAAGGCTTCGCCCGTGTCTCGGAAGCCGACATGGTCGCTCGGCCGGATCCGTCGACTTTCCAGGTGCTGCCGTGGTCCACCAGTAAGGGTCACCAGCACTCCGCGCGCATGTTCTGCGATATCACGATGCCCGACGGCTCGCCGTCCTGGGCCGACCCGCGGCACGTGCTGCGTCGCCAGCTCAACAAGGCGGGCGACGTCGGTTTCAGCTGCTACGTGCACCCCGAAATCGAGTTCTTCCTGTTGAAGAACGGCTCGCACAACGGCATGCCGATACCCGCCGACTCCGGCGGCTTCTTCGACCAGGCCGTGCACGACTCGGCGCCGAACTTCCGCCGCCATGCGATCGACGCGCTCGAGTCCATGGGCATCTCGGTGGAATTCAGCCACCACGAGGGCGCACCGGGTCAGCAGGAGATCGACCTGCGGTATGCCGACGCGCTTTCCATGGCCGACAACGTGATGACGTTCCGCTATCTGATCAAGGAAGTGGCCATCGACGAGGGTGTGCGCGCGACGTTCATGCCCAAGCCGTTCGCCAAGTACCCCGGTTCGGCGATGCACACGCACATGAGCCTGTTCGAGGGAGAGTCCAACGCCTTCGCCGACCCCGATGACCCGATCAACCTGTCGGAGACGGCGCGGGCATTCATCGCGGGCATCCTGGAGCACGCGCCGGAGATCAGCGCGGTCACCAATCAGTGGGTGAACTCCTACAAGCGCCTCATCCACGGCGGCGAGGCGCCCACCGCGGCCTCGTGGGGGCGGTCCAACCGTTCCGCGCTGGTGCGTGTGCCGATGTACACGCCGAACAAGTCGTCCTCGCGCCGCGTCGAGATCCGCAGCCCGGATTCCGCCTGCAACCCCTACCTGAGTTTCGCCGTGCTGCTCGCGGCCGGCCTGCGAGGCATCGAGAAGGGCTACACGCTGCCGCCGGAGGCGGAGGACGACGTGTGGTCGCTGACCACCGCCGAGCGGCGCGCCATGGGCTTCCGCGAGCTGCCCGGCACGCTGGACGAGGCGTTGAAGGCGATGGAGCGCTCCGAGTTGGTCGCCGAGACCCTCGGTGAGCACGTGTTCGACTTCTTCCTGCGCAACAAGCGCAGGGAGTGGGCGGATTACCGCAGCCAGGTGACCCCTTTCGAACTCGAGGAGTACCTGGGGTTGTAACCCGGGGGATGTCCGGCGGCAGCGTGCCGGCGGACATCGCCATGTAATTTGAGATCTATGGTCCGGCCACCGTCTGCCCGCTCCGCTGTCCCCGGTGTCGGTCGGCTCGGATTGCTCGAGCCGACCGCAGCCGCGTCGCTGCGCGAATTGGGCTGGGACAATGTCGAAAGTATCCCGGTGTTGTGGTCGCTGTCGCGCGCGCCGGATGCCGATCTCGCTCTGAGCACGCTCATGCGTCTGCGTGCGAGTGTCGAAACAGGCTGGGACGCACTGGATTCGGCGATCCGCACGGACACCTCACTGCGTGGCAGGCTGTTCGCGCTGCTCGGGTCGTCCAGCGCGTTCGGCGATCATCTGGTGGCGGACCCGTCGGCCTGGGAGGTCTTGCGCCGCACAGCGCTACCGGACCGCGACGAGCTCATTGCCGACCTGCTCGCCGTGGTCGACGCGGTGCCGGAGCAGGGCCCGCACGCGGGCCCGATGCTGTTTCGCGCCGGACGCTGCGGTCCCGAGGTGGTGGCGTGGCTGCGCAAGCGGTATCGCGATCAGCTGATGCTGCTCGCCGCCCTGGACCTGGCGGCCACCGTGGAGAACGAGCCGGTGCTGCCGTACCAGGTGGTCGGCAGGCATCTCACCGCTTTGGCCGACGCCGCCCTGACCGCGGCGCTGTCCGTGGCGGTCGCGCGGGTCTGCAAGAACGAGCCGGTCGCGGTCCAGCTGGCCGTGATCGCCATGGGCAAGAGCGGCGCGTGTGAGCTGAATTATGTCAGCGATGTCGACGTGGTGTTCGTCGCCGAGCCCGCCGACACCACCGCGACCCGGTTGGCCGCCGAGCTGATGAGCGTGGCGAGCCAGGCGTTCTTCGATGTCGACGCGGCGCTGCGTCCGGAGGGCAAGGCGGGAGCGCTGGTTCGGACGCTGGATTCGCACATCGCCTACTACAAGCGCTGGGCGCGTACCTGGGAGTTCCAGGCGCTGCTGAAGAGCAGGCCGATGACCGGTGATCTCGCGCTCGGCGAACAGTACCGGGCGGCGTTGATGCCGATGGTCTGGTCGGCGTCCGAACGCCCCGATTTCGTCGCCGAGGTGCAGGCGATGCGTCGCAGAGTGGAGGACCTGGTGCCTGCCGATCTGCGCGAACGCGAATTGAAGCTCGGACACGGAAGCTTGCGCGATGTCGAATTCGCTGTGCAGCTGCTGCAATTGGTGCACGGCCGGGTGGACGAGACCCTGCACGCACAGGGCACCGTCGAGGCCCTGACCGCGCTGGCCGCAGGTGGATATGTCGGCCGCGACGACGCCGCGAACCTCACCGCTTCCTATGAGTTCCTGCGTCTGCTCGAACACCGGCTGCAACTGCAACGGCTGCGTCGCACGCACACCTTGCCCGCCGCGGACGACGAGGAGGGTATGCGCTGGCTGGCGCGCGCCGCGCATATCCGGCCGGACGGCAGGCAGGACGCGTTGGGCGTCCTCGGCAACGAGATCCGCCGAAACGCGGTACGGGTGCGGCGATTACACGCCAAGTTGTTCTACCGCCCGCTGTTGGAATCGGTGGCCCGGTTGGACTCCGACGCGCTTCGGCTGAGCCCGGAGGCTGCGATCCGGCAGTTGGCCGCCCTCGGCTATGCCGGACCGGAACATGCGCTCGGGCACCTGAGAGCGCTGACCGGCGGGGTGTCGCGTCGTGGACGCATCCAAGCCCTATTGCTGCCGACGTTGCTCGAATGGCTCGGCAACACCCCGAATCCCGATGCCGGCCTGCTGGCCTACCGTCGGGTGTCGGAGGGGCTCGCCGATCAGATCTGGTTCCTGCGCGAGTTACGTGACGAGGGGGCGATCGCGCAGCGGCTGATGATCGTGCTCGGGTCCTCGGGATATCTGCCGGACTTGCTGATCAACGCGCCGGAGACGATTCGGATGTACGCCGACGGCCCCGGCGGTCCGCTGCTGCTGGGTCCACAGACCGAGGACGTCGCACGCGGAATCCTGACCGCCGCCGCCCGGTATGACGACCCGAAACGCGCTGTGGCCGCGGCACGTTCGCTGCGCAGGCACGAACTCGCGCGGGTGGCCTCGGCCGATTTGCTCGGCATGCTCGAGGTGCCGCAGGTGTGCCGGGCGTTGTCGTCGGTGTGGGTCGCGGTGTTGGAGGCGTCGCTGCGCGCGGTGATCCGCGCGAGCGAAGCAGAAATGGGTTGCCCCGCGCCCGCCGATTTCGCGGTGATCGGTATGGGCAGGCTCGGTGGGATGGAGCTGGGTTACGGCTCCGACGCCGATGTGTTGTTCGTGTGTGACCCGAGGCCGGGTGCGGACGAGACCAAGGCAGTCAAATGGGCGATCGGAGTGGCCGACAAAGTACAGCAGCTGCTGGGGGCGCCGAGCACCGATCCGCCGTTGCACGTCGACGCCGGGCTGCGACCGGAGGGTCGCAATGGGGCTCTGGTGCGCACTCTGGCCGCGTACGCCGCGTACTACGGGCAGTGGGCGCAGCCGTGGGAGGTGCAGGCGCTGCTGCGCGCCCATCAGGTCGCGGGCGATCAAGAACTCGGTCTGCGGTTCCTGCACATCATCGACAAGGTGCGTTATCCGCAAGGCGGCGTCTCGGCCGACGCCGTACGCGAAATCCGGCGCATCAAGGCGCGGGTGGACGCCGAGCGGCTGCCACGCGGCGCCGACCCGGCCACCCATACCAAGCTGGGGCGTGGCGGACTCGCCGACATCGAGTGGACGGTCCAGTTGCTGCAGCTGCGCCACGCCCATGACGTGCTCGGCCTGCACAACACCTCCACATTGCAGTCGCTGGACGTGATCGAGGAAACCGAGCTCCTGGACGCTGCCGACGTGGCACTGCTGCGCGACGCCTGGCTCACCGCGACCAACGCGCGCAACGCCCTGGTCCTGGTGCGCGGTAAGCCCACCGACCAGCTACCCGGCCCCGGCCTACTGCTGTCGGCCGTCGCGCGGGTAGCGGGATGGCCCAACGACGACGGCAGCGAGTTCCTCGACCACTACATGCGCGTCACCCGTCGCGCGAAAGCCGTCGTCGAACGCGTCTTCGGTGCCTGACCCGGCTCACCCTCGAACCGGCATCGAGCCGACCGTCAAAAAACCTTGACGACCGATCTATCCTGTGGCGTCGGGCAGAGTTATCTCCGCGCCGCCGGCTATCTCCCGCGCTAATTCGGCGATGCGCGGCGCGTCGAACAAGGTCCGCACGGTCAACGTCACTCCCAGAACATCCCGGATCCGGATAGCCAGCCTGGTGATCAAGAGCGAATGTCCTCCGAGATCGAAGAAACTGTCGTCGATCCCGACTCGTTCCACTCCCAGCACCTCGCCGAATAATGCTGCCAGCAACTTCTCCTGATCGGTGCGCGGCGCCCGATATGCCACATCGGCGTATTCCGGGGCGGGGAGTGCCCGGCGATCCACCTTCCCATTCGCTGTCAACGGTAGGGCGGTCAGCACCATGATGGCCGATGGCACCAGGTATTCGGGCAATCGAGATGAGGCAAACCGACGAAGCGCGCCTGCCGTCACGGCACTGCCGTGTGCGGGCACGATGTAGCCGACCAGCCGTTTGTCGCCGGGTCGGTCCTCGCGCACCACCACCGCCGCGCGCGCCACCGCGGGGTGGGCGACCAGTGCCGCTTCCACTTCGCCCGGCTCGATCCGGAATCCTCGAATCTTCACCTGGTCGTCGACCCGCCCGACGAATTCCAGCTGGCCCGCGCGGTTCCACTGGACGACGTCTCCGGTCCGGTATATCCGTTCGCCGTCGGCGATCGGATAGGGGTTCGCCACAAACCGTGAGGATGTCAGTCCGGTCCGTCCCAGATAGCCTCTGGCCAACTGTGGACCTGCCACGTATAGTTCGCCGGCGACGCCTATCGGGACCGGCCGCAATCGGTTGTCCAGCACAAACACCCGTGTACTCCCGACCGGCGATCCCATCGGCACACTCCGGCCGGTGTCGGACAGCGGGGAACTCATCAAAACGCACACAGTTGCCTCGGTCGGCCCGTACCCATTGACCATCCGCCGGGTTGCTGACCACCGGCCGACCAACTCCGGAGTGCACGGCTCGCCCGCGGCAACGAGATGGGTAACGGACGGTAGTTCCGCCGGGTGAATCCCTTCGAGCACACCGGGGGTGAGAACCGCATGGGTCACTCGGCATCCGGTTATCAGGTCGGCGAGCTCAGCACCGACCACCCGGCTCTGCACGGGCACCACGAGTGTGGCCCCGGATCCGAGTGCCAGTAGCAGTTCGAAGAACGCGGCGTCGAAGCTGGGGGAGGCGAACTGCAACACGCGACTGGTGTCGTCGACGTCGAGTAGATCATGCTGGGCCGTCAGCAGATCGGCGACGCCGGTGTGGGTGATGATGACGCCCTTGGGGATGCCCGTCGATCCAGAGGTATAGATCACGTAGGCCGCGTCGAGCGGACTCGACAGGCGTAGCCGGTCGATATCGGTGACCGGGGCGCTGTGGTGCCCGCTTACGAGCCTGGCCGTGTCAGCGGTGTCCAGTACGAGCACCGGAATGTCCGGCGGTACATCGATGGAATCCGGCAGCAACACCGATTCGGCTGTGCTGGACCGGGCCAGAATCAATCGTACGGCGGCATCGCCGAGCATGAACCCGATGCGTTCACGCGGGTAGGCGGGATCGATCGGCAGATACGCTCCGCCCGCTTTCGATACGGCCATGATTGCCACGATCATTTCCACTGACCGCGGCAATACGATGGCGACGATCGTCTCCGGGCCGACGCCGTAGTCGATCAAAACCCGCGCCAACCGGTTGGACCAGCGATCCAGCTCCAGGTAGGACAACGACCGATCACCGGAGGCCACCGCGGTGGCCTCCGGCACGCGAGCGACTTGACGGGCGAACAACTCCGCGACCGTCAACGGTACCGGCCCGACACGGTTGCCGGTGTTGCTCCACTCCACCAGCAACCTATGCCGCTCCACGTCGTCGAGCAGATCGATCGACCGTATCCGAGCGCCCGAATCGGCCACGACAGCTTCGAGCACCCGCCGCAGACGAGTGATCAACATCTTGACGGTGAGGGAGTCGAACAGATCGGTCCGAAATTCCACCACGCCGTCCACTTCGACACCGCCCGCGCCGAGACCGCCGCGTTCGGTCATGCTGAAGGCCAAATCCATTCGGACGGTGCCGGTATCGACGAACTCCGAGCGTCCCTGCAGATCGGGCCCCAGACCTTCGGTCGACACGGGATCGGCCCGCTCGGTGTTGTCCCAGGCGAGCATCACTTGGAATATCGGGTGGTGGGCCGTCGACCGCGTCGGATTGAGGGCCTCGACGAGTTGCTCGAATGGCAAATCCTGATGAGCGTAGGCGTCCAGGCAGCGTTCCCGCACCTGAGTGAGAAGCTCCGCGAAAGCGGGATCGCCGGAGACATCCGTCCGCAGCACCAGAGTGTTCACGAAGAACCCGACCGATTCGTCGAGCGCCTCGTCGGTGCGTCCGGCGACCGGCGAACCTATGACGATGTCGTCGCCGCCGCCCAGACGCGACAGCAGCACCGCCAACGCCGCGTTGACAACCATGAATACGCTGGCCCCGTGCGCTCGGGCCAATCTCTCCAATCCCGCACACAATTCGCCGGACCACGAAAAATGCTCGGCTGCGCCGAAATACGAGACAACTGGGGGAAAGGGTCGATCAACCGGCAACATGATTCGCTCCGGTGTTCCGGCCAAGGTTTGTTTCCAGTAACTCAGTTGCTCGGCGATCCGACTGTTCGGATCGGTCTGCTCGCCGAGCAGATCCTGTTGCCACAGCGTGTAATCCACATATTGCACCGGCAGCGGCGCCCATTCCGGATCTCGACCCGCCCGGCGTGCCACATACGCCTGACCGATGTCCCGCCACAGCGGTCGTATGGACCAACCATCAGCGGCAATGTGATGGACCACGACAACCAGCAGATGCCGGTCCACGTCCACGTCGATCAGCGACGCCCGCACCGGAATCTCGGACTCGAGATCGAAGGCATGGCGCACCGCGTCGGCTACCGCTGTCTCCGTCGAGACCGGCGAGGAGAACATCAACCGCGGACGAACGTCCGCGGCCGGCAACACACGCTGATACGGGACACCGTTGCGGTGTGGGTATACCGTGCGCAGGCTTTCGTGTCTGCCCACCACATCGACCAACGCGGCCTGTAAGGCCGCCGTATCCACCACTCCGGTCAACCGCACAACCATCGGCAGGTTGTAGGTCGCCGAAGGCCCTTCCAGCCGATGGAGGAACCACAGCCGCCGCTGTGCGAACGACAACGGTACTTCCTTGGGACGGTCTGCGACCGTCAATACGGGACGCACTCGCACGCCATTGTCGAGTCGAGCCGCCAACTCGGACACTGTGGGTGTGTCGAACAAGTCCCGCACACCCAACTCGATTCCCGACACCACGCGTACTCGATTGGCCAGTCTCGTCGCCGAGAGCGAATGTCCACCCATATCGAAGAAACTGTCGTCGATCCCGACCCGTGCCACCCCCAACACCTCCGCGAACAATCCCGTCAGTATCTTCTCCCGCTCGGTGCGCGCCGCCCGATATGTCTTGCTGGTGAATTCCGGGGCCGGCAACATGCGACGGTCCAACTTGCCATTCGATGTCAGTGGGAACCGATCTACCACAACGACCGCCGCAGGCATCATATAGGCCGGCAATCGGGACGACAGAAATGCCCTCAGAATGCTTGGCAACGCGGTGATTTCGCGGGAGCGCACGGGTCGGTTGGTGAGCTCGGCCGCAGCGAATTCGCCGGTTTTCCTCGGCGTGTACGCACCTATCCATGATGCGGTGGTGACCACCTCCGGTCTGCACAAGACGACGTCGAACCGCTCCGGGACATTCGACCAGGTCATAACGGCCCGATAGTTGTGCTCGGCGGCCAGGCGGCTGAGTTCGAACGGGTCGATCCACTCTCGATGCGAGGGTGACGCGTCGAGATCGGCGAACGCGGCGTCGAGCGACCCGCCGCTGCGTAATCTGCGCTCGGCCATGATTTCCGGAAACAAGCGACTGTTGGGAATGCCGTCTACGCGAAGCATCGGAGGCGAATCGGCGCGCAGTTGGCGGATGAGTTCATCGATGCCGATCCCCGGGTGTCCCCACTCCAGCCGTCGTGCCTCGGCGAGTAGCTGCTGCGCCGCGCTGGGACGGCTGCGAAGTATCACATCGTATCGGTAGCGCGTCAGCTCATTGTGATGAGCGCCGTCCTTTATTCGTATATCGGCGCCCGCGAGGCCGACGGTATCGTCTGCGAAATTCACGAAGAAGTCCGGATCGACCATCAACTCCTGCGTTGTGGTCCTGGCCCGTTCAGCGGCTGTCAGCGCCGCCGTCGGCGTCGTGTCCCGCCCGGCATGATGTAGCTCGACCGCGGTGTGGAAACAACTGGAAAGGCGCATGTTTCGAACGTCGCCGATAAATATCACACCGTGCGTTCTCAGCAGCCGGACAGCCGAGCGCAGGACGTCGACCAGATATTCTGCGTGCGGGAAGTACTGGACAACCGAATTGATGACAACCGCGTCGAAGAAGTTCTCCGGCAGACCGTGGATGTCATCCGCGGCTTGGCAACGCAAATTTACCGCGGCCGCCAGGTCGGGTCGTTCCTCGAGCTGGTGTCGCAGGCGATCGATGACCGTCGGGGAAACATCGGTGCCCCAGTAACTTTCACACGTCGGCGCGACTTCGCTCAGGATCAGGCCGGCGCCGACGCCGATTTCCAGGATCCGTGCCGGACCGAGTTCCATGATCCGTTGTACGGTCGCCGCGCGCCACTCGCGCATCTCGGCCCGCGGAATCGGTTGATCGGTATAGCTGCTGTTCCAGCCGGCAAAGTCTGCTCCGAGCACTGGAATGTCGGGTGCGTTGTAGATATCGTCATAAACTTGCCGCCACGCCTCGACATGCTCGACATCTCTGGTCTTCGCGAGTATTCCGTGTGCGGGCACGATGTAGCCGACCAGCCGTTTGTCGCCGGGTCGGTCTTCGCGCACCACCACCGCCGCGCGCGCCACCGCGGGGTGGGCGACCAGTGCCGCTTCCACTTCGCCCGGCTCGATCCGGAATCCTCGAATCTTCACCTGGTCGTCGACCCGCCCGACGAATTCCAGCTGGCCCGCGCGGTTCCACTGGACGACGTCTCCGGTCCGGTATATCCGTTCGCCGTCGGCGATCGGATAGGGGTTCGCCACAAACCGTGAGGATGTCAGTCCGGTCCGTCCCAGATAGCCTCTGGCCAACTGTGGACCTGCCACGTATAGTTCACCGGCGACGCCTATCGGGACCGGCCGCAATCGGTTGTCCAGCACAAACACCCGTGTACTCCCGACCGGCGAGCCGATCGGCACAGCGGCCTGACCAGGGGCCTGCGATAGGGTGAACGAGGTAATCGCGACGGTTGTTTCAGTCGGACCGTAACCGTTGATGATGCGAACGCCGGGGATATGCGCCAGGGTTTTCTCGACGAGTGCCGCCGTCAGCGGCTCGCCGATGAAGACGACAGCTTTCGCGTCGAGTTTCACCGCATCGGATTGTCCGATCAGCTCACCGAATGCGGAGGGCGCGACGCTGAGGATATCGCCCTTCCACGAAGGGCGTTCGACCAGTGTCAGAATATCGCGGACGACTTCGATGCTGCCGCCCGTGGTCAGCGTGCAGAAAACCTCGAACACAGACACGTCGAAGGTCAATGAGGTACTGGCGAGGACGCGTGATTCCGCTGTCATCTTTATCCGAGATGACAATTCGCGAATCGCCGTCATCGCGCTGTGATGCGTGATGACGACCCCTTTGGGTTTGCCCGTGGATCCCGAGGTGTAAATGACATACGCCGGGTTGTGCCGGTGCAGTGGGAACCGGCGATCGCTGTCGGTGATGCGCTCGTCATGCTGCTCAGCCATGAGTCGAACTGTCTCGGCGTCGTCGACTGCGAGTACCGATACCGCGGTCGGCAGGTGGATCGCACTCGGGCGCATGACCGACTCGGCTGTCGTGGAATCGGTCAGGACCAGACGCGCGGCGGCGTTGGTGAGCATGAACCCGATCCGCTCGCGGGGATGGCTGGGGTCGATCGGCAGATATGCCCCGCCCGCCTTGATCACCGCCAGAATCGCGATGATCATCTCCAGCGATCGCGGCAGCATCACCGCCACGATCGCCTCTGGACCGATACCTCGATCGATCAGAACCCGTGCCAGCCGGTTGGACTCGTGATCGAGCTCCGCATACCGCAGCGAGCGATCTTCGAATATCGCTGCGACCGCGTCCGGTGTTCGATCCGCCTGACCGGCGAACAAATCCGCAACTGAAGGCGACACCGCTGGAGAGTCGGTCCCTGTTCTCGACGTGTCCGGGTCGGGGTGTCTCGAATCCGCTGTAGTCAGTGTCGGTGATCGGTGGGGGAGAATTAGCATCATCGATGCGATCAGGCCTATCAGCAAGATCGCGGCGGGCAGATAGGTCGATTGGCTCAACGCCGCACTGAACGGAGGTTTCAGGAACTCGGGGACCTGCCAGGCGCCGCCGGCTGGCGATGACGAGATTCCCTGTGCTGTCATCCGAACGGTGATCAACGCGCCGATCGTCGCGCTGCCCAGGACCGAGCCGACCATCCGGGTGGTGTTGTAGACGCCCGCGCTCGCGCCGGCGTGGAGCACGGGCAGGTCGCGTGTGGCGGCGGCCGATAGCGGTGCCCAGATACAAGTCGCCGCGAGCCCCATTGCGACGCTCGAGAGCACAATCTGCCGAATTGCGGTGTCCGGTGTCATTGCGGACGCCAGCCACGCCATCGAAGCGGCGAACAGAAGGAAACCGAAGCTCGGAATGGCACGCGGGTGCATGTGATCGGCCTGTCTGCCGACGAACGGGCCCGCGATGCCGGTGACGACCGCCATCGGGGCCAACGCCATAGCCGCTGCCGTCGGCGACAGATCCCGCACCGCCTCCAGGTAGAAGTACGCCGGCACCATCAAGGCGGTTTCCGCCGCACCTGCTGCGCACACCGCGACGTTGGCCGACGCGAAATTTCGATAGCGGAACAGCCCCAGTGGCACCAATGGCTCGTCTTTGCTGTGCGCCTGGTTCACGACGAACCCGACCAGCACCGTGAGTCCCGCGCCGATGGATGCCCAGACGCCCGCCGACCAGTGGTAGGTGTTGCCCTGCTGAATGCCGAACACCAACAACGTCATACCGACCGCACTGAGTGCCACACCAGGAAGATCGAGTCGATGCGTGTGTGTCGGCAACGAGGGCACCAGCCAGACCGCCGCGGCGAACGCCGTGACCCCCATCGGAATGTTGACGAAAAATATCCACTGCCAGCCGATCCGGTCGACCAGCACGCCTCCGATGATCGGGCCGACCAGCATGGACAGCCCACCGACCGAAGCCCACAGGCCCGTCGCCGCGCCGCGCGACTCCGGCGGGAACGTCCGGGTGAGCACTGCCATCGTCTGCGGCGTCATCAACGCTGCGCCGATACCCTGCGCCGCGCGTGCGGCGATCAGCATTTCGATGGACTGCGACAAGCCGCACCACGACGAGGCGGCGGTGAAGACGACCAGACCGACCAGATAGACACGCTTGGGCCCGAACCGATCTCCGAGCCGCCCGGTCAGCAACAGGGGCACCGTATAGGTGAGCAGATAGGCGCTCGTAACCCAGACCACGCTGGGCATGTCAGCATTCAGATCCGCTTTGATCGCGGGGGTGGCGACCGCAACGATCGTCATGTCCAACAGGATCATGAAGAAACCGACCAACAGCGCCCAGAGCGCAGGAAACGGATTGTGTTCAGCGGCCAAGGCTGTTCCTTAGTCTATTTCTTGGGCTTGTCGATTCGGCGCCCTAGGCATCGTGAGGGTATTTCCGAGTTCGTCGTTGCCCCAGCGCTCCCCTCCGCGGCGAGCTGGGGCAACTCCGGTGCGCATTCGGCGGCATATCCCGTGCGACTGCGCGTCTGTCGACCATCCAGTCGGCGACATCGCCCGCGGTTGTGTTGTCCGACATCGCACTGACCGGCTCGGCGAGCGTATTGCCCTTGGGAGCACTGTATCTGGAGCTATGTCCATGCGTAGTGTACGCGCATCGCGGTTGTGGCTGCGTTGTCCCCGACATCAGCTGCCACCCGCTGGCAGACCGGCGACGTCATCGCCGCGGACTCTGTGCAGAACCGCAGGTGTTCGATGTTGCTGTCGCACGCGTCCGGTCTGCTCCTGCCCAATGTCAGTCCTCCCGTACGACACAGCGCAATCTGTCGACATGTCAACATATGTGGCTTCAGAAGGAATTCCTTCACATCAGTTGACGGTCCCGATTGCACCATGCCTGGTCTGGCCTGTCAACAGTCGTCCAGCGATAATGGTTCGGAGGCATTCCAGTTGAGGGGAAGGCGACCGGTGGACGAAACGGGCACAACGTTGGCGTCGAGATTGACCCACCTGTTCGACGTCGTGCGCAGGCCGGACGGTCGCGAGTTCAGCAACGAGGAGGTCGCCACCGCGATCGCCCGCCATCAGGGGGTGAAGATGTCAGGCTCCTATGTCTGGTACTTGCGCACCGGTCAACGGGACAATCCGACCTTTCGGCACTTGAGCGCGCTTGCTCGATTCTTCGGGGTTCCCCCCGCGTACTTCTTCGACGATGAGACCAGTCGCGAGGTCGACGCGGAGCTGGGTCTGCTGGCTGCCATGCGGGACGCGGGCGTACGCGATGTGGCGCTGCGCGCGGCGGGCCTGTCTGCCGAGAGTCTGGCGGCGGTCACTGACGTGATCAACCGTTTCCGCCGTTTGGAGCGACTGCCCGCAGGCCCGTCCGGCGACCGGTAGCGCGCGAAGAACTTCGACTGCCATGCGGACTACGGATTTGCGGAAGCGCTGCGAAAGACGAATCGATGTGCTCGGGCTACCGGTTCGTTTCGGTATCGACGAGGTGTGCGACCGGCTGGCCAGTCATGTGGGCAGACGGATCGAGCTGATCCCGATGGCCTTGCCGCCGGCAAGTCCACTCGGGTTGCTGATCACCGACGAGCACGGGCATTCCGTCATCTACGAGGAATCCGCCAGTCCGATTCACCGCCAGCAGATCATCTTTCACGAGTTCGCGCATCTGCTTCTCGGTCACCGGGGCCGGCCGATCGGCGATGATCGACGGCACTGCATGTTCGTGCACATCGCCCAGGGGATCCAGGGACAGGTTCTGGCCAGGTCCTGCGGATCGACCGAGCAGGAGACCGAGGCGGAGATGACGGCGACGTTGCTGCTGCGGCGCGCGCACCGGTCGAGTCAGCCGGTCACCATCGCTGCCGATCCGACGATCGCCGGCATAGTCCGCCGCCTGGACAACTCCCTGTGACCCCCGACCCGATTCTCCTCATCCTGCTCACGGCGTTCGCTTGCGTCGCTGTCCTGGCCATCAAGGCTCGCGACATCATGCGGGATCCGGGCAACGGGATGCACCGTGCGAGTGCGCTTTTCACTGGTGCGATCCTGGCGACCATGATGTTCTGGCTCGAATCCGATGCCATCGAGCGCCGCACCCGTATTCCGACGATCGGCATTCTGCTCAGTGACATCACGGCGATGCTCGCGGTGTGCGCGACCCAGATATGGTTCGTGTACCTCACGACCCCGACCGAGATCGCGCGCCGCAGGTCGCAACTGTGTCTTGCGGGATTCGTTGTCGTCGTCGCCGCAGTCGTCTCGCTGTTCGCCGCGTTCCCACCGGCGTGCGCGAACTGCGCCCGGTATCGGTATCTGTTCATCTGCTACGGCGGTGTCAGCGCCGTAGCTGCGGTCGTGTTCGGGTTCCGCTACGCCGTGCTCACCGCGAAGCCGTGGCTACGCATCGGATTCCGCGTCATCGCTATAGGCGGAATCGCTGTGATAGCACGCCTGGCCTTCCTCGGCTACGTACTCGTCGCGGCCGATCTCCGCCACCCGCCCCTGCCGATGTACACCACTGTCGACGGGCTGCTCACGGCAGCCGGATTACTCATCGTCATCGCAGGGATGGCGCTGCCTTCGGGTGGCGAATTCCTCGGGTCGCTGCTTCATGCGTACCGATGCCACCGCACCGAACGGCGACTCATTGCGCTGAGCCGGCATCTGACATCCGTCGCCGGCACGGCGAGCGCTGTGCCCCTTCCGATTGGCCGCGAGTGGAATCCTCTACGAGACGCTGAATTTCGGCTTTGTCGCCGGGTCGTCGATATTCGGGACGCGCAATTGGCGTTGCGCGGGTATGCCGATCCACGGGCGCGGCAACTCGCCGCCGAACAGTCCGACGCGCTCGGCCTGCCGGACCGCGAACGCGGCCCGATGATCGAGGCGGCCGTCATCGCGGCGGCGATGACAGCGAAGCAAGCAGGCGACCCGCCCCGGCACAACACGACGATGACCCTGTTCGTTGAACACGACGGCACCGACACGCTGCTCGATGAAGCCAGATGGCTGGAACATGTCGGTCGCGCACTGCGATCCTTCGAGGGTGTGCGCTCCGACACGGCCCGGTGACCGCTCAGCGTACGTTCACCGGCTGTCAGGGTGGTCGTGCCAGTGCGTTCCGGCGGCGTTCAGCGGTGCACTGGAGAGATCGCAGACCGCGTACGCGTGGGTCATCACCGCGGCGCTGTTGGCCAATGCCGCGTCCACCCCGATCTGGGGCAAACTGTCCGATCTGTTCAACAAGAAGCTGCTGGTCCCGTCGGCCCTCGTCCTCTTCGTCGGCGGCTCGATCATTGCCGGCCTCGCGGGCAATGTGCCGGTGCTGCTGGCCGCGCGGGTCATCCAGGGAATCGGCATGGGTGGGTTGACCGCGGGCTCGGCGATCGCGTGGGTTGACCGCAGGTGCGCACCGCGGAGGGGGGCCGGTTCCGAATGCGGTGACGACGGTGACGGATATCAGGGGCGCCGGATCGCCTGCGCCGTCGTCGAGGAGACCAGGGCGGTGGGCATTGAGCTGTTGCCTGCGGCGGCTCAGCAAGCTGTCGGCGCGACCGCCGGATTCGACGTGGTGAATTCCAATCTGGCTGCGCCTGCCCCGGTGCGCGGCAGCACGATTGCGGTTCCATGTTCACGCCGCCACGTTCGCGGTACCGCGACCAGGTTTTCGCCCGCTGTCATGACCAGGACGAGTCCGTCATAGCGGTAGTGGTAGGCGGCGGCCGCGTCGGTACACGCAATCCTGCGAACCCCGGGAACATTCAGATCGAGTGCCTTTTCGGTGTACACAGTGAGGCCGGCGGCCCTCGGCAAGGTCACGCTCTCGAACTCGATGGCGCGTCCGCGACCCACAGCGAGCGAGTAGTCCGTTGCCCCCCAGAAGAAGCTGCCGCCCACGAGGAGGAAGATCAAACCCCACTCGAACGGCGCCGTCGAGTGCGCCGGAGTCGCCGATTCGGTCGAGAGCTTCCGGCGGCGCGCGACGACGACGCTCCACGTCAACAACAGTCCGACGATCACGCAGGACGGCGCCACCCCCAGCGCCTGATTCATCGGCGTCTCGAACCTCAAGCGGGACAATCCGTTGATCAACAACAGCACGCCCACGATCGCCGCACCGGGCAGGATCCCTCTCGGCCAGCGGCCTTGCCGAAGCCGTCTCGGTAACGCGACCCAGCCCCACATCACCGCGAGGGTAGCCGCCGCATACGCCGCGAGCGGAACGAACAATCCGTCCGCGCTGCGCATGACGTAGTCGGTGGTGGTGAGTCCGAGCACCGCCGAGTCCACACCGAAATACCCGCAGAACCCGCGCGCATGGAAGAACCCCCAGTAGAACAGCAGCCCGGCCAACAGTGTCGCTGGCGCCACGAATTGTCCGACGACCTGTGCCATCTGCGGAAGCCCCGCGAACACCGATCCGCGGCCCTCGCCTTCGGGCTCAGCCATTGCTGGTCGTCGTCGCAGCCGCGGGCGGTGCGGGCGTCGTCGACGTCGCCACGGTAGATGCGGGCGCCTTCGATGTCGTCGTAATTTCATGGGATGTGGGTGGTGCGTTTGTGGTCGGCGCCTCATCGCTTCGGCACCTCTTCGTATAGACGGTCAGCGTCTCGCCGGAGTTGATCGTCTTCGCCGGCTCTCCGGTATACGCAGGGGCGGGATAGATTCCGACGAACGAGACGGTTCCCTCGGGGGTCGGGTGCGCCGGACTTCCACACGTCGGTGTCGGTTGGGTCAGGTCCTCCTTCGTCACGACCGTGACGCAATCCGCTGAGAGCTTGACAGCTGCGCAGTTCGCCGCGAACCGATCACGCATCGTGTCCACGATGTCGGAGGCGCGCTGGCCGGGATTGAATTCGTAGGAGCCGAGGTCGACCGGGATTCCTCTCGCGCTCGCGCCGCCCCTGCTTCCACCAGGGTTGCCGGGAGCGCCTCCGGATTCGCCCCTATTGTCGGGGGCAGGCCTTCCCGCGGTGCCGGATTCGGCCGGGGTGCTGGGGGTGGGTTCGGTTTCGCCGATTGGATTGCCCTGTTGTGTGCTGCTACTGAAGGTGGACTCTGCACCAGACGAATTCCCGTCTCCACACCCCGCGACTGCCGTCAGAGTCGCGGCGAGGATCAGAACCAGTGCCGAACTTCGCATTCCGAGAACCCCCGCTGAATGTCGTCGCCCGCCCCCGGGCGGCCGGACGAGCACTTCGACTGACATGGATCAGTCAGCGAATACCTATTCTTCGCCCATGACGCGGTCCGTGCGAGGGTATTGACCGAACCGACCGAGGCCTACTTACCGAGCCATTCCGAGCAGCGGTGTGTCGCGGTGGTCAGCCGATGCAGCCGCGTTCGCTGGAACAGGACGGGTGCAGCAGCGTTGCACCGCAACGATGTCGCGATCAATCAGAACACGCTCGCGCACGCGGAGTCGCCGCAGTCGAACTCGACATCGAGGTAGTGCAGCCAACCGCAATACATACAGCTACCTACCGTCGAAATATCCTGCACTGAAATGACTTCAACAGTTGCACACGGACAAACCCACAGTCGCCCGTGCCCTGGAGAACTCCTGGCCGGCTGCGCACCGGCGCTCAGCTCGATAACGCACCGGACCCGCGTGAACCCGCTGATCGGCGAACAAGCAACCTCCGCCCCATCCCTGCTACCACCACACACCCACCATGTCGCCGAAACGCCAACCCGAGACAGCCGAGACCAGTCGCACAACCCAAACACCCCTCGCCAACTCACCATTGACCCCGCTACCCGCCCGCTCGCTCGCCGAGCGCAGTGGAATGGCTGTTGTTCTGTCCCTGACGGCCGCCAGTCGACTGCGTTCGAACGAAGATCTTCAGGATGGACCCGAACTCGAGGGCAGAAGGTGCGCAACCCGCGAGGAAGGGGCCGGTTGTAGCGGCAGTGGTCGTGATCTCGGGCCTTTCGTGGAGGCAATTGTGATTGCGCGGCTCGACGTTGTCTGGAGCGCGTGGGTCGGCTTGCACATGTAGCGCAGGCCGAGCGCGTCGCGGGCGAGGTCCCAAATATGGGTCAGTTGCCCTGATATTGGTGGGTTATGACTACACCGGATGATTTCGAATTCGAGGCCGTCTACCAAGGCAAAGACGGTCCGTTCGGGCCTGGCGTGAAACCGCCCTGGAGCATCGGGGAACCCCAGCCGGAACTCGCTGTGCTGATCGAGCAGGGCAAATTCCATGGCGATGTCCTCGATGTCGGGTGCGGCGAGGGGGCGATCTCACTGGATCTGGCCGAGCGGGGTTACACCACCGTGGGATTGGATCTGTCGCCGACGGCGATCGAGCTGGCCGGCGCCGAGGCCACCCGACGCGGGCTGGCCAACGCTTCCTTCGAGGTCGCCGACATCAGCTCGTTCACGGGCTACGACGGCCGCTTCGGCACCATTGTCGACAGCACGCTGTTCCATTCGATCCCGGTTGCGTCGCGGGAGGGCTATCAGCAGTCGATCGTGCGCGCCGCCGCGCCGGGCGCGTCGTATTTCGCGCTGGTGTTCGACCGGGCCGCCTTGCCCGACGTGCCCGAACAAGGGCCGCCGGCGCCGGTCACCGCCGACGAGCTTCGTGCGGTGGTGTCGAAGTACTGGGTGATCGATGAGATCAGGCCGGCGCGAATTCATGGCAACCTTCCGGTGGGCGATTTCGGGATGCCGGGAGAACCCAGTATTCGGTTCGAGGGCATACGCGACGAGCCCAGCGGCCGTAAGTCGGTTCCAGCGTGGCTGCTGTCGGCCCATCTGGGCTGATTTCTCCACGCAGCGAGTTCGCGGGCGCATCGCCAGCCCGGGCAGGAGACAGGGAAGTGCCCGGGCTCCCGATCGTTGTTGTGCCCCTGAGGTTCACCAGCTTCCTCGGCATCGTGTGGAAGTGGCCGGTACAGCCGCTGGCTACGCCGTGGCGTCCGATGCGAGACCTTCGCACTCCGATTCCACTTCCGAGCGCTCGAGGATTGCGATCAGCGTGCGAAGATCTATGCCGTTGTCCCTTTCGGGCACATAGTTTTGCTCCGTGCACTCGGCTATCAGTGTCTTCCGACGGTTCGTACACGTGTCAGCGAGTGGAACACGATGAGCGCCACGACTTGTCGATACCTCGGTGGTCGGACTGTCAGACCACAGTCTTCTCGTGATCGCGGTTCGCTGATGGTGCGGGCGACGGTGTTCGGCGATTCCGTACCGTTGGCAATGCTCGTGCGGTGGTGTCGTGACTGGGTGAATCTCTCGCCGTGGCGACGGCGCATCGTATGGTTTTTCGGCATCACGGTCGCGCTGTTCGTTATCCCCGGCGTCCTCGGTGCGGTGGCAACGGCACAGAGCGGCACTGCCGCAGGCGGGGCGAGCATCGACGCACTCGGGTGGATGAACATCCGGGATTCGTCCGGAGTGCGGTTGACCGACTACATGTACGCGGCCAGCCGCGGCAGCCTGTTCAATCCCATGCAGGGAGTGCTGGTTACGCTGCTCGAGCTGCTCTTGGTCGGCTATCTGGTGTTGGTGACCGCGGCACTCTGGGTGATCGGCTACGCAGTGAGTTTCCGGTGGCTGGATCCGATCGGCGGGGCGTTGACCGGGGTGGCCGACGGACTCACCGGCCAGATCGCGACGCCTTTGGTGTTGACCGTGGCGGCGGCGATCGGCGCGTTCTGCGTCGCGTGGTTCGTCGTGCGCGGGTATCACGCTAAGGCGGCGATACAGGTCGTGACGATGGTGGCCATAGCGATACTCGGTCCGATCTTTCTCGCGCATCCGTTGGCCGATGTGCTTTCCTCACACGGCCTGCTGGCTCAGGGACGTGACCTGGGTGTCTCGGTGGCGGCCGGGCTCGACGGCCAGTCGAATCCGAATCCGGGCCAGTTGGTGGCGGGCCTGCAGGGCGACCTGGCCGATAATTTCGCGCGGCGCCCGGTGCAGGTGTGGAACTTCGGTCACGTGATCGATCAGTCGCCGCGTTGTGGGGCCGCCTGGTCGACCGGAGTCCAGTCGGGTGACCAGGCGCGCGTCTTGGAAGGCCTGAAGGCGTGCGGTGATGCAACGGCCTTCGCCAAGGCCGACAAGCCCGGCATGGGTCAGATCGGCTCCGGTCTGGTGCTGTTGATCTGTGCGACCATCCTGTTGGTCTTCGGGGTATACCTGGCGGTCAAGATCATCTGGGCCGCGCTGGACTCGATGTATCACGCCGTTATGTCTGTCTTCGGTTTCGCCGCGGGCGGTTTCATCTACGGGCCGACCCAAACCTTCCTGGTCCGAAACATCGTCGACAGCTTCGTCGGGGCGGCCAGGATGACGGCTTTCACCCTCTTCCTCGGTATCTACATGTTGTTGTTGGGCAATCTGTTCGAGCAGGCCCGCGGCCAGGTCATGGTGGTGTTGGTGCTCGGCGCCATCGTGGAGAGCGTCGCCGTGCTCCAAGTACGGAGGCTCAGTGCCGGTATCAGCCGCGGCAACGACTGGATCGCCAACCGGTTCTCCCTGGCCATCCAGGGCGCGGGCCGATCCGGTGGCGGCAGCGCCGGCGCCGCCTTCGGCATGGGCCCCGGAGGCACGTCGCATTCCATCGCGTCGGGCCTGCTCACCGGAGCCGCGGCGATCAACACCCTCAACGGCAACCCGGTCACCGCATTGCTCTTCGGGAACAAACGCAGTCCCTGGGACCCGAACGCGAGCCTGCGAAATCGTGCGGAGAAGTCGGGGTGGAAAGCCAATGCGGAGGTGAACGAGAAGGGCTGGCAAGTCAATTACATGCGGACTCGGGAAAACGTCATGGAAGCCGCCAGGTCGGCGGTGGAGGAGTACGGCGGTCATACCCATCGCAGCGCCGCCGCGGCTGTGGACCGCGTCGTCAATCGTGGCGGATCCCTCGGCGACGTCGCCTCCGCGATGATCGATGCCGGCTACACCGATCACGACATGATCGTCGATGCGATGCGATGCGATGCGATGCGATGCGATGCGGGCCCACAACTATCGGCAGAATTTCGCTCCGAGCGTGTGGGACGGGGACAAGTACATCGGCGAGGCCGCGGCGTCACTGGCGGTGCTCAAGTTGGGCCGTTCGCCTGCCAATATGGCGCTGTTCCACCAGACCGCGCACCGGCTGGCCAACCGCCGCTATATCGATGATGTGCCCGAATCCGATCTCACCCGCGCCGAACGGGACTATCTGCACGACTACTTCCGCAACCCCACCAGAGACAAGATCAGAGGAATCCAGGCCCTCGCCGGTGGCAGCCGAATTACTCGAAATGCCAGTGGGGCGCTCGTTCAGTCGAATCCCGATTACCCGCTGCCGTTGGCATTCGAGGGCTGGAGCCAGGAACGAGGTCAACTGATGAACAGATTCATCATGCCGCACCTTGCCGAGCAGTACTTGACCGCCGCCGCCACCGATGACCTCGCGACCGCATCGGAGGTCCTGCAGAAGATGGCGAATTCCGAATACTGGACGGGCAACGTAAAACTGACTCCGTCGAAGGCGATTCCCCGGTTCTAGCGATCGGGGTGGTCGGTACGACGGCCGCTGGCCCCACCGCCGGACGATCAGGTCCGGTCGCGGGGCGAGCAGGTCAGCGGCGCGAGGTCTCGTGGTTCGATATCTGCGCGCCGCCGCTCGGACATTGCGCTACCTGGTATCGCTCGAGGCGACCGGGTGGATCTACTCGGCTTGGTGAACACCTGGTCGAGGGTGAACGGCTCGCCTGCGGTCGGAATCGTGCCCGGTGCGGTCACCGGCGGCAGCGAGCCGCGCGCGACGGGTCTTGGGGCCGAACACGGCGAGCACGATCGCGCCCACCAGCCACGTGCCTGCGATGAAGAGGAAGACGCTCTGATAGCCGGACCTGTTGTATAAGGCCGCGACGATCAGCGGACCCGCGGCGTTCGACAGCCGGCCTACGCCGTAGGAGATGCTGGTGCCCAGTGAACGGCTGCGGGTATCGAAAAGTTCGGGGGAGTAGGCGTAGCCCAGGGCGGTGTAACCGCGCTCGAACAGGTTCACCAGGAAGCCGAAGACGACGATCAAGAGCGGATTGAAGGTCAGTCCGTAGAAAAGTCCGCACAGCGCGATGATCGTGCCGAAGGCCACCAGGCACCACTTGCGCTCGAACCGGTCGGTGACGACCGAGGCAAGGTAGGAGCCCAGCGGTGCACCGACAGTCGTGAGAGCCACGTAGAAGACGGACTTCTCGACACTGAAGCCTTCTTTGGCCAGCAGGGTAGGCGCCCAGCTCGAATAACCGAAGAAGCCGATGGTCTGGGTCACCCACAGCACCGTGAGCAGCAGGGTCGGGAGCAGGTATCGCTTCTGGAGCAACATGCGCAGCGGAGCTTTGGTGGGCTCGGCCTCGTGGGCGGGTGGCGCGGGTTCGGAAAGCGGCCCCTTCTCGGTAGCGACCAGGGATTCGATTTCGCGCAGAACCGCGTCCGCGGCGAGGTAATCGCCCCTGCTCTCGTACCAGCGAGGCGACTCCTTGATGTGCCGAGCGAAGAGCACGAACACAATTCCGAGCGAACCCCAGAGGAAGACCAGCCGCCACGACCAATCGGTCAACGGCACGACCGCGCTGGCGATGAGGTTGGTGGCCGGAGTGCCGCAGATACCGATGACGATGGCGTAGGCCTGGTACTTGCCGCGGACGGCGGCCGGATACAACTCGTTGACGTAGATGACCGCGACGACGGTCATCGCGGACAGCCCCGCCGAAGTGAGAATCCGGAAGACGCCGAGCGACACGATGTCCCAGGAGAAGGTCGCCGCGAAGGAGAAGATTCCGAAGAACAGCGTGGTCAGGATCAGTGCTCGCTTGCGGCCCCACCGGTCGGCGATGCCGCCGGCGATGATCGAGCCGAAGAACATGCCGACGAAAGACAGCGAGGTGACGTAGGCCACCTGGTTGACCGTGACCCCCCACACGTGGATGAGCTTGGGCGCGGTGGTCGCGAAACTGTTGATGTCCGCGAACTCGAAGAAGTAAGCGAACGAGACGGCCAGCAGGGTGATCTTGTGGAACCGAGAGATCGGCAGTCGGTCCAGCCGATTCACCGCATTGGAGTGCTGCATGGAATGGCCCTTGTCGAAGAGAAGAACAGAAGTGGACGAGGTGGATCAGTAGGCTTCGCCGGGCCAATACAGCCGCATCGGATTGGCGACGAGCAGCTTGTGCTGCTGTTCGGTGGTGACGGCCACGTGTGGCACATAGTCGACCAGAAGCCCGTCGTCGGGCATGTGGTCGGTCAGATTGGGGTGGGGCCAGTCGGTACCCCACAGCACCAGGTCCGGGAATTCTTCGACGACTCGGCGAGCGAAGGGCGCGACATCGGTATACGCGTTCCGCTGGCCGTCCAGGGCCGCCGGTCCGGTGACGCTGAGCCGTTCGGGGCAGCTCACTTTCACCCACACGTCGTTGTGTTCGACGAAACGCAGGAAGCGGCTGAACTGCGGGCCGTCGACCGGCTCGGTGACCTCCGGCCGCCCCATGTGGTCCACCACCAGCGGGGTGGGCAGCGCGCCGAAGAAGTCTTCCAGTTCCGGCAGGTCGGCGCCTTCGAAGTAGAGGACGATGTGCCAGCCCAGCGGCGCGATCCGAGCGGCGATGGCCGCCAGATCGTCCTTCGGTGCGGTGTCGGCCAGACGTCGCAGGAACGTGAACCGCACACCCCGCACTCCCGCCGCGTCGAGCGTGCGCAACTCGGCATCGGTGATGTCCGGACCGACCGTGGCGATTCCCCGCGCCGTCCCGCCGGAGGCCTCGACGGCGTCGAGCATGGCGCTGTTGTCCGCGCCGTGGCACGTGGCCTGCACGATGACACTGCGGCTGATGCCCAAGTGGTTGTGGAGCGCGAAGAGTTGGTCCTTGCTCGCGTCGCAGGGCGTGTACTTCCGCTCCGGGGCGAACGGGAACTGCGCCTGGGGCCCGAATACGTGGCAGTGCGCGTCGACAGTACCTGGCGGCAGCTCGAACAGGGGACGGGACGGGTTCGGATACCAGTCCAGCCATCCTGGCGTTTTAGGCGCCAGTCGGTCGGCGGCGGTCGCGCCGCGGCTCACGGGAAGGGAGGACAACTTTGTCCCTTTCGTCCAGGGGTGTGCGTCACAGTAAATCCGACGCTACATTGACCGAGAGATAGCGCACAATAGTTTCAGCAAAATTGTTAACAATCGAGCCGGGGTGCGCTGGAGTTGCTTGGTTCGATCCGCTTGCCGCCCACTCCGAAGGCGTGGCGCCCACGCGTCTGCCGGCGGGCGAAATCATGCCAAGGGCTCGATGAATACGCCTTCTACCAGGTCGACAGCGCCGGCGCTCGGATCGTCCGGCGCGGGTGTCGCGCGCGAATGTGTCGGGATGCGGGCGCACCGCCGGCATCGCCGGAGCTGCGGATGTATCGACATCGTCGATCTCGATGCTGAACGTGATCAGTAGCCGGGATGTCGCTGATATCGGAAGGCGACTCGCCTGGCCACCCGGCGGGTCGGCCCGTTGGGGATGCACCCTGTGAATGGTCGGGCGACCAGGTGGCATGTTCGGCTCTCCGTACCGAACCGGTTGTGTCAGAGGCGGGGAAAAGCCCTGCCGGCAAAGAGTTTTCGAGCGGTGCGCACGACACCGGCGGTACGCACCTGGGGCGGAGTGGACGTGGCGTCCAGGTCGATATCGACCAGCAAGTGTCCCGACGGATGCTCGACATCCACGCGCGACAGGCCGTCGGCCCAGTTCGCTGTGAGGTCGTGACCGACCGTGCCCGGTGTCATCATGGCGGTCACCGCGCTGATCGCGGCGAACACGCCGATCGCGGTGTGCGGCCGGACCGGGATGAACGAGCGAGTGCACACCTGGCCGCCGGCACGAGCCGGCGCGACAAGCACCGTCTTCGGCACCGACGATTCCGACACGTCACCGAGGCCCATCAACTGCGCGGCCTTGCGGCGCACAGTGTCGACGCGTTCCAGCAGCGCGGTGTCGTCGGCGAGTTCGGCATGGGTTTCGTAGCCGGTGAGACCGAAGGAGCGCGCCTGCGCGACCACGACCGGCATACCGTTGTCGACACAGGTGATCTCCACGCCGTCGATGCTGTCGCTGAGCCGTCCGGTCGGGTACAGCCCCGACGTGGCCGACCCGGCGGTGTTCTCGAACGACAGCAGCACCCCGGCGGCAGTGCCGGGAACGCCGTCGATGGCGACCTCTCCGTCGTACACCGGTCGGCCCGCGCGAACCGGAAAAGTCGCGGCGGCGATACCGCCGGAGTTGACCATATGGATGCGCACCTGGCACGTGTCACCGCTGGCGGTCAGCAGTCCGGTCTCGACCGCGAACTGTCCCACCGCGGCGAGGATGTTTCCGCAATTCTGCTTCTCCGACACGGTCGGCTCGTCGACACCGAGCTGCAGGAACAGATAATCGATATCGATCCCGGGTAGCGCCGACGGCGACACCACGGCCACTTTGCTGGTCAGCGAGGTCGCGCCGCCGAGTCCGTCGATCTGGCGCGGATCAGGGGTGCCCATGATCCGTAGCAGCAGATCATCGCGGGTCGCGCGATCGGACGGCAGATCGTCGGCGAGGAAGAACGCGCCCTTGGATGTTCCGCCTCGCATCCACAAACACCGAACGCCCGCCGTGCCGAACGGCTCCGCCGCGGCGTCGTCCGCCGTGGTGGCTGTGCTTCGCTCATTCATTACCGCTCCCCTCGGCGTAGTAGTCCGCGTAGGAGGAGTAGCGGATACCGAACTCGTCGAGCCGGTCGCGCAGTCCGTACCGGTCCAGACCCAACTCGCCGTCGCGGAACGCCTGTCTGGTCGCCTCTTCCTTGGCCGTGCGCGCGGCCGAAAGTTCCAGCACCGCAGGCACATCGGTGCGCGGAACCCGCACGACGCCATCGTCGTCGGCGACTATCACGTCACCGGGCCGGATCAATTGGCCCTCGACGACAACCGGCACATTGACCGCCCCGGCCGTAGCCTTCACCGAACCCTGGGCGCTGACCGCCGTCGACCAAGCGGGGAACCCCATTTCCCGCAGTTCGGCAACATCCCTTACGCCACACCCCAGGACGACTCCACGGACACCGCGCTGCTGCAGCGCGGTGGCGAACAGTTCACCGAACAGGCCGTCGCTGGACGGCGAGTTCGTCACCACGACCAGCACATCGCCTTCGCGACACTGTTCCACCGCGACGTGGATCATCAGATTGTCGCCCGGCCAACACAGCACGGTGACCGCGGTGCCGCCGATCCGTGCCCCTGGCCACGCGGGCCGCAGGCGGGGGCCGAGGTACCCGATTCGTCCGGCTGCCTCGTGCACCGTGGCGACGCCATACTGACCGAGCCGTGCGGCGTCCGCGAGCGAGGCGCGGGGGGGATCGGTTATGACAACGGATTTCATCTGCGTTCTCCTGACTCTGCGATGGCGCGCAGGGCATCTGGCTCGGCGGTGGTGAATCGGAAGGCGTCGCCGACACCGGCGACCGACAGTGCGATGGCCGTCATCGCCGCGCCGCGTGCTCATCCGGGCCGGTGATCAACCGCTCCATGGGGGCCGCCGTCGCGGTCATGACAACCGGTCGGTCACGTGCGGGTAGTGGCGTACGAATGCCTCGGCCTTGGTGTCGTGCTGCAGCCCGAGGTTCGGCCCGGCGTTGCGCTTCAACTGCACCCCGCGACGAGCGGCGAGGTCCTCGTAGTACGCCCACATGTGCGGCTGCACACCGAGGCAGCGCATCGCCTTGCGCTTGGATTCGAACACCTCGGTGATGTCCAGCAGGACATCCGGGCGGAATTCCGACATCTCCGACTGGTGCGGTTCGAAGCTGAACACCGGCGGGGCGCCGAGCGGGTCGCCCGGCGCGTCGTACCCGACCGCCTGGGCGAGGATGCGTGCTTGTATTGCCATGCGAGCAGCGGCCGGATGGTCGCCGTTGTAGGGGTCGACCAGCGTATGGGTGAGTACCACCGTGGGTGTGGTCTCGCGGTAGACGTGTACCAGCTGGTCGACGAGTTCCGGTGATTCGAGCAGCGGGTAATCACCGGCGTCCAGGAAGCGAATGTCCGCACCGAGCGCCGTCGCGGCCTGTTCGGCCTCGTCGCGGCGCAGCGCCTTGATCTCGTCGAGCTTCTTGCCCTCACGCCATGCCTTTGCCGACTCGCCGCGCTCACCGAAGCTGAGGCACACCACGGTGGCCCGCTCTCCGCGCGACGCGGCCAGTGCGATCGCGCCACCGGCGCGCCATACGAAATCACCCGCATGGGCACTGACCACTAAAAGCGATTCTGACGTGTACTCGGGCATTGCCTCACCTCACATGCTCACGGTCGACCGCCGCGTTGCGGTTCGAGGGCGTGCGCGGCACGCCCGCATCGACGGTAAAACTCTGCACGCAGAATTGTCAACAATTTCGTCGACAGATGGTGACCGTGCTCGGGGAGCGACTCAGTCGGATTTGCTCAGCGCGGCGATCACGCTATCGAGGTGCGCACGCATGGCCCGCTCCGCGGCGACGGGATCCCGCGCGATCACCGCTTCCGCCACTGCGAGGTGTTCACCCAACGAGACCTGCGGGCGTCCCGGCCGCAGCGACAACTGGAACTGATGTCGCACGATCTGCGCGTTGAGCTTGTCGATCAGATCGGCCGCGGTCAGCTGCCCGGCGATATCGGCAAGCGCCGCGTGCAGCTCATGGTTGAGGCTCGAATACTTCAACGGCTCGCCATCGCGCACCGCCGCCGTGAGCTGGTCGGCGTAGCGGCGCAGTCGCTCGGCGTCGGCCGGGCCGACCCGCTCGGCCGCCTTTGCCGCGATGAGCCCCTCCAACACCTTGCGGCATTCCAAGATCTCGATCGCCTGCTGCCGCGAGACCGTGCGCACCCGGGCGCCCCGGTTGTGGATCCGCTCGAGCAGCCCCTCGGCGACCAGTTCGTCGATCGCGGCCCGCACACTTCCTCGTGTGACGCCGAGCTGCTCGACCAACTCCGCCTCCACCAGCCGCTGGCCCGGCGCGACGTCGCCATGGCGGACGGCACGGCGAAGTTGTTCCACCGCAATGGCTTTGCCCTGCGTTCCACGTTCGAGTTCGTGATTCTCCGACACTGACACCGTCCTGGCGATAGGTGTGACAACCATATTGTGCGAAATTATGCCAAAAGTATTGGCAACAATTCATCCTGACTTGGGGTAGCGACAGCAAGTCGGCAGTGCCCTCCGCGCCATGGAGTTGTCTGCGGTTCCGCGCTACGGGTGCGTTCGGTCTGCTGTGTGATAGCTGTCGGCAGGTTCGGCGACTAAGCTCGGCCAATATGATGGCCTCACGCCGAGCGCGCGCTGGGGAGCAGATGGCTGCCACAAATGGGTTCGTTGGTCGTGGTCCGGAGCTGGACAAGATCAGCGCGCTGCTGGTGGGCTCGGCCCGGCTGATCACCTTGGTCGGCCCGGGCGGGATCGGGAAAACGCGGCTGGCGACCGAGGCGCTGGGACGCTTCGGAAGGGCGAGGCGTGCGCCGGTGTTCTGGGTGCGACTGGCGCGAGTGGCCAAAGGCGCCGACGCGGTGGCGATCGAGGAAGAGGCCGCGGCCTCGGTGGTCGAGGCCGACTTCTCGGGACGTTCGGGCTGGGACGCGTTGGTCGATACTTTGACCAGGACCGATGCCGCAGGGCGAAACCTGCAGACGGTGCTGGTGATGGACAATTGCGAGCATGTCCTCGCCGATACCGGTGGCCTGATCACGGAGTTGCTCGAGGCGGTGCCGGGATTGACCATCTTGGCCACCAGTCGCGAAGCGATCGGGTGGGTCGACGAACACGTGGTAGTGGTTCCCCCGCTGACCCGGCAGCAGGCGGTGACGCTGTTTCGCCAACGCGCCGAACTCACCGGTCACCCCATCGTGGAGCAGGACGAGGTGGCGACGGCCGGCCTGATCTGCCGTCGGGTGGACAACCATCCGCTGTATATCCGGTTGGCGGCGGCGCGGTTGCTGCGGCAGCCGTTGGCGATGATCGTTCGAGAATTGAGTGGCGAGGCGACCGATAAACGGTTGCGGTGGTCACACGGGCCGCGGGTGGGCGCCGAACCACGACATCAGGGCGTTCGTGACGTCATCGCGTGGTCCTACGACCTGTGCTCGGACAAGGAACAGCTGCTTCTGGACCGCATGTCGGTTTTCGCCGCCGGGTATGACACCAACCCCGAAGACGACACCAGCTCGGTCATGGATGTCGGCGCCGATCTGGAAGCCATCGAAAACGTCTGCGCCGACGACCCGACATCCGACCAGGGTGGGCGGACCTCGTACAAGGGGATGAACGCGGTGGGTATCGCGGCTGATGAAGTCGAGGGCCTGCTCGAGCGTCTGGTCGAGCAGTCGCTGGTGACCGTGCACATCACGCCGACCACCGTGCGGTACTCGCTGCTGGAGAGCATTCGCCTGTTCACCCGGCAACAACTCGAAGAACGGTCCACCGACGAGGTCGACGAACCAGCGCGCCTCGCACAGCGGCACCGCCGCTATTATCGCGACAAAATCGTTCATGCCCAACGCCATTGGTTCAGTCCCGCCGAGCAGGATCTGCTGGACTGGGCGCGCGTGGCGTGGGACAACATCGTGACCGCGATCGAGACCAGCCTCACGTCGGGCGAACCGACACTCGGCTTGGAAATCTCCGCGGGTCTGATCGCCCTGCCGATCGTCAAAGGCTCACCTCGAGAAATGCGTCGCTGGATCGAACGCACATTGCAAGCCACCCGCGCACTGCCCGTGCAGCCCGTCGAACTCCAAATAAGAGCCATGGCCTTGATCGGGTGGCTCGCCCTGATCCAGGGCAGACGCGGGGACGCCGAACAGATTCTCGAGGACTGCGTGATCGCGTGCATCGCTGACCCGCAGACCCGGCAGAACTGGCGGCAGGCCCCGGAAGCCGACATCGGCCTACCCGCTCTGTTCGAATTCGTGTGGGGAGTGGAACTGATGATGGCCCACCGCGACCCGAGGGCTATCACGGTGTTGGCACGGGCTCGGGAGAAGTTCCGTGCCCTCGACGATCGTGGTGGCGAGGCTATCAGCGCGCACTTCGAGGCATGGACCGCGAGCTTCCTGGGGTCACCGCAGCAGGCCCTGCGGATCACGCGACGCAACCTTGATTACGCCAGCGCGTCCGGGGCCGGGTGGGCGAAATCCTGGACCGAAATCGCCTGGGCGCTGGCGCTGACCAAACATGGTGATGCCACCGAGGCGTTGACCGTCGGACGCACCGCCTTGGCGCACCAGGTAGCTGCGAACGACCACTGGGGCGCGGTGTGGACGGTGCACATTCGGATGTGGTCGCTGGCGCAGATCATCACCGACTTGCTCGCGGCAGGCAGCACCGACCGGGCTGAACTCGGAAAGCTGGCCACCGAGACCGCGCAACTCGTTGGCGGGGCTGCGGGCTTGCGAGCGGAACTGGGTGTCGACATCGAGGAGCTGAGCCCGCTCGCCGATGAAACGAACAAGGCCATCGACATCGCGCGCCGGGTATTGGGACCCACCGCGTTCGCCGCCGCGGAGAAGCAGGGCTCCCTGTTGCGTTCGGAGTTGCACGAGGTGCAGCGCTTGGCGCTCGGGACATTCTCCATCGAGAAAATGCCGATGGACCATCCCGCCCGGCAAAATACTCCCTCGCACTGGGGCGAGCTGTCGACAGCCGAGCAGCAAGTCGCGACCCTGGCCGCGGCGGGGTGGACGAACACCGAGATCGCGGCCCGCCGCGGAAACTCGGGGAGAACCGTCGACGCGCAGATGGCCGCGATTTTCCAGAAACTGACCATCGCCTCCCGCGAAGACATCATCAGATTCGTTCCCGAAGACCAGATCAGCGAGGTTCGGACCGAGGCAGCCAGGCGGCCACGCCGGACCGGCGAACAATCGCGCAGGCCGCGCCAAGGCCAACAGATCGGGCAGCAACGATCATGACGGTTCGGTAGCAGCCGGTTTCGCGCAGCCGACCTCCGGCATCGAACACACACCAGCGACACAAGCTCTACACATGGTCCGCACCCACACCGCCTAGCTAGGCTCGACCGCATGCGTAAAGGGATGGACCGGGTGCTGCTCGGGGCGGGGTGGTGCGCAGTGGCGGCGGGATCCGTCGGGATTGTGCTGCATTTCGTCGCGTGGCCGTGGCGTTGGCTGGTGCTGGTCGCGTCCGGGGCGTCGTACCTGATGCTCGGCGCGGTCGCTGGTCTCGTGTTGTTATCGATCGCGCGTGGGTGGCGCGGTGCGGCCGTGGCCGGGGTCCTTGCCGTGGCGGCGCTGTGGACGCTGGTGCCTGCGTTCGTGCCGCAGGGGCGGGCGGCGACCGGGCCGCGGTTCACCATCATGCAGTCGAACCTGTTCTTCGGCGGCGCCGATCCAACGGCTGTCATCCGAGCGGTGCGGGAGAACCGGGTCGATGTGCTGACCGTGGATGAACTGACCGAATCGGCGATCGAGCGATTGACGACCGTGGGAATCCTGGCGGAACTACCACATCACTACACCGAGCCGACGCGGACAGGTGGCGGCGGTACGGGCATCTACAGCCGATACCCGTTGCGGGACGCCAGGAAATACGACGGCTTCATCCTGAACAATGTGTCCGCGACGATGGATCACCCGGAAGGCGGACCGATCACGATCTTCGCCTTCCACCCGATCCCGCCGCCCTTCGAATTCCAGGCATGGACCACGGAGATGCGCAGGATCCGCGAAATTCTCGACGCGGAAAGCGGTCCCGCGATCGTGGGCGCGGACTTCAATGCGACCCGCGACCACGCCGCGTATCGCGATCTGCTGCACGGTCGCTTCGCCTCCGCCGCCGACCAAACCGGCGCGGGCCTGCTGCCCACCTTCCCGAACGATCACGGCTGGGTCCCGGTGATCGGCATCGACCACATCCTGCTCGCCGATGCCACTGCCGAAATCGTGCACACCCTGACCATGCCGGGCTCCGACCACCGCGCCGTGGTGGCCCAGGTACGTCTGAACTGAAGCGATCTCGGCCGGTCGAGCAGCGCCCACATCGGTCCGACCGTCGATCAGCATGTGTCGGCCGGCACGAATCCACCTGATGGATCAGTTCCCGCCACGGACCTAATGACCGGTAGCGTGCTCCGTCAGCCAGCCGACCACATCACCGAGCACCTTGTCCTGCTCGGGTTCGTTGAACACCTCGTGGTAGAGGCCCTCGTAGCGGATCACGGTGAGGTCCTTGGAGCCGGCGCCCCGCTCGATGAGATCGGAGCTGGAGGGTGCCGCGATCGTGTCGGCGGTGCCGTGCAGTACCAGCAGCGGCGCGGTGAGTTGCGCGAGCCGTCCCTTGACCGTGGTGGTCGCCTCGAGCATCTCGGCGCCGGTGCGGGCCGGCAGCATGCCTCGATAAACCAGCGGATCGTTGTCGTAGGCCGCGACGACCGCGGGGTCGCGACTGATCATCGTCGAATCCAGTTTCAGCACACCGAGATCCGGCGTCAACCTACTCAGCACCGGCGCGAGCAGACGCTGCACCGGATTGCCGACCGGGATGTCCAGCGGCGGGGCGGACAGCACGATGCCCGCGACGTCGATCGGGGCCCGGGTGGCCAGGTAGAGGACGATCAGGCTGCCCATCGAGTGTCCGAGCAGGAAGCGCGGTCCGTCCGGATGTTCGCGGGTCGCAATCTCCAGCATGGCGGCGACATTGTCCGCGGCGTCCGCCATCGAACCGATGTTGGCTCTGCGGCCCGCCGACTGGCCGTGGCCGATGTGATCGAGCGCGTATACCGCGAAACCCGCGCCCGCCAATCGCTTCCCGACGTGGGCGTAGCGTCCGGAGTGCTCGGCGATGCCGTGCACGAGCACGACAACCCCCCGTGCCGAGTTGTCCGGCAACCAGGCGCGCCAGGCGATTCTGCCGCTGCCGTCGAATTCTCCGGTCTCGGTGTGGATCGTGGACGTGGTGGGTGGCTCGGTGTCGCCCGGCGTCGGTTCGGTGGTCATGCATCGACTCCTGACGTCTGTACTGCGCTGGTCGTGGCGGCTGCGAAGTGGTCGATCAGCCGACGGTTGAACTCGATGAGCCGAGCGTAGTTGACCCGGGACAGTCGCTCGTCGGTTCCGTGGATCGAGGCCAGATCGCGTTCGTTCAGCACGATCGGGGCGAAATTGCACCGGGTACCGGCCAGATCGTCGTAGTGCCTGGAGTCGGTGGCGCCAGGGACCAGGCCGGTGGTGACCGCGATACCGGGGACGATAGCACGGGCGACATCGGCGATCACGTCGAAGGCGGGTCCCGGACCCGTTGTGCTGGACGGCTCCGACGACATGCCGACCAGCTCGAGGTGAATACCGTTGTCGCGCACCACCTTCCGGCAGTGCTCCAGCACCGAGTCGACCGAGTCGCCCGGCAGGATGCGGAAGTTCACCAGCGCCTCGGCATGCTGCGGCAAGACGTTCGCCTTCACTCCGCCGCGGATCACGGTGGGTGCGGTGGTGGTGCGCACCATCGCCTCGGTGGTCGGTCTCGCCGCGAGCACCCGAGTGATCAGTGGCGCGACGACGCCGACGAAGCCGAGCAGGCGCCGCCGCGGCGCCGGCATGACCTGGCGCAGCCGGGCCAGCATGTCCGCGATCACCGGGGTCAGGCGCAGCGGCATCGGATGATCCTGGATCCGGCTCACCGCGCGGGCGATCCGGCCGACCGCGGTCTGCCGACCCGGCATGGAGGAATGCCCACCCACCTCGGTGACCGACAACCGGACCGTCGCGTAGCCCTTCTCGCCGAGCATGACCGTGGCCACCGGTTGCCGCACACCGTCGGCGACGCCCTCGGTGATCACGCCGCCCTCGTCGAGCAACAGGTCGGCGCGCACGCCCGCCCGCCGCAGCCGCTCGGCCATCCGTTCGGCGCCGTCCCCGCCGAAAACCTCTTCGTCGTGCCCGAACGCCAGATAGACGGTGTGCCGGGGCCGGACGCCCGCGGCGAGTGCCGACTCGACAGCCTCGAGAATGGCTACGACACGGCTTTTGTCGTCGATCGCGCCACGACCCCAGATGAATTCGTCGTCGACCACCCCTGCGAACGGTGGATGGGTCCAGCGCTGCGGATGGTCCGCGGGCACCACATCCTGGTGCGCGAGCAGGATGGCGGCAACCCGGTCGGGTTCGCTGCCCGGCCATCGGTAGAGCCTGCTGTATCCGAATCGTTCGAGTTCGAGTTGCGCGTGCACCAACGGGAAGGACTGCTCGAGGTGCGCGTCGAGGCGGTCGAACGCGGCGGTGTCGGCGTCCGCCGGATCATCGGTGGACACGGTGGCGCAGCGCAGCGCCGCGGCGAGGCGTTCAGCGGTCGGGTCGTCGACCGGCTTCGTCATCGGTCACCGGTGCGGTCGGGCACGTTCATAGGCACCGTTGCATTGTCCAGCATGCCGGGTTCGAGCGTCACGGTCTTCTCGTTTCGCCACTTCACGATGCCCTCGGTGAGCCCGCCGGGTAGCTCGGGGTCGCGTCTGCTGGTCAGCAGGGGTAGCTCGACGCTCGCCGCGGCAATGGCGACCTGTGCGAAGGCGGGGGAGTGCGACCACACGTCATCGACCACGTCGGTGACGCGCACGCCGATCCGATGGCCCACCGGGATCGGCCAGTCCTGGGCCAGCAGCCGGACTTCGGCCGTGTCGGTGACCGGGGCGATGCCACGGGTGATCACCGTCGCGCGGAGGTCGGGCGCGATGTCGTAGAGCTCGACGGCCACCGTCGCGGTCGGCGGACCGTTCAGCCGCAGGGTAGCGGTCGGGATGCCGGACAGGTGCTGGTGTTGCGTCATCGGCTCGGACACCGACCAGACCTCACGATCGCGTCCTGGGACCAGCCCGCGGTCGGTGTAGCCGCCGGTGCGAAGCTCGACGGCGACCCGCTGTGCGTCGGCGGGCGGCCAGGCCGTCTCCGCTCGCCAGCGGCCGTCGAACTGGCCGACGGTGATGCGCGGCCCGGGGACCTCGATATCGCGGCCGGCCACGTGCCGGTCGAAGAAGGCGAGCACCTCGGTGTCGAAATGCGGTGTGCCGCACTTGTCGTGGCAGGTGCGGTGGCCCCACTGGCCGAACCACGCCCGGTGCTCGCCTGGTCCGAGCCCGTGCCACAGGTCGAACACCCGGTAGGCCCTGGTGTTGTAGTCGACGAAACCTTGGCCGAGAAACAGCGGAATCGTGCTGCCGCGCAACGGTGCTACGAGATCACGGTCTCGCCAGAAAGCGGTGCCGCCGTCGTGGTTCGTGATATCCGCCAGGTACTGCTGGTAGCAGTGCATAGGGAGTTGTGTCGCGTTGGCCCGGTATCCGGGAGAGTCCTCCGGGCGCGGCGGCGTGGACGCGATGAGCAGATGCTCCAGTCCGGCGAAATCCGCAGGGCGCACACCGTTCTCGGTAATCGGCTTGCCGGAGAACTTCCACGAGACGCCCTGCATGTACAGGTAGGAGTACGGGTCGACGACCGGCTCGAACGCGACGACCGCCGCCAGGCCGTTCGGTGCGCCCGCCAGGCCCATCAGTCCGGTCCATGCCTCGTAGGAGGCGCCGAACATACCCACCTTGCCGGTGGACCACGGCTGACTCGCCGCCCACTCCACCGCGGTCGCCACATCCGAGCGTTCACCGGGGCCGCCGAAGTCGGGGCAGCCGTCCGAGCCGCCGAAGCCGCGCAGGTCGACGATCACGTAGGTGTAGCCGGCGCGCAGGAACAGCTCCACGGTGAGGTTGTCGGTGGATGGGCCGCCCGCAAGGCGCGGCTCGCTCAGATACGCAAGATGCGCGCGATACGGGCTGACGGTGAGGATGACCGGCGTGCGTGTGTCGTCGGAGACGCCGTCCGGGCGCAAGATATCCGCGTGCAGCCGGGTGCCGTCCTTGCCATCGATGAACGTCTGCTGCCACTGAAAAGGCGCCGCAAGGGGCTCGGCGGCGGCAGTCACCGGCGCGGACGCTGCCAAGACGAGCAGTAGCCCGAGCAGGGCGCGCAGCATTCCGGTTCTTTCGGTCACTACTAGGACTATCGGGTGTGTCGGCAGAGGCGTCCAGCCCCCGGAACCATGGTGGTCAACTGGTATCTCTCGGCGCTCATCCGAATGCTCGATCCGACGGTGGTGCTGCGGACGCCTGCGGCGATGACCTGCGCTGCGGGATCGGAAACTCGCACGGGACAATCGATCGAATCCTGGGCTGATAGTGCGGCGACGGTTTTCCGGCAACAGGTCTTGTCGCTGATTCACCGCACCCATCGGCATCGGAAGCGGGGATGGCGGGGCTTGGATATCCGGACCGAGTGATGACCATTCTTTCTCACGGGATCCGCGTGAAGTACACCGTGGTTCAACAGAATTCGCCTGGTATCCGGGGCAGGCGGGCGTATGATCAGCCGGTGCGAGTGCCAGGGCGAGAATGAGTGAGCCGGGGACCACGGACTGGGAACGGTTCGTGCAGGCGTTGGCGCAATGTCTTTCCGAGCTGCCCTCGCGTGCCACGTTGATTATCGCGGCGCCCGGAAATCGTTATGTCCAGTTCGTTCAGTACGACATCAAACTCTCCGCCGAGTTGGCCGGAAATCACTATCTGACGCAGCCCATTCCCGATGCGGCCGCACAGGAGCTGCGCGAACTCGGCTGGCGCGAGCCCGTGCTCCGGCGCGATACGGACAACTGGACCAGAACCCTGTTCTGGCCGATTTCGCCCAACGGTCTGCTCGAGTTCGCCCGCTCGGTCGTCGTCGGCCTGCGCGACGCCCTCGGCGTGGCCACCCCGGTGGACTTGCGCGCGATGGGCTGGACCGAGGCATCCGGTGATCTGGATCTGACCGCGCTCGGTCCGATTGTCCGCCGCGGCTGATCGCGCTGCTGTCCCGTGGCAAAGCCGGGACTACCTGGGCACTATCCTGAGAGGCATGGCAGCAGGCAAGCCCAGCAAGGAAGCGAAGGCCGCGGCGAAAGCGGCGCGCAAGCAGCAGTCGAAAGAACGTCGTCGGCAGCTCTGGCAGGCGTTCCAGATGCAGCGTAAGGAAGACAAGCTGCTGCTGCCGCTGATGATCGGCACGGTGATCGGCATCACTGCCGTCTTCGTCGTCGTCGGCTTGCTCTTCGGGCTCACCTGGTTCCTCATCCCGCTCGGCGTGGTGCTCGGCGCCCTGGTCGCCTTCATCATCTTCGGCCGGCGGGTGCAGAAGAGCGTCTACCACAAGGCTGAGGGCCAGGCGGGCGCCGCGGCCTGGGTGCTGGACAACCTGCAGGGCAAGTGGCGGGTGCGTAACGGCATCGCCGCGACCACCCAGCTGGACGCGGTCCATCGGGTGATCGGTCTGCCCGGCGTGGTCCTGGTTGCCGAGGGCTCCGCGCAACGGGTGAAATCGCTGCTGGCCCAGGAGAAGAAGCGCACGGCCCGGTTGATCGGCGACACTCCGATCTACGACATCGTCATCGGTAACGACGAGGGTCAAGTTCCCCTGAAGGAACTGCAGCGCTACCTGACCAAGCTGCCCCGCAACATCGACACCAAACGGATCGACCTCATCGAAGGCCGCCTGTCCGCGCTCAGCTCGCGCAGCGGGCCCGCGCTGCCGAAGGGCCCGATGCCCGGCGGCGCGAAGATGCGCGGCGTACAGCGGACCATCCGCAGGCGCTGACCTGATGCCCACGAGAGGCCCGTACCTATCGAGATACGGGCCTCTCGTCGGCTGTAGCGGGGAAAATCAGCAGGCTCACCTGCCGTGAAGCGGCTCGGCCGACCCGATCAGGTTCCAGAGCCGGTGAACCGGGAAGCTACGGCACCGAGCCGGTGCAGGGAGACTGGTCGAGTGTCAGCGCGAGTGGACGAGGGCGGTGCCGGTCGCACGGTCGTGCATGCCGCGTCCGTCGGCATCGGTGAACAGTGCGGGCACCACGAAAACCAGGAGCACCTGCCTGGCCAGCGCCCGCACGAAGCCGACCGGGACCGCGGCATCGATGCGGACCGTCCGTAGCCGCAGGAAATACTGCCCCGGCGTGAGACCGAACAGCGTCACCCCACCGACGCCGATCACGAACCAGACCAGCAGTGTCAGGCTCGACGCCGAACCGCTGCGCACGATCAACGCCGAGATGCCGAGCGCGATCAACCAGTCCACGAACAGGGCGGCGATCCGGCGTCCCATTCCCGCCAACGAACCGGCGCCGGTCTGCGGCAGGCCCAGATACGCACCGGGGAAATCGGGGGTTGCCGAGTCTCCGGGATCGGCCGAAGGTCCCGAGAGCCAAGATCCGGTGATGCGTGCCATGCACCCCAGAATAGGCCCGTCCGACCGGTCGATCGGTACCGCATAATGGGAGTTCAGGTCGGCGCATGCCGCAAGGGGTGACAGGACTACGATTGTTCGAGTTCGGGTGGCCATTGCCACTCGGCCAGGTGCACGCGTAACACTGGCGAAACACAGCCTTGACTGCGGGGAAACACGGCATCCATAGCGTCTGGACGCGACGAGCCCAAGCAATCGACACTGGCTGGGAACCGATCCGTTAGGAGAACAAGTGACGTTCAGCACGGCCGACGAGGTCATCAAATACCTCGCTGACGAAGAAGTCGAGTACGTTGACATCCGTTTCAGCGACCTTCCCGGTGTGCAGCAGCACTTCTCGATCCCGGCCAAGGCTTTCACCACTGATCTCGCCGAGGAAGGGCTGGCATTCGACGGCTCCTCCGTCCGTGGCTTCCAGTCGATCGACGAGTCGGACATGCTGCTGCTGCCCGACTACACGACCGCGCGGCTCGACCCGTTCCGCGCCGCCAAGACGCTGAACCTCAACTTCTTCGTGCACGATCCGTTCACCCGGGAGGCCTACAGCCGCGACCCGCGTAACGTCGCGCGCAAGGCGGAGGAGTACCTGCGCTCGACCGGCATCGCCGACACCGCGTACTTCGGCCCCGAGGCGGAGTTCTACATCTTCGACTCGATCCGCTACGACTCGGCCATGAACGGCGCCTTCTACGAGATCGAGTCGGTCTCGGGCTCCTGGAACACCGGCGCCGAGTTCAACCCGGACGGCACCCTGAACCGCGGCTACAAGGTCCGCAACAAGGGCGGATACTTCCCGGTCGCGCCCTACGACCACTACGTCGACCTGCGCGACAAGATCTCGACCAACCTGCAGAACTCCGGTTTCGAGCTGGAGCGTGGCCACCACGAGGTCGGCACCGCCGGTCAGGCCGAGATCAACTACAGGTTCAACACCCTGCTCGCCGCCGCCGACGACCTGCAGCTGTTCAAGTACATCGTGAAGAACACCGCGTGGCAGGAAGGCAAGACCGTCACCTTCATGCCGAAGCCGCTCTTCGGCGACAACGGCTCGGGTATGCACGTGCACCAGTCGCTGTGGAAGGACGGCAAGCCGCTGTTCCACGACGAGGCAGGCTACGGCGGCCTGTCGGACCTGGCGCGTCACTACATCGGCGGCATCCTGCACCACGCACCGTCGCTGCTGGCGTTCACCAACCCGACCGTGAACTCCTACCACCGCCTGGTCCCGGGCTACGAGGCCCCGATCAACCTGGTGTACTCGCAGCGCAACCGCTCCGCCGCGGTCCGCATCCCGGTCACCGGTAACAACCCGAAGGCCAAGCGGCTCGAGTTCCGCGCACCGGACTCCTCGGGCAACCCGTACCTGGCCTTCGCCGCCATGATGATGGCCGGCCTGGACGGCATCAAGAAGAAGATGGAGCCCCTGGCCCCGGTCGACAAGGACCTCTACGAGCTCCCGCCGGAGGAGGCCAAGAACATCCCCCAGGCCCCCACCAGCCTGTCCTCGGTCATCGACCGCCTCGAACAGGACCACGACTACCTCACCGAAGGCAACGTCTTCACCGAGGATCTGATCGAGACCTGGATCACCCTCAAGCGCGACGGCGAGATCGCGCCGGTGAACCTGCGGCCGCACCCGTACGAGTTCGAGCTCTACTTCGACGTGTAAGCCTGACCTGCACGAATGCCACTATTTGCGGCGTTCGGTACGCAGTAGACGGTTCCGAGTCCATCCGCTCAGTGATCACAGACGCGATCACTTGGCGGGTGGACTCGTCCGTATCCGCCCACAGATGCCCGTAGGTGTCCACGAGAGGTTTTCCGGCGGCGGCGTGTCTGGTCGAAGTGAGCTGCCCGGCGGCCGCGCTCGCAATTCAGCGCGTTTCGTCAGCACAGTCAACGCCGGCACATGCCCAGGTAGAGGTTCAAGCGCTACTTCGACGTTGTAGTGGAGGTAGGACCTCGAGGGTCAGCACTGTTCCCGTGGGGGAAGGCCGTCGGCGGTGGTCGGCCGGTTTCGATAGGTATTGTCGATGAACTCGATGAATCGTTGGACATCCTGGATGTTGGAGGCGAGCCCGAGCGAGACGCGGACCGCGCCGCCGGTGGGCAGGCCCAGGACGTCGAGGTATTCGTCGATGCTGGTGAGCCGCTTCCCGAGGAGGCCGAGCAAGGACCGGCGGCCGATATCGAACGCCGTCTCGCCGACCCCGGGATTACAGAAGCATCCGGTGCGTATCGACAAACCGGCCGCGGCGGACTCCCGAGCGACCAAGCGCTCGTCGACGACGACGCCGGCGGGATCCAGAACATTGAATGCGACGGTAGCGCCCCGACCGTCGAGATGGTGTGGGCCGTAGATCCTGGCCAGTGGCGTGCCGTTGTCGTGCCGCAGTGCGATCAGTCGGTCGAGCAGCCATCCGGTCAGGCAGCGGGTGCGCAGCCGGATCCGATCCATGCCGATACCGCGCAGCCAGTCGATCCCGTACTCGATATCGGGGATGGACAAAAAGTTCTGGGTGCCGTCTTCGAAGGCCGCCGCGCCGGCCGCCGCCGAATACCAGTCGCCCTGGACGCTGACGGCGAGGATGGTGCCGCCGGAGAACCAGGGCCGGCGCAGCCTGGCCAGTGCTTCGCGGCGGGCGATCAGACAGCCGATGCCGGTCGGATATCCGAACAGCTTGTACCAGCTCACCGGTATGAAGTCGGCCTGCACCGCGGTGAGGTCGAGTACGTTGGTAGGCGCGAAGGCAGCGGCATCCAGCAGGACGTCGTAGCCGTATTCATGGGCGATATCAACCCATTCGAGCGGATACTGCACGCCGGTGAAGTTGCTCTGCGCCGGATAGGCGAACAACCCGTGGCGCCGGGGCCTTTCCGCTGGTGTGCGCCATCCGAGTCGAGAGCGACGCCGCAGTGCCGCGTGGACCGCCTGTTCGCTCACTCTCAGCTCGGTGTCGGTGATCGGAATGTACTGGGTCCGTGCATGTCTCGACCGCGCGAACTCTCGGATCCCGTTCACCGAATTATGGTTGTCGAAGGTGAGTACGTACGGCGCCGCGGGTCCGAACGGATAAGCTTCCCCGACCAGCCTGCACGCGGAGGTAGCGTTGGCTGTGAAGATCGCTGTGTATTCCGTCGGTGCGGCGTTGAAGTGTGCGAGGACCGCCCGGCGTGCGCGCTCGACGAGTTCGGTCGCCGCACGGGAAGTGGGATTCTCCGAGTGCGGGTTGCCGAAACATGTTTCGGATAGTCGTGCGCTGTGTGCCTGGTATTGGGCGAGTGCGGCCAGTCCGGAGCCGGTGTAGTCGAGGTAGACGTGGTTGTCGCTATCCAGATAGTTGTATTCGGTGGCCCGCAGTTCATCGAGCCGAGCGGTGGTCGGGTAGTCGGGATATGCGGCGAGAAAATCCGCCGGTATATCCGACAGGTGGGCGGTGCTCGCGTTCGCGATCGGTTGCTGCACTTGATGGTCCGATTGTGTCATGGCCAGCTCCTACCCGGTCGTGTCTTCATCTGAGTGTCACAGAGGTTGCGACCAGGCGTGCCATGGAAACCTGGTGAGCGCTGCCCACTCGTCCATAGCGGGCGGCGGAAGGTGTCCTCGAACGTTCGGCCAGCGGCGGAACCGGTGGTGATCCGCCGTCGTGCCGATCATGACGGTTGCTGATTCCGGTAGCTGACGGACTCAGAGTTTCGTGTGAAAAGCAGGAGCAGGCTGATTGTTTGGGCAGCGATTGGGCGCTGCCGTCCGGTGCCGCAGCGGGCCGGTGTGGTGCTCGAATGACGGCGACCGAGCGCGAGGAGAGTTACCAATGCCGGGAATGCCGGATACTCGGCGGTGTAGCGGGAGTGTGCCGCCGGAACGTTCGGCGGTCGTGGTCGAGTGAGGTTACGGGATGGTGCTTGCTGGCTCGCTGGCACGCTCTGCCAGGATCGGTCGCAAGGAGGGGCAGGAATGACCACTACTCGCGATGAGCTGATCGGGTTCGTCGAGGACCTCTACATTCCCAAGATCGCCAGCGGCGCCTCACGTCCGTGATTCATGCGGCACTAGTGTGTCGTGCCTGAAATCAGGCAAGTAAGTTGATATTTTGTTTGTGTGTCGCATCGTGGACCTTCTGCTGTTGAGATCACGCTGTCCGATGGCGAGCGTGCCG